>DHJN01000162.1:12415-25383 GCA_002404345.1 Actinobacteria bacterium UBA4719 | reverse complement strand
TCAACGACAAAGTGGCTGGCGACGACCGGGTCGAGGCCATGGTACTGACGGCATTCGACGGGCTGACCATCGCGCGCAAGCTATAGGGCCAGCGCCCGTCGGGCGGCCGGGGACGGAGTCGGCGACCGAGTCGGCATACCTGGGTGTACCCTGCCTGCCCGCGCCGGGCCGCGCTCAGGAGTCCAGGCCAAGATACTGAAGGTCATGTGGCCCTGAACGCGTGCGTCGGCGGGCACGAACCGCCAGTGTATGCCGACTCCGTTGCCGGCCGCGCCTGAGGTGGGCCTGTCGGTAGTCGATGGCAGGCTCCCGCAGGTGATGTTGACAAGCGAATTTCCCCCCACGGTTGACAGTTCAGATAAACTTCTGAATATGACGACGACGGCCACCTTCAGCGCGCTTCTGCGCACCCCCAACGAGGTCATAGAGCGGCTCGAGCATGGCGATGTCCTTCTCACGCGTCGGGACGCCGAACCGCTGAGGCTGTCCAAGGCGCGTACGGCCCAGGCGGAGAGCGACACCCTCTCCGCCCTCGCCCAGCTGATCGCTGCCTCCCTCGATGACGACGCCTGCGAGCGCCTCGTCGACCGCCTTGCAGACCCCTTCCCCTGGATCGCCTTCCTGCCTTCGAAGTTCCAGAAGGACTTCGTCGATGAGTTCCTGCGCACGACACGCGCTTGCGCGTCCGTCGGAAGGTTCGACCGACTTACGATCGCGCTCAACGCCTGGCAGTCCACGGCCGAGGCGTATGCCAACCCGCATCTCACATCAGACGGTTCGGATCTCGAGCCCTTGAGCCGGCCAGCCGCAGTTGTCAACCCGCGGACCAATGAGTGAGCACAGCGCGGGGGGCACCACGACCCCACAAGAGGGCGGAGTTCATGGTCGAGTTCGCGACGCGCTCGGCACAGAAAGGATGGCGAGATTGCCTTGCCGTCGCCCGCAACGCCACCGTCGATGCGTGGGACCGGCTCACCACTGCACCCATGCTCGAAGACGAGCGGCTCTATCGGCTCAAAGCAGACTTCTCGACCGGCAGTTACGACGGGCAGACTTTGGAGCGCTGGCAGTACAAGATCACCAACGGCGGACGGATCTGGTACTTCGTCGTCCTGACACCGGGAGCCAAGACCGCCGGTCGGGTGCTGCTGGAACGCTGTGAACCCGGCCACCCCAAGGAGACGGAGCGCCGATGACTCAGGCGAGGGCTGCGACCGTCCGCGACGCGACGCCAGGGTCGAGGTTGGCGAGGAGGACGATCGCGCGGGGCGCCATACGACCAGCATCGAGCGGACGTCTCCTCACGGGCGGACGAGGGTCCGGCGCACCACTGTTGGAGGATGCGTAACTTCAAGGTGACTGACGAGGTCCGTGACTACGCCGCCGGCCACGGCAGTTGGCCAGCAGACGACGTTGTACACCGGCATCGCTCGCGGCCTGGCCGAGGGCGGCTCCCTGCTGTGCTGCGACATCAGCGCCGAGTGGACAGCCATCGGCGTCGGTGCCTGGGAGGAGGCCGGTCTGGGTGACCGCATCGAGCTACGCATCGCGCCCGCTCTGGAGACGCTGCGCGCCTTGCCGCATGAGGCAGTCCTTGATCTGGTGTTCATCGATGCCGACAAGACCGGCTACGGCCACTACTGGGACGAGCTGGTCCCTCGCGTCCGCCCCGGTGGGGTACTGCTGGTCGACAACGTGTTGTGGAGCGGCAGGGTCATCGAGGCGACCGTCACCGATGACGACACCATCGCGATTCGGGCGTTCAACGACAAAGTGGCTGGCGACAACCGGGTCGAGGCCATGGTACTGACGGCATTCGACGGGCTGACCATCGCGCGCAAGCTATAGGGCTAGTGGCCAGAGGCGGGCGAGGGAAAGCGGCCGGCTACGGAGTCGACTTCGGGATCTTCCGAACGCGGGTGCCCTGTTGGTGGTCGATGGCAGGCTCCGGCATGTGATGAGCACAAGCGGATGGATCTCCACGGGTCACAGTTGCCGGCATGTTCGCCACCGGCCAGGCCAGGCGGGATTGCCAGGTTGTTGTCATATGGCATATGCGGATGGTTTGCCATATTATGATCGAATGGCAGAACGCGTGGAGGACGCGATGGAGTGGGACACAAAGGTCAGCCCCGAGGGGCGGGTCGTGATCCCCGTCGAGGTCCGCCGCGCCCTGGAGGTTGCAGGCGGTGGTCGCGTCAGGTTCGTCCTTGAGGACGGGCAGGTGCGTGTGGTCAGCCCACGCACGCTGGCGGTCGCGCTTTGGGCCAACAACCACGGCGGGGATGCTGGCGATTCAGTCGCCGAGGTCCGTGCGGCGCGTGGTCACGATCGGGATGTCGAAGCTCAAAACCAGCGTCGAGTTGCGTCCAACCTGCGGTCGTCCGCGAAGCCCGATCAGCGCAGCGACGACAAGGTCGCGGCTGACCTCATGGCAGCCGTGGGCCTGGTCGGGTGACTGCCTTCGCTCTGGACTCCTCCACCGTCCTGACGTGGGTCCTGCAAGAGCCGCGGTGGCAGAGCGTCGAGAAGATGCTGCACAGCCCCGGAGCCGAACCGCTCCTTCCTGGACCGGTCCTGACTGAAGTCATCAAGCGAGCCCGAGCCAAAGGCAACGTCAGTTCCCCAGCGCAGATCGGGGCGACGTTGAAGGGGCAGGGAATGTTGGTCGTTCATCCCAAAGACGACGACCTGATCCGCTGCGCCGAGCTGCTGGAGAGCTCTGTCGCCAACCCCAGCCCATCTGGCTCGACAACTGGGTCCACGTCGACCCTGTCCTTGGCTGATGGGCTGATTCTGGCCATCGTCGAGCGGCTCGGCGTTCCGGTGGTAACGCGGGACCTCTATTGGAATGACTTCGCCGAACAGGGACTCACACGGGCGCGTGTCGTCACGTTCTGAAACATTGCATGAGGTCCGTGACTACGCCGCCGGCAACGGAGTCGGCATACCTGTGTGTTTGTCTGCTCTGTCGCAGTAGCACCGTCACGGCGAACCCGGAAACGTTCGAGGCCCTTTCAGCGCGACACCGCACTGTTGTCGAAGACCGCGGAAGGCCCACAGGCACGAGGAGTGTCAGTCCTGTCGGGCAATGAAGGTGCGCATGCCGGTGACGGTGAACGTGAGCTTTCAGCCACAGTCCTCAGGAGCCGCCGCTGCGCGACGATGGCGCGTTCCCACCTGGACGGGCACCGTCCTGCCGACGCCGCGTTAACGGTCCCGGAAAAGCGGTCGTCGACGCAAATGTGAGGGCTTCTTAACCCAGAAGTTACGGTGCCGCAGTTGATGCGAAACGGTGCCTGGCTTTACTGATCATGACCCGCTGACCAGGCGGGGCGCGTCTAGGGTTCCGCCCCTTCCGCAGGGGGACTGGTCCGAGAGATGCAAGCGGTGTCACATCGGCGTGACATTGCTCCACGGCGGGATAAAAGCCCGGGAGGCCAGTCCGCCCGAGCACGTCCGCGTGCTCGGGCCCGTCCCCTTGGGGAGCACGCCGATGACCGCACAATCGTCAGCCGCTTTGCCGGCCTCAGTGTGCGGCATGTTCATGGTCGTGAACCTGGCCTGGCCGAGGGCTGAGGTGTACGACCCGGCCGGCGAGGGCTGGTACCTCCAATACTCGGCGGAGATCGTCCTGGCACTGGTGCTGGTGACCGGGGCGTTCGCGTTCCTGCTGCTGCGAAAGAAGTACTTCGCCAGCATCGGCCACTCCCCCGTCGCTGCCACCGTCGCTGCCACCGTCGCTGCCACCATCGCTGCCACCATCGGCAGCCCGATCGCGACCTCCACCGCCACCGCTGAGCTGGGCTGAGCCATGACTTTGTACCGCCACGACATCCCCGGCGGGTCCGCCTGGTCGACGCCGGTCCGCGCCGGACGGCTGATCACGCTGACCGCGCTCGGCCACGGAGCCAACCTGTCGGTGTTGCTGATCGGATCCGACCGGTTGGACCGTCTGAACGTCCCCGACACCCTGAAGGCCCAGATGAGTGCCTGCATCCGAGTGCCCATGGTGCTGATGTCCGACCGCGGGCTGGCCCTGGCGTCGGTGGTCGAGTCGAGTCTGGACTGGCACGACGCGTTGACCGGCTTTGCCCAGGACCAGTCCCGCAATGACATGAACGGCAATGGAACGAAGTCCACTGGCACGAACCGCAGTGGCCCACACCGCAGCGGCCCAAACCGCAGTGACCTGATCATTGAGCTGGACAAGCACGGTCTCGGCGACGCCGATCTGCACGGCTGCGTCAACTTCTTCAGCAAGGTCGCGATCGACGAGCGGGCCCGACTGCGGTTCGTGCCCGGCCACGCGCAGGCCGGGGACACCGTCAGCCTGCGCACCGAACAGGATCTGCTGATGATCGCCGCCGCAACCGCACATCCGATGAACGACACCGACGTCGACACCTCGGCTGGCGTACGGGTGGCGGTCGCGGTCGCTGCGCCGCCGGCGCCGAACGACGAGCCCGCGCAGTTCCGCCCCGAGAGCGCCCGGGCGCTCGAGCAGACCAAGAGGGTGTTCGCGTGACCACCATGCGCGGCATACCCGGAACCGTGAATCTCGTCGCGGTGGATCTCGTCGCCGTGGATCTCGTCGCCGTGGATCTCGTCGTCGAAGCCGGCGACGGGGCCCTGATCAGGGTTCCGGCAGGCGGCCGCCTGCGGATCGTGGACCTGCTCGGCAACCAGGCCGTGGACACCCTGCTCTACGACGCGCGCGACGTCGACAACCGGTACTCAGCCTTCGACACGGTCCGCGAGCAGGCAGCGGTGTACCTGACCACCGGGTCGCGGCTGCTGTCCAGCCGGTTGGATGAGCTCGCGGTCATCACCGATGACACCTGCGGGCGCCATGACACCATCAGTGGCGCCTGCTCCCAGGAAAGCAACGTCATCCGGTATGGCGAACGCACCCGACACCAGCACGCCTGCCGCCAGACCTTCCTCCGGTACGGCGCCCCGGCTGGTATCGGCCAGCGACAGCTTGGGCACAACATCAACTTCTTCATGAACGTGCCGGTGACGCCGCAAGGCGATCTGCGCTTCGAGGACGGCCTGTCGGCTCCCGGCAGGTATGTCGAGCTGACGGCCAGCCGCGACATACTCCTGCTGATCTCGAACTGCCCGCAGCTGAACAACCCGTGCAACGGCTGGGACCCCACCCCGGTTCAGCTACTCGGGACCTGGTCATGAAGGCTGTCGGCGGGACGGCCGCAAACATGACAGTGGTCGCGCCCGGGGTGCAGACCACGGTGCAGGACGTCGACGGCCGGAGCGGCCTGTGGGATGTCGGGGTGCCACCCTCAGGGGCCTTCGACGAGCTCTCGATGGCGCTGGCCAACGCCGCGGTGGGCAACCCCCCGACCGCCGCCGGGCTGGAATGCGTCGTCCGCGGGCCGGTGCTGCGCTTCGACCGGCCCACGCTGCTCGCCCTGACCGGAGCGGTTCCTGCGGCGCACCTCGACGGTCGCCCGGTCGCCGT
Source organism: Actinobacteria bacterium UBA4719 (assembly GCA_002404345.1). GTDB lineage: Bacteria > Actinomycetota > Actinomycetes > Actinomycetales > Dermatophilaceae > UBA4719. The sequence goes on along the minus strand of DHJN01000162.1, from coordinate 19,901 downwards.
CGGCGCTGTCCTTCGGGTGCCGGCCGGCGGCGTACTGGACGTCGGCCCGCTCGATGGACCGGGTATGCGCGGCTACCTCGCCGTCGCTGGCGGCCTGAACGTGCCCCGGGTTCTCGGCAGCCGTTCGACGTTCATCCTCGGCGGCTTCGGCGGGATGGAAGGCCGACCGCTTGCTGCCGGGGACGAGATCGTGATCGACAGCACCGAGAACCTGACCTCACCGGTCGAGGTCAGCTCAGTCCTGCCGGCACTGACGAACAGCTGGGCGCTGCGGGTGATCCCCGGGCCGCACGGCGCGCCAGACCACTTCACCGAAGGCGGGATCGAAGACTTCTTCGCGGCCCAGTGGCAGGTGGATCATCGCGCCGACCGGACCGGGGTGCGGCTCATCGGCCCCGCCCCTGGGTGGGCACGAGTCGACGGTGGTGAAGCAGGACTGCACCCGTCCAACCTGCACGACTCGGCCTACCCGGTTGGCGGCATCATGCTCACCGGCGACACCGCCGTCATTGTCGGCAAGGACGGCCCCAGTCTCGGCGGCTTCGTCGTACCGGCCGTGGTCATCGGCGCCGACCGGTGGAAGGTCGGCCAGCTCAGACCCGGGGATCAGCTGCGGCTGGTGCCGACGACACCCCAGGTCGCCGACGCCGCGATGGCGGCGCGTCGTAGGCGGCTGAGCGACCCACGCGCCGCCGTGGCCCAAGCGTTCGCGATCCAGCGGGGACGCGGGAAACCAACTTCGAAGCCCCCACCGGTCGCGTCGCCACCGGTCACGTCGCCATCAGCCGCGCCCCCACCGGTCGCGTCTTCGGCTCGGCCAGACGCCATGGTGGTGCGCGAAGCGGACACCGGCTCACCGGCATACAGCATCCGTCGCTCGGGGGACAGGCACTTGCTGGTCGAAGCCGGCGAGGCCGAGCTCGACCTGTGCGTGCGGGTGTGGATCCACCTGCTCGCCCAGGCGCTGCGGAGCAACCGGCCCGGCGGGGTCACCGAGATCGTCGAGGGCGTCCGGTCACTGCTCGTCGCCGTCGATGACTCCCGGATCGCGCTGAGCCGGCTCGCCGATCACCTGGCGAGTCTGACCGCGTCCCTGGACGACCCTGCCACCGTCACCCTGACGGTGCGCGAGGTGACGTTGCCGATCGCGTTCGACCACCCCGAGACACACCAGGCCATGCGCCGTTACGCCGCCTCGGTTCGTCCCGACGCCCCCTGGTGTCCCGACAACGTCGAGTTCATCCGCCGGGTCAACGACCTCAGCGCGCGATCGGAGGTCTTCGACATCGTGGCCGCGGCGACCTACCTGGTGATCGGTCTGGGTGACGTCTACCTCGGCGCCCCAGTCGCGGTGCCGATAGACCCACGGCACCGGTTGGTCACCACGAAGTACAACCCGGCCCGCACGTGGACCCCGCAGAACGCCGTCGGTATCGGCGGGATCTACCTGTGCGTGTACGGCATGGAAGGCCCCGACGGCTACCAGCTGGTCGGCCGGACCGTGCCGATCTGGCGGATGTCCGGGGGCGACGAGCAGCCGTGGCTGCTGCGGCAGTTCGACCGGTTGCGGTTCACCCCGGTCAGCACTGAGGAGCTGGCCCATCAGCGCGCCGAGATCAAGGCCGGGCGGGCTGACCTCGTCATGCGCCCGGCGACGTTTTCGGTCCAGGAGGTGGCGGCGCTGACCAACGCGAACGCCGGTGAGATCGCCACCGTGCGAGCCGACCGGCGCGCGGCCTTCGATGCCGAACGGATGAGGTGGAGCGCGTGAACCCGCCCAACATGAGCGCGGTCCCTAGAAGGCTAGGCGCGGCGGAGCCGCGATTTTAGGTTTGCCACTCAATCATGAGCGCGGTCCCTAGGTTTGCCGACATGGGCGCACCCAACGCGAGCATGCAGCGCGACGACCGGCTCGACCTCGGGCGCGTTGACCAGGTAGCGGCCGCCCGGCATACCGCCAGCAACGTCGCGGCAAAGGCTGGGTGCACTTGGCACACCTCGTGGCCTGTGCCGAGAACACCCAGACTTTGCCGAGTCGCGCACCGCGCCTGGGGTTCGTCGTTAGTATCGAGGGGCCGTGCTGTTTCTGTGGCGCCTAAGCGGGCAGGGTGAGGCGTAGGGCCAGCGTTGGGCAAGCTTTGACCGCGCGTCTCGCCATCGCGAGGACCTCGCCCTTTACCGGCTCGTGCACGATCGGGTAGCCCCACTCGTCAAGGCTGATCACCTCGGGCAGGAGCTCGGCGCACAGTCCGTGCCCCTTGCAGGCCGGCCAGTCGACCCGTAGCTGATGCTCGCTCATCCAGACACCTCCCGGCCCCTGCGACATGTGCCGACTGAGTGCGCCTGAACCTCCGCCGGGAAGCGCTGCATCATCGAGGCCACCAGGCGCGCCGTCCCGTCCGGGTGCGCGCAGGCGCCGCGACGAACGACGAGCCCGCACAGCTCCTCGACCCGGCGAACCGAGCCTTCACCATGGACCAGCGCCCGGACCGCTTCGGCCATGGCGGGCAGCCCGTTGAGGCAGGGACCGCACCGCCGCGCGCTCTGTCCGGCCAGGTACTCGACCAGCTCTGCCGTCCGCACCAGCGGACACCTGCCCTGCGCCAGAGGCAACATCACGCCGGCGCCGAGCGTCGCCCCGGCTGCCGCGATGGCGCTACGGGATACAGTCATCCCGCGCAGCTGAGCCGGCCTGAGCCAGGTGCCGTGGTAGCCGCCGAGCAGCAGCGGCCGGCTCGTCTCGGCCTCGTCCAGGAGGTCCGCCAGTGGCGTGCCATGAGCGACCTCACGAACCTCCGGAGCCCAGCCGTCGCCCCGCAGGGTCACCAACGTAGTGCCCGGCTCACCGGCCGTACCGTGCGCGGCATAGCCCGCTGACCCCACCCGGACCAGGTGCCCGATCTGCGCGAACGTCTCCGCATTGGACAGCAAGGTCGGTCGCCCCCGGTGCCCGCTGACGGCCTCCGGCTGCCACGCCGTGACCGGCAGGTTCTCGCGACCAGCCAGAAGCTGCAACACCGCCTGGGCCTGACCCGCAACGAACCGCGGTGCTGCATCGTGCAGCCGCAGGTCCAGGCACTCACCGGCGGTGACCCGCTCACGCAACGCCTTCTCGACGACGCGCCGCAGGGACGGGTGCTCCGACGACACGACGATGTGGACCTCCTGGGTGCGCAGCGCACGGGCCACGGCCGCCGCCCCGTCCAGGACGACGTGCGGCGCACAGCTGATCAGGGCAGCGTCCTTGTGGCTCCCGGGCTCCCCCTCCGAGGCATTCACCACCACCACGGCCCTGCGACGGGCAGCCGCGGAGAGCTTGGTGGCAAAGGGGAATCCGGCACCTCCGCGTCCGCGCAGGTCCACATCGCGGGCCATGTCAACCAGCGCGCCAAGGCTTGGCCTGGGAGCCGGCCCGAGCCGGTTGAGGTGGGCCGCCAGGCCGGGACCCTGCGCGATCCCGGCGAGCAGAGCCGGACCTTCGGACACTACGGGGACGGGTCCGCCGCCCTGACGGACGGCGGGTGGGCAAGCCGTTGCGACCGCGGTCATCGGGTCGCCACCGTTGACCGGGCGAGCAGACCAAGGCGTACAAGAACGGCCACGAACACTGCTGCCAGGCAGCCGTAGGTCAACGCCGCGCCCCACACCGTGGCGGAGTCGGTGCCGATCCCCAGCCCGTGGATGAGGCCCAGACCCCAGGCTGCGTAGGCGAGGACGTGAACGGCGCGCCATGGCCGGTGTGACATCCGGTGGCGCAGCACGCTGGTCGCCGTGACGGCGACGAGCAGGTCGAGGGCAAGGGCCCCGAAGCCCAGCCACAGTGGCTTGTAGGTTCCGCTGAACGGCACGAACGCCTGCCACCAGCGGATGTCGACGAAGGAGTCGAGCACCGCCGTGACGACGTGCGCGGCCAGGAAGGTGACGGCCAGCAGTGAGACATTGCGGTGCAGACCCTGGGTCAGCATCCGCGGCCAGAGCGGCGTGCTCATCCGGGCCGTCGAGAGCACCCCGAGCATCGTCGCCAGGGTCAGCAGCACGAGCATGACGAAGCCGGTTCCGCGGTTGGCGAACCACAGCATGGGGTCGGTCATAACGTCACCTCCGGCTCGGGCCAGCGAGGGGTACGCAAGATCCGGCCCGCCGTGTCGACCAGCCTGGCCGGAATGTCACGGGCGGTCAGCCAGCCAACGGCCAGGTCGCCCAGCACGACTGCCGCCGTGCTGGCGGTGTTCGCCGCCAGGCAGGTCGCACCGGTGGCCGTGACGGTGCGCCACGGTCCCCGGGTCGGCTCACCCGTGCGCGGGTCAAGCAGATGGTGGCGTATGACGCCTCCGCGGATCCACCTTCGCGCAGCCGTGCTGGAGGTGGCCAACCCGCCATACGGCAGGTGCACGGTCTCGGCACCGGCGGAGTCATCGATGGTCTCGCTGACGGCCACCGGCCAACCGCCGCCCGCGACGGCGACGTCGCCGCCCAGGCTGATCACCACAGTCGAAGCAGACTTCTCGAGTGCGGGCTGCCCCACGGCGCGGTCTGGGGCACTAGCCACTGCGGCACTAGCCACTGCCGCCATGGAGTTCGCCGCAATGGAGTTCGCGATCAGGTCGGCAGCCCACGCCTTGGCCGTTGCACCCAGGTCCAGGGCGCACCCGGACGGCACTCTGACCGCTCCAGCGGGATCCAGCAGGATCTCCTGCCAGGCACCGATGTGGGCCGGTACGGGAACCCCGGCGGGGTCGGCGGAGGCAGCGAGGAGCATCGACAGGTCGCGGTCGTAGCCGACGGCAACCAGTGCGTGGCCGAGGGTGGGGTCCACCAGGCCATCGGTCTGGGCTGCCGCGTCCATGGCCGCGCGGATCGCCTGAACCAGCAGCGGGTCGACCTTTGTCCACGACCCGGCGCCGGCGTTCGCTCGGACGAGGTCGGAGTCCTGGCGAAAGCGGCTACAGGTGCGGTCCACGTCGGCCAGCAGCCGGACGGCGGTCTGACGGGCCGGCTCCAGTGCCGTCGCCTCTGCGGTCGAGAGATGGACGTAGGTGCCGAGAGCTCGCCAGGTCGCGGTCCCGCAGCTTCGGGTGGCTCCGGCTTGCCGGGTCGCCATCATGATGCGGCCGAGGGAGCAGGCGGAACGTCGGACGGCTGCGCCGGCACGGGCGATGGAGCTTGGGCCTGGGCCTGGGCCTGGGCCTGGGCCTGGGCCTGGGCCTGTGCCTGGGCCTGGGCCTGGGCCTGGGCTTGGGCCTCGACCTGGGCGACAGACAGGTCATCTTGCAGGGCCCGAGCGGCGACAACGGTGCGGGTGTGCTGATATGCCGCCTGTGCGCGGGACCGTGCCTTCGCCTGGGTCTGCGCCGTGTGGTCGGCCGCGAGGCCCGTCGCCAGACCGGTGCCGACCAGAGCGAAGGCGGTGATTCCACCCGTCAACCCGGAAAGAATGTTGAGCGTAGCGTCGCGAGACGCGGTGCGGCGGGACGCGGTGTCGCGGAACGCGGTGTCACGGGACATTCGGGACCTCCTGTGGATCGAGAGGTCCCAGAATCGGGGCGCCGACCAAAAGGTGACATCAGATCGACGTTAAGAAAGCCTCAAGGCCGGCAAACGCCTTGACCTTGATCGAACGTCTTGACCTTTGTTTGAGGTTCTCGCGAGGTGCGCATAGGGCTTGTCGAGTGACGATGACGGCGGGAATCCTCCCTGGGGAACCCGCCCTTCATCACTCTGGAGCACACCATGAAAACCCTTCGCCCCAACATCATCATCCTCAGCGGCGCTGTCATCGGCCTGGTCGCCGGCGCCGCCGTCTACGGCACCGTATCGACGGCCTCAGCCTCCACGCCCACCTCGATCTCCCAGGCAGACACCGCCAGCACCGCCCACTGTGCGGCGGGCAAAGAGCTCGAGCACGGTGTCTGCGTCATCGACCTCGAGCGCACCGGCACCCACACCGCCAGGTCCTCGTCTGACCACGGGATCGAGACAAGCGACCACAACGCTACGGAACACGCAACCAACGCTGCGGACGCAACCGAACCTGGGGAGCACACGACCGAGGTCCGTGGTCACGATGCCGACAACGCCACCACAGAAACCGTGAACGACCTTGCAGAACACGCCACGAACGACCGCAGCTGACATGTTCAGGCCCTGGGCAGGTCAGCCCTGGGCAGGTCAGCCCTGGGCGACACCCAAGGTAACCACCGCGAGCATGCCGCCGGACGGAGACGTGGCCACGACCAGGTCTCCGCCCGCGGCGATCGCGGCCCTGCGAACGATGTCCAGCCCAAGACCGGTGGAGTCGGCGGTGCTGTGCCCACGGGTGGCAACCTCCGGGTTCGCCGCTCCCGGGCCGGAGTCAGCGACCTCGAGCCGGACCAGCCGCGGATCACTGCTGGTCAGGGACACGGCAAAGGCGGTCCCGTCCGGAGTGTGCGCAAACACGTTGTCCACCAGGGTATCGACGACATCCACGAGGTCCGTCGCATCGATAGCCACCGGTGCCTCTGTCGAAGGGATGGAGACCGTGAGGTCGCGGCCCTGGTCGACCGCCAACGCGGACCAGAAGGCGACCCGGTCACGGACCACGCTCGCAGCGTCGCACGACCGCCCCAACGTGCCGCGGACCGGCCGCCGGGCATCCTTGACGATGGCATCCACCGTTCGCTCGAGGTGGCCGATGTGATCACGGAGACGATCTGCAAGCTCCGACTCAGGGACGGCCCCTGCGTCCAGCCGCAACGCGGTGATCGGTGTCCGCAGCCGATGCGACAGGTCGGCCACCGCCTCCCGTTCGGCGGTCAGCAGCTCACCGATTCGGTCGGCCAGTCGGTTGAGGGCCGCACCCAGCTCGACCGTCTCCTCGGGTCCGCGTGGCACCGCTCGCGCGTCCAGCTCCCCCGCCCGCAACCGGTGCGCGACGGCGGCGAGCTCCGAGACGGGGGCGCTGACCCGTCGCCCCAGCCGATCGGCCCCCACCACGGCGAGAATCATGAGCACGGCGCCCAGACCCGCGAAGGTCAGCCACGCGGCGAACACCCCCTGGCGCAGATCGTCGGCGGTGACCGCCGTCCGCACGACCACCGTGCCACGTCCGGTGACGACCGGCACCACAACCTGTGCACCATCGTCACCCACGAGCGTGAACGCCTCACCGCCACGCGCGCGCGATACCGTCTCGGTTTCCAGCTGCGGTGGGGCCGTGCCGATCAGCGTCCCGTCCGGCAGCAGGATGGACGTCGCCCGCGACGACCGTTGGTCGACCAGACCCACCAGGTCCCGCAGCTGGCTCTCGTCACTCACCCCGGCGACCAGAGTCGCGACGCCCTGCGCCTCCTGGCTGGCACCCGCGACCGCACGGTCCTCGGCAAGAGTCCGCACCAGCAGTGCCAGTGGGATCAGGAAAGCGAGGATGACAGCCGATGTCGTGGCGGCCACAAGCAGTGAGATCTGACGACGCATCAATGGCCGCCCGACACGGTGCCCGACCCCT
>DHJN01000162.1:5197-12307 GCA_002404345.1 Actinobacteria bacterium UBA4719 | reverse complement strand
CGCAACCAGGACAGGTGCACGTCGACAGTCCGGTCGCCTCCCCCATAGCTCTGGTGCCACACGTCCGCCAGCAGCTCCCGTTTGGTCACCACCTCTCCGGGCCGCAGCGCCAGGGCCAGCAGGAGGTCGAACTCCTTGCGCGACAGGTCAATCGGCAGCCCGTCGAGGCTGACCAGGCGCGTTCGCGGGTCGATCGTCAGACCGCCCACGACCAAGGGACCCTGGGCGACCTTCGAGCCGCTGCGGCGAAGGACCGCGCGGAGGCGTGCTTCGACCTGCTCGATCCCGAACGGCTTGACGACGTAGTCATCGGCGCCACCATCCAGGGCCCGGACCATGTCCGCGTCGTCGTCGCGTGCGGTGATGATGATGACCGGCACCTTGCTGACCGCCCGAAGCATCGCCAGAACCTGCAGGCCATCAATGTCCGGCAGCCCGAGGTCGAGGAGCACGACGTCAGGTGGGTTGTCGACTGCGGACTCCAGCCCGGACATGCCACGGTTGCTCGTGGTGACGGCGTGGCCCAGGTCGGTCAGCGCCCGGGTGATCGCAGAGCGGATGCCGTTGTCGTCCTCGATCAACAGGATGCTCGCCACGACAGCACGGTACGCCGTGCGGTGCCGTGTCGCCGTGAAGGTGAGACAGTGGCGACATGGCGGTGAAACTGCGCTCGGCGGTCGGCATCGCGCTGATCTGGGTCGCCACGGTCGCCGGCGTCGCCGCCACCGCATGGGTCGCCATCGACCGGGCCGGCCGCGACCTCACCAGTGCCAGTGCCGGTGCCAGTGTCCTTCCTCCCGCATCGGTTGGCACGGCCGTTGCCACCACGACACCCCGCGGCGGCCCGTCACGGACCGACCAGACCCCGGAACCCTCCGAGTCGACAACATCCGGGACCGCCCCCGGCTCCACGACCCCGCGGGACCGCAGTGTCAGCGTTGCCGGCGGGCAGGTCTCCGTACGCTGCACCGGCGCCACGATCCTGCTTCGGATCGCCCAGCCCGACAACGGCTGGCGCGTGGACGTCGACACGGCCGGCCGGCACGAGGTCGATGTGAGGTTCCGACGCGGCGCAGAGGACGCCGGGCCCGGGACTCACGTGACGGCGGTCTGCGTGAGCGGCACCCCGACGTTCAAGGTCGAGAACAAGAGCTGACGAGTACGGCCCGGCCTCCTGTCGGAGAACCGGGCCGTACACGATCACTTGCTACTCGATATCGCTGCCACTTGAACTCGTTGGCTACTCGACATCGCTGCTACGTGAAGGAGAGCCGGAGCTGAAGAGTGGGCTCGGCGCCGCCGGTTGCGGTCACGCCCACGGCCTTGAGTGACTTCAGCCAAGCCGGCGGGCTGGATGTCGGGTCCTGAGGCAGGAGCGGCAGGACCTTGGTCAGGTTGACGTACTCGGCCACATCCGCCTTGCTGGCGTCTGGGATGACCTGTCGGAACACGTCGCTGCTACCAAGCTTGCTGCCGGACTGGCTGAAGATCGCCGTGTTCAGGTCTGAGCCCAACCCGGCGACGATGCCATCCGGGCCCGTGATCTTGCGGACCTGGAGCCCATCGACGGGCGGGACTCCGGCTAGCGCCTTGCGGGCGATCGCCAGCGCCGCGTCGGGGTTGTTGCCACGGGTACGAACGGCGAACTGTGGCTGGCCGGTGCCACCACCCACCATGACGCCGGTCTCGGCGCCCAGCAGCGTCTCGATCTTCTTGGCCGAGTCGATACCCAACCCGCTCAGCATCGGCTTGATCCCCATCTTGTCGCCGCCTGCAGTGAATGAGGTGTAAAAGACGCCAGCCGCCTTGCCGAGCCCCTTGACCGTCATCGCACCGAGAACATCGCCTGGGAAGGACGCGATCATTCCGGCTCCGGTCGCTGCGTCAGCCTTGACCAGCGGGCCGGCCCCCTTGATGTCGATGCCCTTGCCGATCACCTCGACGTACGACGCATTCGCGTGCAGACCAACGACGACCCGACCAGAGGCGTTCTTGGGATCATTGGCGCCCTTGAGTCCCGATAGGCCGTTGAGCCCCGCGAGTGGGCTGTTGAGCCCCGTGAGTGGGCTCTTCGTCATCATGTCCTTCGGGACGGCCTTGTACACAGCTGCGATGTCGGCCCAGGCGACCCCGGTCTGGTCGGAGCCCAGCTTCTGGACGTCATCTTGGTACTTGGACCCGGCCAGTGTGCTGCTCTTGCCCGCCTGGACGAGCGCGGTGGCATGGGCGGTGGTGTCGGACACGACGACGTACTGGTCGGCGAAGGCATAGCCAACCTTCTCGTGCTTCTTGGCCGCGTTGGTGATGGCCTTGTCCAGTGCGGCCTTTGCGGCGCTCTGGTCGGTGAAGGCGATGGTGAGCCCGATCTCGGGCTTCTTGTCGGCCTCCATGTCGGGGAACACGCCGAGCCCGATCCGGTCGCCCAGCCACGGCGCGACGTCCTTCTTGTAGTCCAGCCCCCAAGAGGTGTCCCCGGTGAAGATGGAGCCGAAGATGGACTCCTTGAGGGAGGTGCCCTGGGAGGTGACCTTGCTCTTGATCTGGGGGAACTTGGAGATCAGCTGGTACGAGGCCAGCTTCTGACCGACCGACGGGTTCAGGTCCACGCCCCCACCGGCTGCCATCCTGAAAGTCACACCGTATTGACGGTAGGGGCAAGGTCGATGTCTGGTCAGCCATATGGCCAAAGTCGCAGGGCCAGGTCAGTGACAAACAATCCGCAGCCCAGCGTGGGCAGCATAAGACCGAGCGAGGCAGTAACGGCCGCTACGTGAGCAAGCACACCAACCCGGGTCAGGCAAGCACACCAACCCGGGTCAGGCAAGCACACCAACCCGGGTCAGGCAAGTACACCAACCCGGGTCAGGCGAGGGCGGCCACCGCGGCAGCGACGGTCGGGGCGACGCGTTCGTCGAACACGCTCGGCATGATCTCCAGCGCGGTCGGCTCGGCCACCAGCGAGGCGATCGCCCGAGCCGCGGCCAGCTTCATCGCCTCGGTGATCTGGGGAGCGCCGGAGTCGAACGCCCCCCGGAACAGCCCGGGGAACGCCAACACGTTGTTGATCTGGTTCGGGAAGTCCGAGCGTCCCGTGGCAATGACCTCGGCGTGCCGGGCCGCCACCTCCGGGTGAACCTCAGGATCGGGGTTGGCCAGGGCGAAGATGATCGCGCGCGGCGCCATACAGGCAATCTCCTGCTCGGCCACCTGCCCACCGGAAACCCCGATGAACACATCCGCACCGTCCAGGGCAGCCACCAACGAACCGGACAGACCGCGGGGGTTCGTCGTGGCCGCCAGGCGATGCTTGTGCTCGACCAGATCGGTACGTGTCGGGGAGATGATTCCGCGCGAGTCACACACGACCACGTCCCGGATGCCCGCACGGACCAGGATCTTGGCCACGGCCACGCCGGCCGCCCCCGCACCCTGGACCACCACCCGCAGTGAGGCCAGGTCCTTGTCCACCACCTTGGCGGCATTGATCAACGCGGCCAGCGCCACGATCGCCGTACCATGCTGGTCGTCGTGGAACACCGGGATGTCCAGCCGCTCACGCAGCTGACGCTCGATCTCGAAGCACCTCGGCGCCGAGATGTCCTCCAGGTTGATCCCGCCAAAGGTCGGCGCCAAGCGCACGATCGCCTCGACGAGCTCCTCGACCGTGCCCGTCTCCAGACACACCGGGACCGCATCGACCCCGCCGAAGTGCTTGAAGAGCACCGCCTTGCCCTCCATCACCGGCAGCGCAGCCAGCGGGCCGATATCGCCCAGACCCAACACCGCGGTGCCATCGGTGATCACCGCAACCGTATTGCTGCGCGCCGTGTAACGCGCGGCCAGCGACGGGTCCGCCGCGATCGCCCGCGAGACATCGGCAACGCCGGGGGTGTAGAGCAGGGCCAGGTCGGCACGGTCGCGCAGGGCCTTGGTGGGCGCGACCTCGATCTTGCCGCCCTCGTGCGCGCGGAAGACGGGGTCGCCGGGGTCAAAGCTGAAGGACTGCGGGTATGACGGGTTGGCAGACATCTTTCTGATCACCTGTTCGACGGGAGTGGGCACACCTGAAAGCGGCATCATCAACATGCACTTCTGAGAAGACCAGGGTGTCGGCCACATCTACACGTCGCGGGGGGTGGCCCGCAGACATAGATAGTGTCACACACGGGCGCCGCTGAACAGCAATATCACAAGAGTGTGACCCTCATCGCGTCTGGCTTCCCTTGGTGGGAGGATGCACCCATAAGTGCAAGTTCATCATTTTGCACACATCAAGTGCAGACCAGCATTTTGCACACACCCAGTGCAGACCAGCATTTTGCACACACCCAGTGCAGCTGCATGTATGGAAGGAATCCTTTCCGATGACCAGACATCTCTCCCCCGCGATCACCCTCACCGCGAGCGCTGCGATCGTGGGCCTAGCGCTCAGCGCCTGCGGCTCCAGCTCGCTGTCCAGCCCTGGCACCAGCGGCGCCCCAACTGCGGCACAGACCAAAGACGCCGCTCTCGTCGCCACCCTGCCGGCCAAGATCAAGACCGCCGGCAAGATCATCGTGGGCGTCGACACGAGCTACCCGCCGAGCGAGTTCCTCGCCGCCGACGGCAAGACGGCCGAGGGCTTTGACGTCGACCTGTTCGACGCGGTGGCCCAGAAGTTCGGCGTCACGGTTGAGTGGCAGACGTCAAACTTCAGCACGATCATCCTCGGCGTCAAGAGCGGCAAGTACGACCTGGGCGTCTCAAGCTTCACGATCAACCCCGACCGCAAGAAGCAGGCCGACATGGTGAGCTACTACACCGCCGGCACCCAGTGGATCGTGCCCAAGGGCAACCCCAAGAAAGTTGACATCAACAACGCGTGCGGGCTCAACGTCGGCGTCCAGAAGGGCACAGTCCAGATCGACGACCTCACCGCTCGCAGCAAAAAGTGCACTGACGCCGGCAAGCAGCCGATCAACCCGATCGTGGAGGAGCTCCAGGTCAAGGTCAACGCCGACGTCGTCAGCGGCAAGGCCGACGCCATGGCAGCCGACTCCCCCGTTGCCCTCTACGCCGTGAAGCAGACAAGCGGCGCGGTCGAGGTAGTCGGGAAGTCCTACGACTCCGCCCCGTACGGCTACGTCCTGCCGAAGGGCGAGACCGCCTTCGCGGGCGCGATTGTCACTGCCCTCAAGGCGCTGGACGCCTCAGGTGACTACAAGAAGGTCCTGTCGAAGTGGGGCGTCGAAAGCGGAGCGATCAACAGCTTCGCCGTGAACCCATGACCACGCCCACCCCCACCGAACGGCCGGGCCTCATCGAGGCCCGGCCGGTACGGCACCCCTGGCGGTGGGTTGCCGTTGCGGCCATCGCGGTCATCGTCGCCATGATGGTCAGCTCGTTCGTGACCAACAGCAGGTGGGACTTCGGCAGGGCCGCCGAGATCATGATCCAGAAGCCGGTCATCGACGGCCTGGTTCGAGGGACCATCCTCGGCACCGTCGGCGCCATGCTTATCGGGGTCTCCCTCGGCATCCTGATGGCCATCATGCGGCTCTCGGACAACGTCGTGCTGCACGGTGTCGCATCCGTCTACACCTGGTTCTTCCGGGCGATCCCGCGCTACGTCCTGCTGGTGATCATCGGCAGCGGCATCGGATACCTCTACAACACCCTCGACGTGGGTATGCCGTTCGGCGAGCAGATCGCCAGCCTCCTCGGCCTGAGCTCGAACCTGACCTTCGGCTCCATCAACGTCAACGGTCTCACCGGCACCATCGTCGGGGGCATGCTCGGTCTCGGCCTGTCCGAGGCGGCCTACATGGCCGAGATCGCTCGCGCGGGCATCCTGTCCGTGGACAAGGGACAGGCCGAGGCGGCCCAGGCACTTGGTATGCCGGACGGGCGGGCGATGCGACGAATCATCCTGCCGCAGGCCATGCGGGTGATCGTGCCGCCAACCGGTAACGAGACGATCGCCATGGTCAAGGACACCTCGCTGCTCATCGCGATCCCCGTCATCGCCGAGCTGAACTACCAGACCGGCGCCATCGCCAACCGCGATTTCAAGATCATGTCCGGCCTGGTCGCCTCAACCGTCTGGTACCTCATCGTCTGTAGCGTTCTCATGGTCGGTCAGTACTACCTGGAGCGTCACTTCGGTCGCGGCTTCGGCCAGCAGAAGCCCAAGGACAAGCGGTTCGCCCGTGGTGCCGGGATGGGTGGCGCGTGATTACTGCCGCCGCGCACGAGAACGCCACGCACGAGAACGCCACGCACGAGAACGACACGCACGAGAACAACACGCACGCCGCCAAGGCGACCGGACGCGATACCGGCATGCCCTTGGTGCACGCCGTCAACATCATGAAAGCCTTCCACGGCACCGAGGTCCTCAAGGGCATCGACCTGGACGTGCACAAGGGCCAGGTGGTCTGCCTGCTCGGCCCGTCCGGCTCGGGCAAGACGACGTTCCTGCGCTGCATCAACCAGCTGGAGACCATCGACGGCGGCCGGATCTGGGTCGACGGCGACCTGATGGGCTACGAGGACCGCGCCGGCACGCTGCACCGCCTCACCAACAAGACCATCGCGGCGCAGCGTCGCGAGATCGGCATGGTCTTCCAGCGGTTCAACCTCTTCCCGCACAAGACCGCGCTCGAGAACATCATGGAGGCGCCGACCCAGGTCAAGGGTGAGAACAAGGCTGCGGCCCGCGAGCGCGCGATCACCCTGCTGGAGCGAGTTGGCTTGGCCGACAAACCCTCGGCCTATCCCGCCCAGCTCTCCGGCGGCCAGCAGCAGCGTGTCGCCATCGCCCGCGCCCTGGCCATGCAGCCCAAGCTGATGNNCCGCAGCATGACCGCACCAGGTCCTTCCTGCGCCGGATGCAGTCCGAGCCCCAGGCCGTCGAGCACGTGCCCACAACACTGCAGGATGCCATCATCGCCGAGACGCACCACGGTCTGGAGGACGCCACATGACGTTGCCAAAGCTCGGAATCGCCTGCGTGCACGGTCGTTCCATGGAGCCCACCCTGCACGAGGGCGACCGGCTCCTGGTGCTGTACGGCGCGCCCCCCCGCCGCGGGACGCTCGCCGTCGTCCGCCTCCCGAACGACGCGGCAGG
>DHJN01000162.1:0-5038 GCA_002404345.1 Actinobacteria bacterium UBA4719 | reverse complement strand
AGGGAGGGTCTGGACTCCTGGGCGGTCGGCGCGATCCCCGCCGCCGGCATACGGGCTCGCGTGCTTCTGCGTGTGCCGGCCCGGCTTAACATGTGGATCCCTGCTCGCCTGCGCTGACGATGCCGGGTAAGTTCGTCGCCACACCCCCATACTCTTGTCGAAGGGACCCTCAGATGTTCTTGCGTTTGTTTGCCGCTCCGGTTCAGGTCAGCGCCCACTGCGACCTGCCCTGCGGCGTCTACGACCCAGCCCAGGCCAAGCTCGAGGCCGAATCCGTGAAGGCCTGCATGGTCAAGGCGGCTGCCTCAAGCGACGCCGACTTCAAGGCGCGCGCCCTCACCATCAAGGAAGAGCGCTCCGAACTGGTCAAACACCACCTGTGGGTGTTGTGGACCGACTACTTCAAGCCCCCGCACTTCGAGAAGTATCCGCAGCTGAACACCCTGTTCAACGAGGCCACCAAGCTCGCCGGCGCCGGTGGCACGAAGGCCTCGTGGGACGTCGGCGTGGCCGACCAGCTGCTGGCCAAGATCGACGAGATCGCCGTGATCTTCTGGGAGACCAAAAAGGCAGCATGACCCCCGCAGGTCTCTGACCTGCGGGGATACCGTCAGGGCGCGTTCTCAGTCCTTGCAGAGTCCTTGGGGGGACTGAGAACGGCGTCCATGATGGACCGGGTGCGGTCGTCATCACCAGGCCAAAGATGCGCGTAGGTTCGCAGCGTGACGACGGCTGAGGCATGCCCGAGGACCGTCTGAACCTGCTTGACGGACGCTCCCCCAGCGATCAACGCGCTGGCGTAGAAGTGCCGCAGCGCGTGAGCTGTCGCCTTGACCTCGGCCGACTCCGCTGCCGCCTTCCAGAGCGGCTTCCACTGCCGATAGGTCAGCGGCCGGCCGAACACGTTCACGAACAGCGGTCCCGTCTTCCGGTCCTCCGCTTTCAGGTACGCAGCCAGCGCGTCGATGACTGTCTGGCCGACTGGCACCGTCCGAGCTGACGACTTCGACTTCGGCGGTGTGAGTTCATTCGACTGTGCCCGCTGGCGTTGGACGCGAATCGTCCGCCGCAGGAAGTCGACGTCGGACACCTCGAGCCCGAGCAGTTCACCGATCCGCAGACCAGACCCGGCCAGGGTGATGACGGCCGCGCCGAGGCTGCCCATCCCGGCTTCCAGTGAGCGGACCTGAACCAACGTCAACGGCACGATCTCGCCCTTGTCGTCTTTCGGCAGTTTGATCCGGTGGCACGGCGACGACGGGATCACCCGGTCGTCGACGGCAGACGCGAAGATCCGCGCGGCCGTGTCGTAGATGTTCCGCACCGTGCCGGCTGCGAGTTCCTTGCCCTCCAACGTCTTCACGAGTCCCTGTATGTCGCTCTGACGGATCGAGCCGATTCGCCTGTCCCCCAGCTCAGGGTTGATGTGCAGCCGCACTGCGTTGTCCGTGACGCTCAGGGTTGAGTCACGGCCGACCTGGACCTTCTCCCACTTCGCGGCATACGTCCTCAACAACGTCCTGGCCGTCTTGGGGTCAACGTAGTCGCCGCGTACAACCGAGGCAGTGACCTCGTCTAGCCAGGTCTGGGCGTCTGTCTTCCTGCGGAAGTGTTTCGCGTGCTGTTTGCCAGTCTCGTCGTAGTACCGGGCACGCCAGACGCCGTCAGGTCGCTTCTCAATGTTCGCCATGGTCGGGCTCCTTGCCATAACGCGAGGTGCGCTCTGTGTGTGCCCGTGCCCGGGCCTGCTCACTCATCTCCCGATGGCGGGCCGCCACGTGCACTCTGTTGGCGTGCTGCCCGGCATCCTCGACGCGAGTGTTCATACGTACGTCGTAACACATCGCTCCGACATCCACGCTGATTTGTCGAGGACTCATGCGGCGGTGGGGCCGTCGCTTTGGCTTTGCAGCCAGGTGGTGACTTCGTGGTGCCAGTAGCGCACGCCGCGGCCGATCCGGAAGCTGCGGGGACCGGTGCCGAGGTGGCGCCAGTAACGCAAGGTGGCGACGGGGACGCGAACGATGTCAGCGACTTCGCCGATGGTGAGCAGTTCATCGTCGCGCCCACGCTCAGCGACACCCTCGTGGTCGTTGCTGTTCTTGTTGCTCATGGTCTTGCTCCTTGGTGGTGTGCGTTTCCGGTGGGCGGTCAGGCTCTCTCCACCTTCCCTAAGGCAGTAATTGAGGGCCTGCCGGTCACCCTGGTAGGCAATTCTTCGTAACTGTCGTGGACAGCTGGATCGAAACGTGACCGGCCGCCGTGGAGAAGCAACGGAACCTGCCTGCTCTCGGGGCCCGGATTCGGGGACGTCTGCGGACAACTTCTACGCAGGTGGTTCTCACCGCCCGACCCCTTGACCTCGGCCGCGATCGGATGCCAGAGACACCCGATCCTCGGGGTGGACCCGGGTAGCGGTCGTGGCAGCGGTGGCGGCGAGCCACTTGCCGTCACGGTCGGCTTCCTGGGCTTCGGCGCGCTGGGCCTGCCAGTTCTCGCGTTCGGTCTGAAGCCGCCCGGGCGTCAGGGTGCGGATCGCAGGCTCCTGCCGCAGCGCACCGACACGTTCCCGTGCCCGGCGGACCTGGTCGCTGAGTTCGGCGGCGGCGTGCTCTGTTTCGGCAAGGCGTCCGGTTGGGTCGTCGGTGTAGGCGAGGTTGCCGAACCCGACCAGCCGCCGTGAGAGTGACCCCGCCGCAGCAGCGCGGGCGTCGTCGGCCTCATGCGCCTGAGCTGTGGCGCTCTGGGCTGCGGCGGCGAGCTGCCGGTGGTCGGGGTGGGCTTGCTCGGCCGTGTTCTGGGCGTGGCTGGTGATCGCCTGGTGGAGCGCGGAGGTGGCGGTGTAGGGCATCGCTGCTGCCAGCTCTTCGACGCCTGCCGGGAGCTGCGGGAGCGCGGGCCGCCAGGTCTGCGCCCATTCCTGCAGGTGTGCGCGAGCCTGCCGCACGTCGCCGCGATGCCGCCCGAAGCGCCGGCTGCCGCCGCGGATTGTCTGGGCCGCAGCCGATGCCGTCGGGTAGTCGTTGTCCCAACGTCCAAGAAGGGCCTCGGCGATCCGGCCAGCGTCGGCTTTGATGCTGTCCTGAACCTGGTCGGCCCGCGTGCAGGCGCGGTCGGCCGCCGCCCAGGCATTCTCGACAGCCTTGTCCAACCGTGCCAGCTGCGGGTCGGACCCGGCCCGGATCGCTACCACCTGGGCGAGCTGGTCGCGCAGGTGGTGGGTTGCGGCAAGCCGTTCGGACAGGTCTGCCTCGGTGGTCCAGGCCCGGTACACGTCGGCCAGCGCCTGAGCCTGGGGCCGCTGGGGTGCGTACTTGTCGGCTTGCTCGGCGGCCAGCCGTGCGGCGTGGGCGGGTCCGAGGTCGGCGCGGTCGCGGCTGAATGCCGCGACCCACTGGGCCCGGGCATCCTCGATCGACTCAGCAACGAGGTGGGCGATATTGGTATCGCGGCCGCGGGTCATACCGACGTACGCGCCCGCGGCGCCGGTGTGCCCGCCCAGCAGCAAGTGCCCGACGCTGGTGGTTTCGCCTTGCGCGCCGTAACACGTGCTCGCGTAGGCGAGCTCCACCTGCTGGCGGACATAGGAGGGCGGCAGCACCCGCTGCTGGCCTGTGCTGCCGGTGACCGTGGCAGTTCCGTCATCGGCGATAGCGGTCAGGGTCCAGGTGTCGCGGTTGGCCACCTGCAGGGCTCGGTCGTTCCGGCGAGTCGCGACCCGGTCACCGACGCCGATCCGCTCCCCTGCCTGGGTCGTGATCGCCGCAGTGTCCTGGACCCGAGCTGCTGCCACGAGGCGGTCACGGATCGCGCCGTTCAGGACGGCGACCTGCTCACGGGTCTCCGCCATCGCCAGTACCCCGTGCTCGCCGCCGATGATGCTGGCGGCTGTCAGGACGGCGAGGGCCTGGGTGCGTTCGGCCTGCGTGGGGTAGATGCGGATCTGGTCGCGGGCCAAGAGGGCGTCGAAGACCCCACCAGATACGGCACCAGTCGTCGCGCCCCGACGCTCACTAGTCGACGCACTAACGGTCTCGAGAGTTTCACCTGTGCGCATCGCGAGGCTGATCCGGGCGTACTGGGGATCGTTGAACCGGTGGACGACATCCAGGGTGAGGCAGGCTTGGGGCGGGGCCCAGCGGACGGCGAGGTCAAGGACCCCGCCGCGGCCCACTGCGGGCAGTTGGTGGCGGTCCCCGACGAGCGCGACCCGGGCCCCGGTCTCATCAGCGATGGTCAGCAGGGCGCGGGCGGTGTCCTGGTCGAGCATCCCGGCCTCGTCGACCAGCAGCAGGTCACCGGCCGCCAACGCCGCCGCAAATGACGGGCCGGCGTAGGCCTTGCCGGTGTGCGGGTCGCGGTGACTCTCATGTTGGCCGGGCTCGAGCCGGGTCCAGAGGCTGTGGTCGTCCCAGCGATAGCCGTGTTGGTGGGCGAGCCAGGCCGCGGAGAACGCGCGGCTGCCGAGCTCCCGTGCGGCGACGGTGGCTGCCTTCAGGGTCGGGGTCACTACCACCAGCCGGTGGCCTTGCTGGGCCAGCACTGTTTGGGCGGCGGCAAGGGTGGTGGTCTTGCCGGCCCCTGCCGCCCCTTCGACCACCAGCAGGGTTCCGGTACCCGCCAGGGCAGCGACAACCTCACGTTGCGCGACATCGAGGGAGACCACGGGCTCGACCAAGGCCTCGAGCACGGCTGGGATCGGGGACTCCTGGGCCCGGGCGATCATCGCACTGGTGATGTCGGCTTCGACCTGCAAGACCGCCGGTGAAGTCAGGGCCCGGACATGCTCCGGGACCCCGCGCCACGGCGACCCGTCGCGGTGGGTCAGCAATGGGACGCACGCGTTCAGGGCGCGGGCGGTGAGGTCCTCCGCCAGCTCCAGGCGCACCGCGGCCTGGGCCACAAGTCCCGTGCGGGCAATCAGCTGCTCGACCTCCCCGCGAACGTCGGCGGTGTTCCAGCCCGAGCGGCGCGCCCCCAGCCGGGCCACGACCTGTTCCACCGCCGCGTCGCGATCCAGCGCCCCCGGCCGCACAAC
>DHJN01000039.1:1008-3196 GCA_002404345.1 Actinobacteria bacterium UBA4719 | reverse complement strand
AGCGGCTGGTACTCGACGCGGATCGCGCGGCAGGCTGCCAGCGCGGTCTCCTCGTCCACCGCCGCGACCGCCGCCACCGGGTCGCCCACGAAGCGGACCTTCTCGTACTCGAGCGCGAGCTCGTCCTCTGTCGTCGGCATGATGCCGTACTTCGTTGGGAGATCATGGCCGGTGATCACCGCCGTCACGCCGGTCATGGACGCTGCACTGCTCGTGTCCACCGACAGCACGCGCGCATGCGGATGGGGGCTGCGCAAGATCTTGACGAACAAGGTTCCGGGCAGCTCGATGTCGTCCGCGTAGGCCGTTGCGCCGGTGAGCTTGCCCACCGCGTCCACTCGCGGCAGGGGCTTTCCGACGATCCTCAGATCCCCCTGCGAACTGTCGTTCTCACTTGGCTGCGTGGTCAACGTCATGCCAGCGCCCTGCCGGCCTCCTGGACCGCCTCCACAATGCTCCCGTAACCGGTGCAGCGACAAAGATTGCCGGCCAGCGCTTCCTTGATCTCCCCAGTGGACGGCGCGGGGTTGGCGTCCAGCAGTGCCTTGGCCGCCAGGACCATCCCGGGCGTGCAGTATCCGCACTGGACTGCACCGCGATCCATGAAAGCCTGCTGCACAGGATGCAATGTGGAGCCGTCAGCAACCCCTTCAATCGTCGTGACCTCCGTGCCTTCGGCCTGGGCTGGGAGCACGACGCAGCTCAACTTCGGAACACCGTCGATCAGCACCGTGCATGCCCCGCACTCCCCCGTCTCACACCCGTGCTTTGTCCCCGTGAGCCGCAGGTCCTCGCGCAGCACCTCCAGCAGCGTTGAGTACGGCTTGACGAGCACCTCACGGCCCTGGCCATTGACGCAAAGGCGCAGGACCTCTTTGCTTCCGATGACGCTCGCCGGTGCTTCACTCATCTGTGTTCCTCCGTAGAGTCTTGGCCCGCCTGGGTCATAACTCGGCTGCGGAGAAGATGACGGTCGGCATTAGACGTACTACATCCTGTTCGACTATCGCTCCGCACTAGTAGTTAATCATTTGATGTTACACCGCGTCAAGAGCCGGGTTGATACGTCGTCGCGGCGGCGCTCTGGCTCATCGTCAGAGCCATCAACAGGGCGTAACCGGCGACGACTCAGCGATCGACGCATCGCCATGCGCAACTTGTCAGGTCAGCAACGTCTCGAGCTGCGCGGAGGTCTTGCGGGTGGTGACTTCGTAGCCGAGGTCGTGGTACAGATCGATGAGTTCAGCGGCCCTGTTGGCATCGGCTTCGAAGCGAAGCTGCCAGCCTGCTGTCTCGAGCTCGAGGTGTTGCTGGGTGCTGACCTCGCTCTCCTTCTGGACGGTCGACATCAGGAGGCTTCGGCACCGACCAGGTCCGCGCTGCCGGCGACAGATTTCGCCTGTTCGGCAAGCCTGCGGACCTGATGTTGGGCCAGGGTGCCAGCCCCGAGAGCGGCGACGAACTGCACCATGTCTCCCTCGGGGACGTTGATGTCCACTGCCACCTTCTCCCTGATCGCGCTGACCATCGTTGGGAAGCGCATGATCCCGCCGATGAGAGTGATCTCGGGCTCCATCTTGACGCGCTTCATCAGCTGGACCGACTTGCCCACCAGGGAGAGGATCGCACCGTGCATGATGTCGGCGGCCGCGATCCCCTGGGATAGGTGGTTGATCACCTCGGCCTCGGCGAACACGGTGCACACCCCGGATATCGATACCGCCACGCTGGAGGTATCAGCCAGCGCCCCGATCTGTTCGGTGCCAAAGCCCATGTAACGGGCGGTCTTCTCCAGGAAGGCCCCCGTCCCGGCCGCGCACTTCTCGTTGAGGCGGAACGACTTCACCTGCCTGGCCTCATCGATCCGGGAGGCCTTAACCGCGTGACCTCCCACGTCCAGGATCGTCTTGGTCCCGGGGAACAGGGCGTGCGCCCCCCAGGAGGCAGCGGTCAGCTCGGTCACGTTCACCTGGCTGAAAGGCACCTGGAACCGCCCAAAACCGGTGGCGATCATGTAGTCGACCGAGTCCTGGCCGATCCCGGCGTCGGTAAGCGCGCTGGCCAGACACTGCTCGGCAGCCAGGCCCGGCTTGTAGCCGGTGCGCAGTATCGCCCGGCCGATGATCTGTTCGCCGTCCAACACGACAACCTTGGTGTAGGAACCCCCGACGTCGATGCCAGCAGTGAT
>DHJN01000039.1:0-861 GCA_002404345.1 Actinobacteria bacterium UBA4719 | reverse complement strand
CGATCCATCGCGAACAACGCAGCACCGAGTGCGCCCATGTAGTGGGAGTCCTCGCTGACGTTCACCTCGAAGCCGAGCTCCTGGTTGAGCACGCTGACCATGCCGGTATTGCAGGCCACCCCCCCCGTGAAGGTGACCTCCTTGTCGATCCCGACCCGGCTCAACAGACCGATCGAGCGCGAGACGACGGAGTGGTGGACACCCAGCAGCACGTCCTCGACCTTCTTACCCTTCCCGATCAGGGACAGGATCTCGCCGTCGGCAAAGACCGTGCAGGTCGTGGTGATCTTCACCGGCCGGTTGGACTGCAGCGCGGTAGGACCGAGCTGGTCGAGCGGGAGGTCGAGCGCACTGGCCGCGGCCCCGAGGAAGCGACCGGTTCCCGCCGCGCACTTGTCGTTCATGACGAAGTCGAGGATCTCTCCGGTAGCGCTCACCTTGATCGCCTTGGTGTCCTGGCCTCCCATATCCACGACGGTCCGTGTCCCGGGGAACATATGCACCGCACCCCTGCCGTGACAGGAGATCTCCGTGGTCTGGGTATCACCGAAGGTCACCTTGTAGCGGCCATACCCGGTCCCGACGATGAAGCCGACGCCCTCCTCCTCCTCGTGGATGTTGCCCTGCTTCAGCGCCAGCTCGTAGGCGGTCTCCGCCGCGACCGTCACGTTCGCACCGGTGGAGACGAGGGCTCGACCCACGATCTGCAGGTCCTCGTCGATGATCACTGCCTTTGTCTGGGTCGAACCAACGTCGACCCCTGCTGCATACGTCATCTCTGATCTCCTCCTAGCCCTCAGGCTCTACCCTGCGGAGCACCCGTGGAGGCACGCCGCTGCTTACGCGTCGCGAGCCCCTCAA
>DHJN01000005.1:10955-11233 GCA_002404345.1 Actinobacteria bacterium UBA4719 | reverse complement strand
GACCGTGTGCTCAAGGAGATGCGTCGGTCCTACCGCAGTGTCAAGTACCTCGGCATCCTCGACACCGTTCGCGAGCACATTCCGGGCGCCGCGATAACGACCGACCTGATCGTCGGGTTCCCCGGTGAGACCGAAGAGGACTTCGAGCAGACGCTGGACGTGGTGCGGGCCTCGCGCTTTGCCGGCGCCTACACCTTCCAGTACTCCATCCGTCCGGGCACTCCGGCCGCGACCATGCCGGACCAGATTCCCAAGGCCGTTGTGCAAGAACGCTATGA
>DHJN01000005.1:0-10872 GCA_002404345.1 Actinobacteria bacterium UBA4719 | reverse complement strand
GAGCGTCTGCTCGCGGTCCAGGAAGAGGTCTCATGGGCGGAGAACCGCAACGTGCTGGCTTGTCGGGTCGAGGTGCTCGTGGCCCAGGGCGAGGGCCGCAAGGACGCGGCGACCGCGCGGCTGTCCGGTCGAGCGCGCGACAACCGTCTCGTGCACTTCGCGGTTCCGCAGGGGGCTGAGGCGCCACGCCCCGGTGACGTCGTAGAGGTGACCGTGACCCGCGCCGCGCCGCACCACCTTGTTGCCGACTCCGGCGTGCAGGGCGGTCTCTTCACGGTTCGTCGCACCGCAGGTGGCAACGCCTGGGCGGCCCTGCAGGACGTGCCCGGCTCGGGACGTCCCGCGGTCACTCTCGGTATGCCGTCCGTCGGAGCGCCGCTGGCGGCCCCCGCCGCCGTTTCGACCTGTCGCTGAAGGGCAGGCTCACCATGCTCATCACCGCTGCGGTCGTCCCCGGACCGCCGGCGTTGGTTGCCGAGCTGATGGGTTCGGCCGCTCCCGAGCTCGACGAGCTGCGTCGCGCCGCGGATCGTGTGCTGTCCCAGGCCACCTCCGATCTTGTTGCGGCGTCAGACGACTCGCCGTCTCCAGGTTCGGCTTCGGTGCAGCTGGTCGTCGTGGGTCCGGGTCAGCCGGGGGAGTTCAAGGCCGCGGGGCCGGTGTCGTTCGCCAGCTTCGGACGCGACGTCTCGGTCCCCGCCCTGGTCGAGGGCGAGCAGTCCGCCCCTGAGCTGCCGACGCCGTTGATGGTCGCCCGCTATCTTGCGAGTCGCGACATCGCCGCACACCCCGAGCACGCCGATCTGTGGGCATCCGCGCGGTGGATCACGACCAGCAATGCCGACGCGACGGCTCTGGGCGAACATCTGGGGGCGGATGACTATCGCGTTGCCCTCATCCTGGTGGCCGACGGCGCGGCCTGTCATGGGCCCAAGGCTCCGCGAGCGCAGGATGCACGCGCCGAGGCGTATGACGACGGGGTCTGCGCGGCTCTTGCGTCCGGACAGCCAGGTCGGCTGGCCCGGATCGATATCGACCTCGGCGATGAGCTGGGAGCAACCGGACCGCAGGTGTATCCGGTGCTGGTCGCCGCGGCAGGCAGCAACTGGATCGGCGAGGTGCTCTGGAGGGGGGCGCCCTACGGTGTCGGCTGGGCCGTTGCGGCATGGCGTCGACCCGCAACGAGCGCCACGGTGGCTCAAGCCTGAGCTGCCGCCGCGGCCGGCAGATCTGGAAGTCCGCGCATCTGGAAGACTTCGGTCGTGTCAGTCATCGCCGTCGTGGGGCCAACCGCCAGCGGCAAGTCGGATCTAGCCCTCGCCCTCGCCCAGCGACTCGACGGGGAGATCGTCAACGCCGATGCCATGCAGCTCTATCGCGGCATGGACATTGGCACGGCCAAGCTCCCGATCGAGAAGCGCCGGGGGATCGACCACCATCAGCTCGACGTCCTGGACGTTCGTCAGGAAGCCAGCGTCGCGGCATACCAGCGGGAGGCCCGGCTGGACCTCGCCGGCATCCGGTCCCGCCGACACCGGCCGATCGTGGTCGGTGGCTCGGGGCTCTATGTCCGCGCGGCGCTCGACCGTCTCGAGATCCCGCCGACGGACCCCATCGTGCGTGGCAGGCTCGAGGATGAGCTCGCCCTTGAGGGCATCGCGGCCATGCATGGGCGTCTAATGCGGGCGGATCCTGTTGCGGCACAAGCCATCGCGCCCAACAACGACCGGCGTATCGTGCGGGCCCTCGAGGTCATCGAGCTCACCGGTCGACCGTTCTCAGCCACCTTGCCGATCCGAGAGTACGAGCTGCCCACCATCACCATCGGCCTCCGTATCCCGAGATCTGAGCTCGACGCGCGCATCGCAGCCCGAGTGCACCGGATGTGGGACGCTGGCCTGCTCTTCGAGGTGCGTCGCCTGGATGCAGCCGGGCTGCGTGAGGGCAGGACTGCAGCCAAGGCTCTTGGCTACAGCCAGGCGCTGGCGCATCTCGACGGTCTCCTGAGTGTCGAGCAAGCCGTCGAGGAGACCATCACCGTGACCCGCAAGCTGGCTCGACGGCAGGAGTCGTGGTTCCGGCCGGACCCGCGCATCCACTGGCTCGGGTATGACGACCCTCAGCTGACCGAACGCGCCCTCGACGTCATCGGCTCGTCGTGAGGGACAACGTCATGAGGGACAACGTCGTGCGGGACAACGTCGTAGGGGACAACGTCGTGCGGAACAACGTCGTGAGGGACAATGGGCGCGATGACTGACAACGGCGCGCTGCATTTCACCAAGGGCCACGGCACCGAGAACGACTTCGTGCTGGTGGCCGATCTCGACGGCTCTCACGATATGACGGCCGAGCAGGTGCGACGCCTGACCGATCGCTGGGCCGGTATCGGAGCCGACGGTGTCATCCGGGTGGTCCCGACGCAGGCGGCGGCCGAGCAGCACGTGCGCGACCAGGGCGCCCAGGCCCGGTGGTTCATGGACTATCGCAACGCCGATGGCAGCGCTGCCGAGATGTGTGGCAACGGCACCCGGGTGTTCGCGGCATTCCTGCGCCGCGAGGGTCTGGAGACGGCTGACGAGTTCGCCATCGCTACGCGCAACGGAGTCAAGCAAGTGACCTTCGACGGCGACCTGATCGCCGTCAACCTCGGGGGCTGGCGCCTCGTTGACGCCGACGGCGCACTCGAGAAGGGCTTCGATGCCATGGTCAAGGTCCACGGACACGACCCGATGCCAGGCCTGAGCCTGGACCTTGGCAACCCGCATATCGTTGTGGCACTGCCGGATTCGGCAGATCTGGCCTCGCTGGACCTGACCGTCTTGCCCGAGATCCACCCCGCGGCGCCCCACGGCACCAACGTCGAGTTCGTTCGACCAATAGGCCCTGGGCACATCGCCATGAGGGTGCACGAACGCGGCGTCGGCGAGACCCGTTCGTGCGGCACGGGCGCTGCCGCAGCAGCGCTGGCCACGCGTTGGTGGGCCGGAGCGGATACAGCGATCGACGTATGGCGGGTTGATGTGCTCGGGGGGACGCTGCGAGTCCGCGCGCTGCCCGGCCAGCAGGTCGAGCTTGCGGGTCCAGCAGTCCTGGTCGCCGACGGGGTCACGACCCTGGCCTGACCGCGCCCTGGGGCTATGCGTACGGGGGCTCGGGTCTTGGTCTCGGGTCGTCTCGGGTCTTGGGCTCTGGTCGTCTCCGGTGTTGGGCTCGGTCAGGGGGTGCGCAGGACCGAGAGCAGCCGGAATCCCCTGGCGGTGGCCTGCCGACCCACTTTGAAGGCGCCAGGTTCCAGGGCCTCCAGCTCGGTGCTCAGCCAACGCTGCAGGGAGTCCGATCCCAGGTTTTTCTGCACGACGAGGTATGCCGTGCCGCCGGGTGCCAGGCGGGGCAGCCAGGTCAGAAGCAGGGCGTGCAATGCCGTTTTGCCCACCCGGATCGGCGGGTTGGACCAGATGGCGTCGAAACGGACGTCGTCCGGCACCTCATCGGGCGTCACGGCATGGAAGGCGTTGATTCCCAACGCTTTGGCGTTGTCACGGGCTAGAGCCAGGGCACGCTGGTTCACGTCCACGGCCCAGATGCTGGCGTCTGGTGAGAGGAGTCCGAGGCTCAAGGCGATCGGGCCCCACCCGGAGCCGATGTCCAGGAGGTTGCCGCTTGGCGGCGGCGCGGGCACCTCGCGCAGCAGCATGGCAGTGCCGATGTCGACCCTGTCCGGGCAGAAGACGCCCGGCGCCGTCTCGACGATGACCTCCCGGCCCGCCAGGGACACCTGAAGCTGTCGGCGTTCGGCGGCGCTGGCCGGCTCGGCGGTGAAGTAGTGGTCGGTCATCACGGTCAACGCTACCGGCGCGTAAGCCCGGCGCAGCGACGCCTTGCGTAGGAGCGCAGTCGTGGGACGGTCCCTAGGTTCGCAGCAGGGGAGGGGGACGATCCCTAGGTTCGCAGCAGGGGAGGGGGACGATCCCTAGGTTTGTGGTCAGGGCGCGGCGGCACCCGGCATACCCGGCACGAGGCTTGCCCGGGGACGTGAAAAAGGTGCGATCCTAAAGGTGCGATCCTAAGGGAGATATGACTCAACGATCTGATCTGTTCGACTTCAAGGCCTCAGCGCTCAACGACGATGACACCTGGCACCGTGATCGAGCGGACTTCGGCTCCAGTGCCGACGTCGACGGCGCCCAGCTCGAGCGTGAGGAACGGGCAGCCATGCGCCGGGTCGCTGGCCTCTCGACCGAGCTCCAGGACGTCACCGAGGTCGAGTACCGCCAGCTGCGCCTCGAGCGGGTGGTGCTTTGTGGAGTGTGGACTGAGGGCACCGTCGAGGACGCCGACAACTCGATCCGGGAGCTGGCCGCCCTGGCTGAGACCGCCGGTTCGACTGTGCTGGCTGGATTGATCCAGCGTCGGCAGAAGCCGGATACGAGCACCTTCCTGGGTTCCGGCAAGGCGGAGGAGCTGCGCGACGTCGTCATCGCCGAGGGCGCTGACACCGTGGTCTGCGACGGCGAGCTCAGCCCCAGCCAGCGACGGGCGCTCGAGGACATCGTCAAGGTCAAGGTGATCGACCGGACCTCGTTGATCCTCGACATCTTCGCCCAGCACGCCAAGAGCCGTGAAGGTAAGGCTCAGGTTGAGCTGGCCCAGCTGCAGTACCTCCTCCCGCGCCTGCGTGGTTGGGGTGAGTCGATGTCCCGTCAGGCCGGTGGGCAGGCGGCCGGCGGCCAGGGTATGGGCTCGCGTGGCCCGGGTGAGACCAAGATCGAGCTCGACCGGCGCCGGATCAATACCCGGATCGCCAAGCTCAAGCGCGAGATCAAGGCCATGAAGACCACGCGGGATACCAAGCGGCACAGCCGCAAGGTCAACGGTGTGGCCAGCGTCGCCATCGCCGGCTACACCAACGCCGGCAAGTCCTCCCTGCTCAACCGGCTCACCGGCGCCGGCGTTCTGGTGGACAACCAGCTCTTCGTCACCCTCGACCCGACAGTCCGCAGGGCCGAGACCGCAGACGGTCGACTGTTCACCCTGGCTGACACCGTCGGCTTCGTCCGCGCGCTGCCGACCCAGCTCGTCGAGGCCTTCCGCTCGACCCTTGAGGAGGTCGGCGAGGCGGATCTGCTGCTTCACGTCGTCGACGGGTCTCACCCTGACCCCGAGTCTCAGATCTCGGCCGTGCGCGCCGTTCTTGCCGAGGTCGGCGATGGCCAGATCAGGGAAGTCATCGTCGTCAACAAGGCTGACGCCGCGGACCCCGAGGTGCTGGACCGGCTTCGGTGCAGCGAGACACACTCGATCGTCGTCTCAGCCCGCACGGGTGAGGGACTGGACGAGCTCCGTGCCCTCATTGCCGACGAGCTGCCCCGGCCGAACATCGACGTCACGGTGCTGCTGCCCTATCACCGCGGCGACCTCGTCAACCGGATGCACCGCGAGGCCGAGATCCTCACCAGCGAGCACACCGAGCACGGCACCCGCGTCGAGGCCAAGGTCAACCAGACCCTGGTCGACGAGCTCACGGCATACGCGGACTGAAACACCGCAGGCACGAGCCCACCCCCACCCCCACCTACATCGGAATCGGTGCGACGGTCCTGGCGCTGCTCGGCTGGGCCGCGTTCGCCAAGGTCGCGATCGGCAAGCTCCGGTCGAGAGGGCGTCGGCTTTCGGGCATAGCCTGAGGCAATGCCCCCGAAAGCCCGAGATCTCGACGCGCTCCTGCACGCCGCGGTGCAGGGTATAGGTGGTGTCGAGCGTCCGGGGCAGGTCCAGATGGTGCACGCCGTGGCCGATGCCATCGCCAGGGGCGAACATCTCCTCGTTCAGGCCGGCACGGGCACGGGCAAGTCGCTGGCTTATCTCATCCCGGCTGTGGCGCATGCCTTCGATGCGGGCCGGCCGGCCGTCGTGGCCACCGCGACGCTGACCCTGCAGGCCCAGATCGTCGACCGTGACATGCCGCGGTTGGCGCGGGCCATCGCCCCGATCTTGGGTCGCCAACCGACCTACGCTCTGGTCAAAGGCCGCAGGAACTACCTGTGCCGGCACAAGCTGTCCGGCGGCTTTCCCGATGACGACGAAGGCAGCCTTCTGTCGGTTGGGGCGGTGGACGCCAACGTCGCCTTGCTTGGCGCCGAGGTGGTCCAGCTCCGGTCGTGGGCCGAGACGACCCAGTCCGGTGACCGTGACGAGCTCGTGCCGGGAGTCTCCGAGCGAGCCTGGCGTCAGGTGTCGGTATCGGCGCACGAGTGCCTGGGCCAGAAGTGCCCCATGGTCACCGAGTGCTTCGTGGAGCAAGCGCGCTCGGCGGCCAAGGACGTCGATGTGGTCGTGACCAACCACGCGTTCATGGCGATCGACTCGTTCGAGGGCCGTCAGATGCTGCCCGAGCATGACGTGCTGATCGTCGACGAGGGCCATGAGCTGGTCGACCGGGTCACCTCCACCATCACCGACGAGCTGACCGCGCCCATGATCGCCGGAGCCGCCAAGCGTGCCGGGCGTCTCGCGCAGACCGATCAGGTCACCGATGCTTCTGAGTTCCTCGCGGCCATCCTCGAGGCGCTGCCCGAGGGGCGGCTCAACGGCATACCGGACTCCTTGTCCCTGGCCCTTGCCCGGGTGCGGGACTCCGCCCGCGGGGTGCAGACCGAGCTGAAGCCGGCATCGCCTGAGGACAACAACGGTGCCCGGCAGGTCGCGCGCGCGGCCATCGATGAGGTCTTCGAGAACGCCGAGCGGTTGCTGCAGGAGCGCGAGCTCGATGTCGCCTGGGTGAGCAAGGACCCGCGCCGTGGTTCCGTGCTTCGAGTCGCGCCCATGAGTGTCGCGATGTTGATGCGGGACAAGGTGTTTGGCGACCGTACGGTCATCATGACATCGGCCACCCTCGAGCTTGGCGGCACGTTCGACTCGGTCGCCGGCACCCTGGGACTTCGCGGTGAGGGCGCCCCGACGTGGCACGGCCTCGACGTCGGCAGCCCGTTCGACTACCCCAGGCAGGCCATCGCCTACGTCGCCAAGCATCTGCCGTCTCCGGGACGGGACGGCTTGGCGCCCGAGACGTTCGACGAGATCGAGGAGCTGGTGCGCGCCTCGGGTGGCCGGACGCTCGGACTGTTCTCCTCGATGCGCGCAGCCGTCGCCGCGACCGAGGCTATGCGCGAGCGGTTCGGCACAGGAACAGGCAAAGGCTCAGGAACAGGCTCAGGAACAGGCTCAGGAACAGGCTCAGGAACAGGCTCAGGAACAGGCAGCATCCAGTTCATCTGCCAGGGAGAGGATCAGACGTCCACGCTGGTGCGACGGTTTGCCCGTGACGCCAGAACCTGCCTGTTCGGCACGCTGTCGCTCTGGCAGGGCGTCGACGTCCCCGGTTCGGCCTGTCAGCTGGTCATCATCGACCGGATCCCGTTCCCCCGCCCGGACGACCCGCTGTCCTCGGCGCGGTCGCAGGCCATTGCCCGGATGGGAGGCAACGGGTTCATGGCGGTCTCAGCCACCCACGCGGCGCTGCGGCTCGCCCAGGGCGCCGGCCGGCTGGTGCGCCGCGCCGATGACCGCGGGGTCGTGGCCTTCCTCGACTCGCGGATGATGACCGCACGTTACGCCGGGTTCCTGCAGAAGTCCCTGCCACCATTCTGGCCGACGACCGACAAGGCCATGGTCCTGGCCGCCCTCAGGCGCCTCGACGAAACCGCGGACGAACCCCTGCCGGTGCATGAGCCGGCGCTGCGCGGAGTCGCGGGGGTGGCCGCTGGTGTGCTGGGCGAAGGGGGAGTGGGCGAGGCGGCGGTCGCAGGGGCGGTCGAACGTACGTCGATGGGTGGCGAGGACGGGGACGGCCGGCTGGCAGCGGGCAGGCGGCCCATGGTGGACGACCCGCCCATTGCCAGATCGGCGCGTACCGCCGTCACCCAGGGCCATGCCTGGACCTCCGAGCAGGACACCGAGCTGCGCGAAGGCGTCGATCTGGGTCTGACCCTCGAGGAGCTGGCCGAGCACCTCGAGCTCGAGGATGGCGTGATCACCGCCCGGCTGAGCCTCTTCGGCCTCGAGCTGTCGGACTCACCCAGGATGACGTTCTGACCGGCCTCAACCTTTTTACAGGCTCCCGGGTGCATGGTCGTGTCCAGGGACCGTGAGAAGCGAGTGCTGGAGGCTGTTGTGACGCGGTTGACGATGGTGGGCATCACCCACCGCAGTGCGCCGTTGTCGCTGCTCGAACGGGTTGCGGTTCGCAGGGATGACCGGCCCGACCTGCTCACGGCGTTGCGCGCCGTCGGCTGTTGCGAGGCGGTCCTGTTGTCCACGTGCAGCCGCGTCGAGATCTATCTGGGCAACGCATCTCACCTCGGGCCGAACGAGTTGCTCGAGGTGCTCCTCGATGTGCTTGCGGAGCATTCCGGGGCGACCCACGACGAGCTCCGGGCCGTCGTCGAGGTCCGCACTGGTCAGGGCGTGGTCGAGCACCTCTTCCTGGTGACCGCGGGTTTGCAGTCCCGGATGCTCGGCGAGGTCGAGATCCTCGCGCAGACTCAGTCCGCGTTCCGCGAGGCCCGAGCGGCAGGAATGACGGGCCTGGTTCTGTCCCGGTTGTTCCCGGCAGCATTGCGCTCAGGTCGTCAGGTGCGTGCCGTGACGTCCCAGGGCTCGCACGCTCGCTCGCTCGGGCACCGGGCCGTTGACATCGGCTTGGCTTCGCTGGGCGGGACGGCCGACCCTGTTGTCCTTGTCGTCGGGTCGGGGCAGATGGCCGGCGCCGCGGTCGACCACCTGGCCGGGCTCGGCATACGGCCGGGAGTTGCCGCACGGGACGAGGTGTATGCCGCGCGGCTGGCCGGCTCCGGGGCCGTGTGTCCACTGCCGGCACTGACTCGGGGGATCGCCGAGGCGGACCTGTTGATCTGCACCACGTCGGCGGCACAGCACGTGGTGACGGTGGGTCACGTGAGCTGCGCCATGGCCGGCCGGACCTGTCCACTGACCGTCGTCGACCTGTCTGTGCCGCGAAACGTCGACGCAGCGGTGGAACAGGTGCCGCGGGTGACTCTCATCGACGTCGAGGGCCTGGCCGACGACGGCACGAATGAGCCGGAGCTGGCGGCGGCGCTCTCAACGGCGGCGGCGATTGCCAGCACCGCGGCACGAGACTTCATCGACGGACTGGCTGTGCGTAGCGCAGGTCCGACGATTGCGGCGCTGCGACACCGGGTCGAACAGATCTGTCACGAAGTGCTCGTGCGAGCCGCAGGCCCGGGCGGTCTCGACTCCGACGCGCTCGCGCGCTCGGCACACGCCATTGCCGGCAAGCTGCTGCACCGCCCGACAGTCGCCGCTCGGCAGGCCGCCGCAGCCGGCGACGCCGACGGGCTTAGGCACCTATGTGACCTGTTCGGGGTGGTGCTGGCCGAGCCGGTCAGCGAGGCGCAGCGGATCGCGGGGTAGTCGAGCGGGATCCTGTCGAGAGGGATGTCGAGCCGGATCCTGTTGAGAGGTGATCCTGTCGAGCCGGATCCTGTTGAGAGGTGATCCTGACGGGCGGGCGGCATCACCGCCTGTCGCCGCGGCATGGCAGTCTTGGCCCCGTGACGATCCATGCCTCCGCGACCGGTGGGCCGCCATACGTGCTGATCTCCGGTCCGGAGGGCCTGCTTGCCGAGCGCGCGATCGCCACGACCCTTGACGCACTGCGCGCTGTCGACCCCGATCTCGAGGTCATCAAGCTGTATGCCGAGGGTTACCAGAGCGGGACGCTCACGATGCACGCGTCCCCCTCATTGTTCGGCGGGACCAAGGCGATCGTCGTCCTCGAGCTCGAAGAGGCACCTGACGAGCTGCAGAGCGATGTGTTGGACTACCTGGCTGCGCCCGCCGGCGAGATCACGCTGGTCGTGGCACACAAGAGCGGTATGCGCGGCAAGAAGGTCCTTGACACCCTGAAGAAGGCTGGGGCACGGGTCATCGACGCCTCGGTGATCAAGTCCGATAGCGACAAGGCGCAGTTCGCCGCCAACGAGTTCCGCCGCCAGGGCCGCAAGGCCACACCCGACGCGGTGCGGGCTCTGGTCGAGGCGGTTGGCAAGGACCTCAGTGAGCTGGCTGCCGCCTGCGCGCAGCTGGTCGCTGACACCGAGGGCTTGGTCGACGGGGCGGTGGTCGAGAAGTACCACGGCGGCAAGGTCGAGGCGACGGGGTTCAAGGTCGCCGACGCCGCGATCGCCGGCAACGCGGGTGAGGCGTTGCGACTGCTGCGCCATGCCATCTCGGACGGTGACAGCCCGGTCCCGATTGTCGCGGTGCTGGCGATGCAGCTGCGCCAGATGGTGAAGGTCGGCAGCGCGGGCCGCGCCTCTTCCGTCCAGCTGGCCAAGACCCTCGCCATGGCGCCGTGGCAGGTCGACCAGGCCCGCAGGAAGCTCAACGGTTGGGATCCCGACGGCGTCGGCCGGGCGATCCAGGCCGTTGCCGCGGCGGACTTCGACGTCAAGGGCGGCGGCCGTGACCCCGTCTATGCGGTCGAGCGTGCGATCCTGACAATCTGTGGCGCCCGCAACCCCCGCTGACGCTCCTCCTCCGAGTTTCACGGCCACCCGCCCCGGCCCCGCGCTCGTTGCGCCGAGACCACCGAATCCCGGCCGGCGAACCGCACAAACGGTGGTTTTGGGGCAACTAGCGGTCGGGGGGAGGTTGTGGTTTGGTCGGGCGCGCTCTTCGCTGCTAGATTTGACCGTCGCGTGCGCGCTCAGGTCGTGTGCGTATGCAGTACCACCCAGAGCGGCTCAACCACGGGTACCCCCACGCCCGGTCCCGAGTCGCTTCTGTCGCCCTCATGACAGAGCACCATCGACCTACCCGAATGTGAGA
>DHJN01000241.1 GCA_002404345.1 Actinobacteria bacterium UBA4719 | reverse complement strand
GTTATTTTAGCGTGAGCCCTAAGCGCACAGTGGACAACGCAGCTGGGTCAGGGTCATTCACGCGGGCGCTGGAGGCAGGTCCGGGATTTGTGCTGGCGGAGCGTGAGCCACGTTCCACCCCGGCATACGAGGGGGACAAGGCGGCGGGGGCCGAGCTCATGGCCACGACGGTTCCGGAGCTCGGTGACCTGCAGGAGCGGCTGTATGCCGACTCCACGGCTGGCGGTAGAGCGGCAGTGCTTCTGGTGGTGCAGGGGATGGACACCTCCGGCAAGGGTGGCATCACGCGCCATGTCGTCGGCTCGGTGGACCCTCAAGGTATCCGCTACACCGCCTTCAAGACACCGACCGAACAAGAGCGCGAGCACCCGTTCCTGTGGCGAATCCGCAATGCACTGCCACACCCGGGACAGATCGGTGTCTTCGACCGCTCGCACTACGAGGACGTCCTGATCGCACGGGTGCACAACCTGGTGCCGCCCGCGACGTGGGGTCGTCGCTACGGGCAGATCAATACCTTCGAAAAGACGGTGACCGAGGCCGGAACCAGCATCGTCAAGGTCATGCTGCATATCTCCAGCGACGAGCAGAAGGCGCGCCTGCGCGAACGACTCGAACGCCCGGACAAGCACTGGAAGTACAACTCAGCCGATGTTGACGAGCGCGAGTGGTGGACGGAGTACCAGCGGGCGTATCAGGTGGCGATAGACAAGTGCTCGACGCAGTCCGCTCCGTGGTTCGTCGTTCCGGCGGATCGAAAGTGGTACGCCCGGCTCGCTGTACAGCAGCTCGTGGTCGAGCACCTGCGAGTGATTGCGCCGCCATGGCCGGCCGCGACCTTTGATGTCGAAGCCGAGAAGGTGCGATTGGCCCAAACCTAGGGCTGGTGTGGCTGTCCGACTCTCAGGTCTTGGCCGCAGGGACTGACTCGAGCACGACGATCGACCGACCGGTGACCGCGTGAGTGGTCGCGGCCAGCCAGTCCTGCTGGTCTGCGCTTCCCGGCTCGGGCATGGTGGTGTCCAGGCGGATGCACCACGTGGTGCCGTACTGAGCGGGCGGCAGCGCGAAGTCGACCGGGTCGCTGTGGGCGTTGAAAAGCAGCAGGAAGTCGGAGTCCAGGGTGCGCTGTCCGCGGGGATCTGGCTCGGGGATGGCCTGGCCGTTCAGGAAGACCATGAGGGTGCGGGCATAACCATTTCGCCAGTCGAGCTCATCCATCTCGGTGCCGTCTGACGAAAACCACTCGATGTCTCCGAGATTGCTCTTGCCGCCATGGGCGGCGTCGCCGGCGAAGAAGCGACGTCGACGGAATACGGCGTGCTCCTGGCGAAGCGAGACGACGGCGCTGGTAAACGCCAGCAGCTGGCTCTCCTCCTCTGCGAGCTTCCAGTTGATCCAGGCGAGCTCGTTGTCCTGGCAGTAGACGTTGTTGTTGCCCCGCTGGGTCCGACCGACCTCGTCCCCATGGGCGATCATCGGCACACCCTGGCTGAGCAGCAGCGTGGTCAGGAAGTTGCGCTGTTGTTGTCTGCGCAAAGCATTGATGTCGGCCTTGGTGGTCTCGCCCTCGACTCCGCAGTTCCAGGACCGGTTGTGGCTCTCGCCGTCGTTGTTGCCCTCACCGTTGGCGTCGTTGCGCTTGTCGTTGTATGACACGAGATCTGCCAAGGTGAACCCGTCGTGGGCGACGACGAAGTTGATCGAGGCGATCGGGCGCCTGGCTGAGTCCTCGTAGAGGTCGCTGGATCCTGTGAGCCGAGATGCGAACTCACCCAACGTGGCGGCCTCGCCGCGCCAGAAGTCGCGCACGGTGTCACGGTACTTGCCGTTCCACTCGGTCCACAGCGGCGGGAAGTTGCCCACCTGGTAGCCGCCGTCTCCGAGGTCCCAGGGCTCGGCGATGAGCTTGACCTGGGAGATCACCGGATCCTGCTGGATGATGTCGAAGAACGCCGAGAGACGGTCGACCTCGTGGAACTGGCGGGCCAGCGTTGCCGCGAGGTCGAAGCGGAACCCGTCCACGTGCATCTCGATCACCCAGTAGCGCAGCGAGTCCATGATCAGCTGAAGGACGTGGGGATTGCGCATCAGCAGGCTGTTACCGGTGCCCGTGGTGTCGTAGTAATGCGACTTGTCCGCGTCGACGAGGCGGTAGTACGCGGCGTTGTCGATGCCACGGAAGGCGATGGTCGGGCCCTTCTCGTTGCCCTCGGCGGTGTGGTTGTAGACCACGTCGAGGATGACCTCGATGTTGGCCTCGTGCAATGCCTTCACCATGGACTTGAACTCGGTGACCTGCTGACCGCGCGATCCGGTTGCCGCGTAGGCCGCATGTGGGGCCAGGAACCCGATGGTGTTGTAGCCCCAGTAGTTCGTGAGGCCCTTGTCCGCCAGCGTGGTGTCCTGGACGAACTGGTGCACGGGCATCAGCTCGATGGCCGTCACGCCGAGACCGACGAGGTGGTCGATGATCGCCTGGTGACCGATCGCGGCATACGTCCCGCGAATGCCTTCGGGGACATCGGGGTGGGTCATGGTCAGACCCTTGACGTGAGCCTCGTAGATCACGGTGTTGTGGTACTCGTGACGCGGCGGGCGGTCGTGGCCCCAGTCAAAGAACGGGTTGACGACCACGGACAGCATCGTGTGACCGAGCGAGTCCGCCTCGTTGAACGAAGCGGGGTTGTCGAGGTCGTAGGAGAACAGGGACCCGTCGCCGTCGATCTGCCCATCGAACGCCTTGGCGTATGGGTCAAGCAACAGCTTCGATGGGTTGCAGCGATGACCGTTGGCGAGATCGAACGGGCCGTGCACCCTGAAGCCATAGCGCTGGCCCGGCTCGATCCCGGGGACGAAGCCGTGCCACACGTAGGCGTCGACCTCGGTCAGCTCGACCCGGGCCTCCGTGCCGTCATCGGCGATCAGGCAAACCTCGACCCTGTCCGCAACCTCGGAGAAGAGGGCGAAGTTGACCCCGCTGCCGTCGAACGTGGCACCGAGGGGATAGGGATGGCCCGGCCAGATGTCCATGAGGTCCTTCGTCAGCAGTCGCGGATCGTGCCACCTAGCGGGTCCATTCTGTCCTGCCGCCCGCTCCAGGGCACCAACGCGCAGGTCAGGCGCAGGTCAACCGGGGAACGACCGTTCGATAACTCTGCCTGCCGAAGCGTCGACCAGGTCGCTCGACAGGGTGCCGAACGTGTGACCGTGACCCTCGCCCAGCCGGCTCGCCACGAAGGCCTCCGAGACGTATGCCGGTGCGAAGCGCGTCAGGAGGCAGGCCTGCAGGGTGGTCGCGAGCTGTTCGACGAGCGCGCGAGCGCCAGACTGTGCGGCCACTGGACTGAAGGACTGCGCTTCGGCAGAGCCCGCTGCCGCCTGCATGGCTGACACCGCGGTCCTGATGGCCGTGTCGAGCAAGGAGTTAGCGCCGCTCGCGAGGTCGAGCTCGGCCGTGATGGCCGCCACCGAGGCCGGCTCGCGAGTCAGTGCCCGGAGGACGTCGAGGGCGTTCACATTGCCGGAGCCCTCCCAGATGGAGTTCAGCGGTGCTTCCCGATACAGCCGAGCGAGACCGTTCTCCTCGACATAGCCGTTGCCTCCCAGGCATTCCAGCGCTTCGGCCACCATCGGGGATGCGCGCTTGCAGACCCAGTACTTGCCGATAGCGACCGCAAGACGTGAGAAAGCGGTATCGCCGGCGTCGACGGCCGCTGCCAGCCTGAGCCCAAATGTGGTGGCAGCTTCGGACTCCAGCGCCAGGTCCATCAGCACGTTGCGCATGAGCGGCTGGTCGACCAGCGTCCTGCCGAAGGCCCGACGATGACGCGTGTGATGGATCGCCCTCACCAGGGCCTGGCGCATCGTCGCTGACGAGCCCAGGACGCAGTCGAGCCGGGTGGCCGCCACCATATCCAGGATGGTCCGAACGCCTCGGCCCTCGTCCCCGATGCCCACGCCCCAAGTGCCGTCCAGCTCGATCTCGGACGAGGCATTGGAACGGTTGCCCAGCTTGTCTTTGAGTCGTTGCAACGCAAAGGTGTTGCGCGTCCCGTCATCCAGCATCCGGGGGACGAGGAAGCAGGACAGCCCAGCCGGGGCTTGTGCGAGAACAAGGAACACGTCACTCATCGGTGCGGAACAGAACCACTTGTGACCGGTGAGTCGGTAGGTCTGACCCCCCTCGATCGGGCCGCCGCCCACGGCCACGGCCGCGGTCGTGTTACTTCGGATATCGGAGCCGCCCTGCTTCTCGGTCATGCCCATGCCCGCCAGCACGCCGCGCTTCTGGGCGTGGGGCCGCAAGCCGAAGTCGTACTCGCGCGAGGCGAGCAGCGGAGTCCAGATGGCGCTGAGGTCAGGACTGCCCTGGAGGGCGGGCGCCGCGGCATACGTCATAGACAACGGACACCCATGACCAGCATCGACCTGCGACCACGCGACGAAGCCTGCGGCTCGGCGTACGTGAGCCCCGGTTCGTGCTGGTTTCGTCCAGGGCTCCGCAGTCAAGCCGTAGGACACTGCAGTGTCCAACAACCGATGCCAGGCGGGATGGAAGTCCACCTCGTCGACCCGGGCGCCTTGCGGTGAGTGCGTACGCAGGACAGGGGGATTGCGGTCTGCTTGTTCACCCCAGGTCTGCGCCTCGACACCACCGGCCAGGGCGCCGAGGGCCTCGAGCTGTGCGCGATCCTGCTCCAGGCCCCAGAGCGCGATCCCCTCGCGCAGTGCTGGATCGGCCAGGACGACGTTGTACTCGGGAAGCGCAGGGGGCTGGTTGGTGACCTCATGGGTGCTCACATGGGTGAGGGTATGTCTGAAGTCGTCCGAACGGCAGTGGTGAAGTCGCTCGAACGACAGTGGTGAAGTCGCTCGAACGGCGTGGCTGGGTGGTCCAAGGCGCGGATGTTGGACCCGGCGAATCCAGCCGGTTGGACTCCGATCCCTCGGATCGGTTAATGTCTGCACGCACGCACAGCGGGTATTTTGGTCGCTGGCGTTCCCGCGGACATAGCTCAGTTGGTAGAGCGCAACCTTGCCAAGGTTGAGGTCGCCGGTTCGAGCCCGGTTGTCCGCTCGAAGGCTTCAAGCCTTCGCCGAAGGCCTTACGGCTCTTGGCGGAGGCCTGGAACCCTCACGGTGGAGTGGCCGAGAGGCGAGGCAACGGCCTGCAAAGCCGTCTACACGGGTTCAAATCCCGTCTCCACCTCGAGTTGCCACATGAATGGGCGATTGGCGCAGCGGTAGCGCGCTTCCCTGACACGGAAGAGGTCACTGGTTCGATCCCAGTATCGCCCACCAGTTCGAAAAATGGCTCTGACCTGCGGAAACGCGGGTCGGAGCCATTTTGTATTGAGCCCTGTACTGACCCGTTTTCGGTCGAATGGTGCCTCTGCTTGACTAATTGCTTGACTACGGGTGGGCCGTCTTCGGCGCTGAATCGTCCACACAGGTCCGTGGACGTCCTCTGCGGTCCAGGCGTGTCGGTGCCGGACGGTCCATCCCGAACTTTTTTCTAGCCTTTCCAGGTTTATTCGTTGAGGTCGGCCGATGAAGGTCGAAGGCTGCGCCTGGGTTCTTGATTGATTCCAGAAAAAGGGCCACACTTCGGATGGTGTTCACGACTTTGGATGTTGAGCAGTTGTTGCGCTGGGCTGCGCTGCGTGTGACGCGTCCCCGGGTGGCGGTGCTGACCGCGGTGTACGAGCATCCGCACGCCGACACGGACTCGATCATCGGTGTCGTGCGTGAGGATCTCGGTGAGGTGTCCCATCAGGCCGTGTACGACGTGCTGCGTGCGCTGACTGCCGCGGGTCTGGTGCGGCGCATCCAGCCGTCGGGCTCCGTGGCGCGCTACGAATCGCGGGTCGGGGACAACCACCACCACGTCGTATGCCGGTCGTGCGGTTTCCTCGCCGACGTCGATTGCGCCGTCGGGACCACACCCTGCTTGACCGCGTCCGACGACCACGGCTTCGCGATCGACGAGGCCGAGGTCGTCTACTGGGGCCTGTGCCTCGACTGCTCCACCGCACCAAGTTCCTGATCACCCCCTGAAAACCGGAAGGATTCCCCATGTCTGACAGTCCTGATGCAGTCGTCGGCGAGATGAACGAGGAGCGCGACGCCACGTGCCCGGTCGCGGGAGTGACCCACAGGGACCCCCAGGGCACGTCGAACCGAGACTGGTGGCCGAATCGGCTGAACGTGAGCGCTCTCCACCAGAACTCTCCCAAGTCTGATCCCATGGGCGAGGAGTTCGA
>DHJN01000225.1:15467-22593 GCA_002404345.1 Actinobacteria bacterium UBA4719 | reverse complement strand
CGCAGGTCCCCGAGGTCCTTGCCGTAGGAAGTGGAGTTCTCGCTGACCAGGAGGATCTCCTTGACGTCGTGCTCACCGAGCCATCGGGCTTCGGCCAGGACCTCGGAGGGCCGCCTCGACACGAAGGCCCCACGGAACATCGGGATCGCGCAGAACGCGCAGCGCCGGTCGCAGCCACTGGCGATCTTCAACGGGGCCCAAGGCCGACCATCCAGACGGGCGCGGATGACGCGCGGACCGCTGGCCGGAACCGGTCCCTCGATCATCACGCTCTCGGGGGTGACGCTCTCGGGGCTCGCGATCTCGGGGGTGACGCTCTCCGGGGCTGTGCCGACAGGCACCCCCGGACCACCGTGACCGGGCAGGGCTACAGCGGCGGCAGAGACCTGCCGCGAGGCCGGCGAGAGCGGCAGTAGCCGGCGACGGTCCGACGGCACGTGTGAGGCGGGCTTGTTGCCGTTCAGGATCGAGGTGAGGTGGCTCGACATATCGGCATAGGAGTCGAAGCCGAGCACGGCGTCAGCCTCCGGTAGCTCGGCGGCGAGCTGCTCGCCATACCGCTCGGCCAGGCAACCCACGGCCACGACCTTCTGAGTGCGTCCCGCACCCTTGAGCTCGGAGGCCTCGAGCAGTGCGTCGATGGAGTCCTTCTTCGCCTGCTGAACGAAGCCGCATGTATTGACCACTGCGACATCGGCCTTTGCGGCATCATCGACCAACAGCCAGCCCTCGGCGGCCAGACGACCAGCGAGCTCCTCGGAGTCGACCTCGTTGCGAGCGCACCCCAAGGTGACCAACGCCACGCTACGGCCGCTGCCGTTGGCACGCGAGGTCAAGGGAGTCACGGTGGGCATGTCCCCCATGGTAGGTGGGCTGCGGTTGAATGACCGCATGCCAGACCTTCCGCCAGACACGAGCGCCACAGACACGCGCGCCACAGACACCCTCGCCCGGGTCAACGAGCTGCTGCGCCGGCACCCGCTGATCGACGGACACAACGACCTACCGTGGGAGGCGCGCCAACAGGCGGGCTATGACTTCGACCGGCTGGACCTCTCGCAACGCCTGAGCAGCACGCACACCGACCTGCCGCGGCTGCGCGCCGGGGGCGTCGGCGCGCAGTTCTGGTCTGTCTGGGTTCCGTCGACGCTGCCCGATGGCACGGCGGTCATCCAGACCCT
Source organism: Actinobacteria bacterium UBA4719 (assembly GCA_002404345.1). Taxonomy (GTDB): domain Bacteria; phylum Actinomycetota; class Actinomycetes; order Actinomycetales; family Dermatophilaceae; genus UBA4719. The sequence continues at coordinate 21,412 of DHJN01000225.1, read as the reverse complement.
GGAGCAGATAGACGCGGTCCACCAGATGGTCGGTCGGTATGGCGACCAGCTGGGTTTCGCCCGCACCGCCGACGAGCTGGAGACGGTCTTCGCATCGGGGCGCATCGCGTCGCTCATCGGGGCCGAGGGTGGGCACTCGATCGGCTGTTCCCTGGCGGCGCTGCGGATGCTGCACGTGCTCGGTGTCCGCTATCTGACGCTGACCCACAACGACAACGTCCCATGGGCCGACTCGGCCACCGACGAACCCGCCTGCGGCGGGCTCTCCGCCTTTGGCGTCGAGGTGGTGCGCGAGATGAACCGCATCGGCATGCTCGTCGACCTCTCACACGTCTCTGCGGACACGATGCGCGACGCCTTGAGGGTCAGCGAGGTGCCGGTGATGTTCTCGCACTCCTCCGCACGCGAGGTCTGCGATATGACCCGCAACGTCCCGGACGATGTTCTCCAGATCCTGGGCGACAAGGGCGGCGTCTGCATGGTGACGTTCGTGCCCGACTTCGTCTCCCCTGCTGCCGGTGAGTGGCGCAAGGAGGCTTCGGCGGCGGCGCTGGAGGCCGGCGTCCAGCCTTCCGACCACATCGCCTTCGGCGCGTTCGCCGCCGGGTACCGCAAGAAGCATGCCAAACCCACCGCGACGATCAACCAGGTCATCGCCCACATCGAGCACGTGCGCGACGTCGCCGGCATCAACCACGTCGGCATCGGCGGCGACTACGACGGCACCGACGAGCTGCCGCTCGGTCTCGAGGACGTCAGCGGCTATCCGCGGTTGTTCGTCGCCCTGGCCGACCGCGGCTGGTCATACCTGGACCTCACCAAGCTGGCCGGCGGCAACGTCCTGCGCGTCATGCGCGATGCCGAGGCGGGAGCCCGGGCACTACAGGCGACCCGCGGACCCAGCCTGGCGACATACGAGCAGCTCGATGGAGCATCGGCGCAAGCCCGGCGCTGACCTGGACAACCGTCTCGGCCAAGCTTGGGTGCACTTGGCACATCACGTCTCCTGTGCCAAGTCGACCCAGCTCTTGCCAAGTCGCCCGCGGCACCTCGAGGCCACACGGTCTGACCGGCCAACTTCCGCCCAGAAGCCCGGACTCAGCAACCGCCAGGCCCCTTAGCCGCCGTGTTGGCCGCCGCGTGGGCCACCGCCCACCTGGCCAGCGCGGTCACGTTGGCGGTCCCGGTCTCGAACCGGCCGTCGGTTGGCTCCGAAGCGATGGCCAGGCCAATCCGAGAGCCGTTCGCGAGGGTGACAAGGCCCATCTGCCGAACGAGGTAGCCCCCGCCGAGGCCGGGCCCCCAACCACCCTTGAACTGGGCAGGCAAGCCGACGGCGCCGAGCCCCCAGCGCTGACCCGGAACAACATCTCCCATCAGCCGGAGCACGGCGTCGCTATGCGCGATGCATGGCAGGGCCGCCATGAACGAAGCCTGGTTGGTCAATGACCACGTCGTCTGCCCGAAGGCGCTGAACTCCGGACGGACGCGTTGGGACGGAACGCGCGTCTCACCATCGCCCGTGGACCGCAGGACAGCCTGAACCTGGAACGCAGCGGGTTGGGCCGTGCCCAGGAAGGCCCACAGCTGCTCGGCCGCCGCATTGTCAGACGCCGTAATGGCCAGTCGCATCAGGCGCTGAACCCGAGGGTCGGGCTGGCTCTGAGACTTGGCGACAGCAGCCACGGCCAGAGGCACCTTGACCGTTGACCAGCCGGGGCCGGCTTGCCACGACCCGAGCCGCGTTGTCGCTCCGCCGCCGACGCTGACGTAGGCCAGACCTTCGGATCCGCCTAGCTGGGCGGCCAGCTCGTCGAAGCCCGCATGCGGGTCCGCCGACGCACGCACGGAAGGGGTCGACCCATCGGTCGTGATGCCTGCCGCCGTCGGCGAGGGACTCCTTGTAGGGGTCTTGCCCTTGGCGGACTTCCCCTGCGTGGTCGTCCCCGGCGCGGAGAGCTGAGCCTTGAGGCGATCACGTTCCTTCCGCAGCCGTTCGGACTCCTGCGCGACTTCCCTCATCCTTGCCGCGTGAGCTGCCGAGGCAGCCGTCATGGCAACCGTCGTGGCAACCGCTCCGCTGCCAGGTTGGTCAGAGGTCCGCATGCAGCCAGAAAGAATCCCGACTATCGAGATCGAGGCAATGGCGGCGCGCCACAGCCGCCTCCCTGTGCTCCCGGTCACCAGCTGTCAGCGAATGTAGACGACGGCATTGTTGCCGCCACGGCACACCGACGGAATACCGGCCACACACGTCATTGTGTAGGAGCGGCCGGTCACCGGGCTGTACACGGAGACGGTGTTGGTCCCGCCACCCGCGGCGTAGAAAGCCGACTCGACATTGGCAGCGAAGGCACAACTCGTGTTCCGGCCCACACTGAGATTGCCTCCACAGGAGGTGCCTGCCGGAACCGCTGGCGCCGCTGGCGCCGCTGGCGCCGCTGGCGCCGCTGGTGCCGGTGCTGCCGGTGCTGCGGGTGCTGCCGCCGAGGCCGTTGCCGCCCCCTTCTTGGCCGCCTCTGCCTGAAGCTTCTTCACCTCGGCCGCGAGCCTTGCCTGCTCATCCGCTTGGCGCTGGTCCTTCTGCTTCGTGGCCTCTTCGGCGGCGCCGGAGGCCTTGGCGTTGGCGATGTCCGACTCGGAGCTGCGGTTGCACCCCGCCAACAGGAGCGACCCAACAATGGCGAGAAGGAGAATAGGACGACGGATAGCGTGGCCTGGGCGCATAAATTGACGCTATTGCACAACTCGTTTCAGCGGTAGATGAAATGGGAAATTGACTCAACGCTCGAAGTGAGGTCTCGCTCACCTTCGGTTGTGCGGTTGCGCGGTTTGCGCCTTTGCGCCTTTGCGCCTTTGCGCCTTTGCGCCATTGCGCCATTGCGCCATTGCGCGGTTGTGCGGTTGTGCGGTTGTGCGGTTGGGCGATGGTTGATTCAGACGCCGTCGCGCCGACCATTGCGGGTGAGCGACCAGGCGTCCTCGCCGCCCTCGTCCTCGACGTCTTCGTAGCCCTCGGGTGGCGACGCCTCTGGTGTCCGCGAGTCGCGAGTCTGCCCACCCAGTGGCACCCTGTGGATCGGACCGGTGGCAGTGTCGTTCAGGTCGACGCGATCAGCAGCCGGAGCGGCCTCACCGTCATAGATCGGGTCGGCATCAGGGACCTCCTCGCCGCGCATCAGGGCAAGAGTGGTCGGCAGGTCGTCGAACTTGACCAGGACGTCGCGAGCCTTGGAGCCCTCCGAGGGACCGACGACCCCACGGGACTCCAGGAGATCCATCAGCCGGCCGGCCTTGGCGAAGCCGACGCGCAGCTTGCGCTGCAGCATCGAGGTCGAGCCGAACTGCGTGGTGATGACGAGCTCAGCGGCCTGCAGGAGCAGGTGCAGGTCATCGCCGATGTCGTCCTCGACCACCTTCCTGGCCGCGACCACGGTGACGTCGTCGCGATACGTCGGCTTGAGCTGAGCTGTGACGTGCTTGACGACCGCCTGGATCTCGGACTCGGTGACCCAGGCGCCCTGCACCCGCATCGGCTTGGAGGAACCCATCGGCAGGAACAACGCGTCACCCTGACCGATGAGCTTCTCGGCGCCGGGCTGGTCCAGAACGACCCTGGAGTCGGTGACCGACGAGGTCGCGAAAGCCATCCGGGAGGGGATGTTGGCTTTGATCAGACCGGTGACGACATCGACCGAGGGGCGCTGTGTGGCCAGCACCAGGTGGATACCGGCCGCCCGCGCGAGCTGCGTGATGCGCACGATCGACTCCTCGACGTCACGCGGCGCGACAATCATGAGGTCGGCGAGCTCATCGACGATGATCAACAGGTAGGGGTAGGGGTGGATGACCCGCTGGGACCCGGGCAGCGCCTTGAGCTTGCCGGCCTTAACTGCCTTGTTGAAGTCATCGACGTGCTTGAACCCGTACGCCGCAAGGTCGTCGTACCGGGTATCCATCTCGCGGACCACCCACTGCAGCGCCTCGGCCGCCTTCTTCGGGTTGGTGATGATCGGCGTGATGAGGTGCGGAATCCCCTCGTAGCCGGTCAGCTCCACCCGCTTGGGGTCCACCAGCACCATGCGCACCTCGTCCGGGGTCGAGCGCATCAGAATCGAGGTGATCATCGAGTTGACGAAGCTGGACTTGCCGGAGCCAGTGGCTCCCGCCACGAGCAGGTGCGGCATCTTCGCGAGATTGGCGATGACATAACCACCCTCGACGTCCTTGCCGACACCCACGACCATCGGGTGCTCGTTGCTGCGCGCTGCCTGGCTGCGCAGGACGTCGCCGAGGCTCACCTTCTCGCGATCGGCGTTGGGGATCTCGATCCCGATCGCCGACTTTCCGGGGATCGGGCTGAGGATGCGCACGTCAGCCGAGGCGACGGCATACGCGATGTTCCTGGAGAGCGCGGTGACGCGTTCGACCTTGATACCGGGACCGAGCTCGACCTCATAGCGGGTGACCGTCGGACCGCGGCTGAAGCCGGTGACCTGCGCGTCGATGTCGAACTGGTCGAGCACCTCGGTCAGGGAGTCGACCACGGCGTCGTTGGCAGCACTGCGGGTCTTGTGCGGGCGACCGAGCTCGAGCATGGCGTTGTCGGGCAGCGTGTAGGTGATGTCGCCGGCGAGCGCGAGCTGTTCGACCCGCTGGGGCATCGGGGTGGTCGGCGGGGCCTCAAGGATGGACCTGATCCTGAAGCCACCTCCTGCTTTCGGCGGGTTGCCCGCCGCGCCCGAGGCTCCGCCAACACCGAAGTCCCCTGCTGCCCCGGGTGCACCTGCCGGGGCCGGAGTGGCTCCGGGTGCCAGGACGCCGGGTGCGGTGGGACGCTTCTCACCGGGCCGGAAGGCCGCAGCAGCCTTGTCAGCCTTGTCAGCCTTGGCTTTCGCGACGATGGCCGCCTGCCTGAACGCCTCATCGCCATCGAACGGTCCAACGCCAACGGGTCCGGGACGGCGGCGCAGCTTGCGCGTGGCGTCCGGGTCGACCTCATCGGTCGAAGCCTGGCTCTCTCGCTGATGGTGCAGCAACAGGTCGCGCAGCTCGCCCAGACGCGCGGGAATCATCCGGACCGGTGTGGCCATGATGACCAGCAGCCCGAAGAACCCCAGGAGCAGGAGCAGCGGGACGGCGCCCCAGGTCTTGACGGCAGCAACGATCGGGCTCGAGGCCAGGAACCCGATGACGCCGCCGGCATCACGCATCCTGAGGGCGCCGTCGGGCGGGCTCGGCAGGCCGGCAGAAATGTGAACCAAGCCGGCTGCGGCGAACGTGAGGGCCGTCGTACCGATGGTGAGGCGGTTCGTCGAGGCCTGGTTCTCCGGTGCACGTAACAGCCGGATACTGAACAGCAGCAAGGCGATCGGGACGGCATAGGCGACCCGGCCGAAGGTCCCGGCGACGACGGCATGGACGATGTCGCCGGTCACGCCCTTGAGCCCCCACCACTCACTGGCGGCGACCAGGACGGCCAGTGCAAGCAGGAACAGGCCGATACCGTCGCGGCGGTGCTCCGGTTCGAGCTCACTGGCACTGTGCCCGATCCGGCGCACGGTTCCACCGGTGACGTGGGCCATGCCCATCCAGGTGGCACGCACCGCCCTCAGCGGCAGGCCTCCCCGCTTGGCCCTGGACCTGGACCGTCGAGCTGCAGGCTTGCGCGGTGCAGGTTTGCGCGGTGCTGACTTACGCGGTCCTGGTTTGCGCGGTGGAGGCTGGCCGTTGCGTTCGGTAGCCGCGCGGGACGGTTTGGCGCGCCCCCCGGACTTCGGACGCGGGACAGGGGTAGTCGTACGAGTCGCCACAGTCGGCACGCTACGCGAAAGACACTGCGGGATCACGCGTCACACGCGCGACGGGCACACCAATCCCGGCCCATCAGGGCCTCCTGGCCTGTCGACGGCCTGTCGACGGCCTGTCGACGACCTGTCGACGAC
>DHJN01000225.1:9086-15418 GCA_002404345.1 Actinobacteria bacterium UBA4719 | reverse complement strand
ACCTGTCGACGACCTGTCGACGAAACCTTCGGGCCGTCTCACATACCGAAAAGTCGACCCGGGGGGTGTGCACCGCGGTCCGATCGCGGCTATCTTCTTTATCAGGTCATGAGTGCCAGTGTTCAGCCCCGGCTTGCTGGTCGGCAACCCTCCTTCCGCGGTGGGGTGCTCCGGGTGACGACCGGGCCGAGCCCGCAACTAGCGAGCCCGGCAAGCGCGGACCTGAGGCGTACATCACCGAAGGTCCACCGGACCTTTAGGAGTTGAGCCACATGTCGATCTCCACGATCAGCCGCCAGGTGCGCCCGATCAGGGACGCCGCCCCGGCACCGACCCCCACCCGGGACCACCTGCGTGCGGTACCGACACCGGCACTACCCACGACCATGACCAGGACCACGGCAACGACACCGACCACGACTACTGCCACGACCACGACCACGACCACGACCACGAGCACGAGCACGACAGCGTTCGCTAGCCCTCCGAGAACGGTGTCCGCAGACCTCGGCGTTCCGACGCTGCACCGCACGGTCGTGGACTATGCGAACTTCGACCACGCCGCATCGACGCCCGCTCTGGAATCAGTCAAGGCCGCCGTTGACATCGCCCTTCGCACCTACTCCTCCGTGCACCGCGGCAACGGCTACGCCTCACGCATCACCAGCGGGTGGTACGAAGAGGCACGCACCCAGGTCCACGGCTTCGTCGGTGCGCGCGAAGAGGACCTCGTCGTGTTCACCCGCAACTCGACCGACTCGCTGAACCTGCTCGGACGGAGTCTGCCCAAGGACACGACCACCTTCGTCTTCGAGTCCGAGCACCACGCAGCCCTGCTGCCCTGGAACCCGGCGCGCACGGTCCGGATCCCCGTCCCAGATAGCGCGCAGGACGCCCTGATCCTGCTCGAGAGCGCCCTTCGCAGCTCCGCCGAGACGACGACAAACGGGCCCCGCCTCATCGTGGTCACCGGCGCCTCGAACGTCACCGGCGAGCTGTGGCCGATCGAGTCGATCGTCAGCATTGCCAAGCGGTATGACGCGCGAGTCGCCCTCGACGCGGCGCAGCTTGCCCCCCACAAGAAGATCGACATCGAGGCGCTCGGAGTCGACTACGTGGCCTTCTCCGGCCACAAGATCTATGCCCCCTTCGGTGCCGGCGTGCTGGCCGGGCGTGCCGACTGGCTGAACGAGGCAGCGCCATACCTGCTTGGTGGCGGGGCGACCGCAAAGGTCACCAGCAGCCAGACCCTTTGGACCGAGGGTGCGGCACGGCACGAGGCCGGCAGCCCCAACGTCATCGGCGCCATTGCCATCGCCGCCGCCTGCTCCGCTCTCGGCACCCACCGCGATGTCATCGAGGCACACGAGGGTGCGCTCGCCGAGCAACTGCGAGCCGGCCTGGCAGCCATCGACGGCGTCACGACGTACTCGATCTTCGGACCTGAGCACGACCGAGTCGGCGTCGCCACCTTCACCATCGACGGCCTCGACTCCTCGCTGGTGTCCGCGGTGCTCTCGGCGGAGTACGGCATAGGCGTCCGCGACGGCAAGTTCTGCGCTCACCTGCTGGTCGACGCCCTCCTGCAGGACCCGCACGACGGCGACTCCCCCAAGACCGCCGTGCGCGCCAGCGTCGGCCTGGCCAACAACGCGGAGCATGTCGCGCGTCTGCTCGGCGCAATCGCCACTCTGGTCGATGAAGGCCCGACGTTCGAGTACGAGCACACCTCGCAAGGCTGGACCGCCATCGACGACCCGCGCGACCTCACCCTTCCCCGCCCCTGGTAGCCCGCCAACCCAATCCGCAAACCTAGGGACGGTGCCGCCACTTCGCGAGCAAACCTAGGCACCGTGCGGCGAGCTCTCGCGCAAACCTAGGCACGGTGACGTCACCAGGCGCGCAAACCTAGGCACGGTGACGTCCCGAGGCGACCAAACCTGAAGACGTTGCCGCAAGGACGTGGCTTGTCAGTGGCGTTTGTCTCGACGCTTGTCACGTCGCCGCCTTGACGCTTCTCCTAGGTGTCCACCGAGGAACATCGCCCCAAGCACGAACGCGAAGGCCACAACCAGCACGGCAAAGGCCTTGCGCGGACCGAAGGATGTGGTGGAGATCGGGAGGCCAAGTGCGTCCACTACGCCGGGAGCCGAACTGACGGCCCAGGCAAACAGGGTGGTTATCACCAACCCATTCTCCCCCAGGACGTAGCGACCCGCAAAACCTAGGGATCATGCCATCAGGCAGGGACCAAACCTAGGTTTGGCCATGTGGTAACGGCACGGTCCATAGGTTTGGCCATGTGGTGACGGCACGGTCCCTAGGTTTGCCAGTTGGGGCGGGAACTGTATTCCGGGTGGCTTGCTACGCGTCGATGACGATAGGGATGATCATCGGCCGGCGGCGCAACCGGCCGCCGAGCCACGAACCGACCGTCCGGCGGATGATCTGCTGCAGCTGGAACGAGTCGGTGACCCCGTTGATGGCCGCATCCGCGAGTGCCTGCTCGAGCCTGGGCAGCACCTGATCGAAGATGTCCTGGTCCTCGGCAAACCCACGAGCCTGGATCTCAGGCCCGGCGGCGACCTTTCCGGTCGCCGCGTCGCGAACGACGATGATCGTGACGAAGCCCTCGTCGCGCAGGATGCGACGATCCTTCAGCAGGGCCTCGGTGGTCTCGCCGACAGATGAGCCGTCAACGTAGACGTATCCGCACGGCACGGCACCCACGATGCTCGCCACCCCGTCGACGAGGTCGACTACCACACCGTCCTCAGCCAGCACGACCCGGTTGCGCGGAATACCGGTCTTGACGGCCAGGTCGGCGTTGGCCACGAGGTGACGCCACTCGCCGTGGACCGGCATGACGTTGCGCGGCTTGACGATGTTGTAGCAGTAGAGCAGCTCACCGGCGCTGGCATGGCCAGAGACGTGAACCTTGGCGTTGCCCTTGTGCACGACCTCGGCGCCCAGGCGCATCAGGCCGTTGATGATGCGGTAGACGGCGTTCTCGTTGCCAGGGATCAGCGAGGACGCCAGCAGGACGGTGTCGCCCTGACCGACCTCGATCTTGTGGTCCCGGTTGGCCATCCGTGAGAGGGCGGCCATCGGCTCACCCTGGGAGCCGGTACAGATCAGAACGATCTTGTCGTCCGGATAGTCGGTGAGCTTCTTGAGGTCGACCAGGACGCCCGGCGGCACCTTGAGGTAGCCGAGGTCCTCGGCGATGCCCATGTTGCGCAGCATCGAGCGACCGACCATGGCGACCTTGCGGCCGTTCGCATGGGCCCCGTCGAGCACCTGCTGGACGCGGTGGACGTGCGAGGAGAAGCAGGCGACGATGACCCGGCGCCTCGCGTTGCGGAATACGGTCTCGATGGCCGGGGCGATGTCGCGCTCGGCGGTCGTGAAACCGGGCACCTCGGCGTTGGTCGAGTCGGTCATGAACAGGTCCACGCCCTCCTCGCCGAGCCGAGCGAACGCCCGCAGGTCCGTGATGCGACCGTCCAGGGGCAGCTGGTCCATCTTGAAGTCGCCGGTGTGCAGGATGGTGCCCGCGGGGGTGCGGACGAAGACCGCAAGCGCATCCGGGATCGAGTGGTTGACCGCGACGAACTCGAGGTCGAAGACACCCAGCTTCTCGCGCTGACCCTCGGTCACCGTGAGGGTGTAGGGCTTGATCCGGTGCTCCTTGAGCTTTGCCTCGATCATCGCCAGGGTCAGCGTCGAACCGATCAGCGGGATGTCGGCCTTGAGGCGAAGGAGGTACGGCACGGCCCCGATATGGTCCTCGTGACCATGGGTGAGCACGATCGCGTCGATGTCGTCGAGCCGGTCCCGGATGTACTCGAAGTCCGGCAGGATCAGGTCGACGCCGGGGTGGTGGTCCTCGGGGAAGAGCACTCCGCAGTCGACGATCAGCAACCGTCCTGCGTGCTCGATGACTGACATGTTGCGGCCAACCTCGCCCAGACCACCGAGCGCAACGATGCGTACGGCGTTCTTCGCCAGCTTCGGCGGTGAGGTCAGCTCGGGATGGGGGTGGCTCAATTCAGTCCTGACTGTTGAAGACCCTCTCGCACCTGGGCGAGCTGGTCGTTGGTGGCTGCGACCAACGGCAGACGCACGGAATCCGAGGCGATGACGCCCCGATCGTGTAGTGCGGCCTTGACGGTGATCGGGCCCTGGGTGATGTGCATGACGGCGTTGACCGCGGGGATCAGCTGCCGGTGAATCTCGATGGCCCGCGCGAGGTTGCCCTGCCCGACTGCGGCGATCATCTCCGCGTACTGCCTGCCGGCTAGGTGGCCGACGACGCTGACGATGCCCACCGCGCCCTGGGTGAGGTGCGCGAGGTTCAGTGCGTCGTCCCCGGAGTACCACTGCAGGTCGGTGGCCGCCATGACCTCGCTGGCGGCGAACAGGTCACCCTTGGCATCCTTGACGGCGACGATCCGGGGATGGTCGGCCATCCGCAGCAACGTCTGGGTGTAGATCGGTATGCCGGTCCGTCCAGGGATGTCGTAGACCATCACCGGCAGATCGGTTGCGTCGGCCACCGTGGTGAAGTGCGCGAGGACCCCTTCCTGGGGCGGCTTGTTGTAGTACGGCGTCACGATCAGCAGGCCCTGCGCGCCTGCCTTTGCGGCGGCCCGGGCGCTCTCGACCGAGTGCGCGGTGTTGTTGCTGCCGGCGCCGGCGAGGATGTGGGCCCGGTGCCCGACGGCTTCAACGACGACGCGCACGAGGTCGACCTTCTCGGCGTCCGTGGTGGTGGGCGACTCCCCGGTGGTGCCGTTGACGACCAGTCCGTCGTGGCCGTTGTCCACCAGGTGCACAGCCAGTTCCGCAGCGCCCTCCAGGTCAAGGGAGCCATCGGGGTTCATCGGGCTGACCATGGCTGTGAGGACTCGGCCAAAGAGGGGCGCACTAGACATGAGGGCCACGATATCGCCCTCCGAACAAAAGGCGCGAAACAGATCCCGTCGCTGGTCATCGTGCGCGACTCCTGTGTACCTTGCATTTGTGCGTCAGTATCTGGACCTTCTCAGCCACGTCCTGGAGAACGGGACGGCCAAGGCCGACCGCACCGGCACCGGCACCCTCAGCGTCTTCGGCCATCAGATGCGCTTCGACCTCGCTGCGGGGTTCCCGGCCACGACGACCAAGAAGCTGCACATGAAGTCGGTCATCGCGGAGCTGATCTGGTTCCTGCGCGGTGACACCAACGTCGGCTGGTTGCAGGAACGCGGCGTGACGATCTGGGACGAGTGGGCCGACGAATACGGTGACCTCGGTCCGGTCTATGGGCACCAGTGGCGTTCCTGGCCCACCCCTGACGGCGGCTCCGTCGACCAGATCGCCGCGGTGATCGCGTCGATCCGCTCCAACCCGGACTCGCGTCGGCACATCGTCAGTGCCTGGAACGTCGCCGACATCGAGAGCATGGCCCTGCCGCCGTGCCACACGATGTTCCAGTTCTACGTCGCCGACGGCCGGCTCTCCTGCCAGCTCTACCAGCGCTCGGCCGACATCTTCCTCGGCGTACCGTTCAACATCGCGTCCTATGCGTTGTTGACGATGATGGTCGCGCAGGTCTGCGAGCTCGAGCCGGGCGACTTCGTGCACACGCTGGGTGACGCCCACCTCTACCTCAACCACCTCGACCAGGCCCGCCTGCAGCTGACCCGAGAGCCCCGCGCACTCCCCTGGCTGCGGATCAACCCTGACCGCACGGGGATCGACGAATTCGTCGAGCCCGACATCGAACTGGTGGGCTACGACCCGCACCCCGCCATCAAGGCCCCGATCGCCGTATGACGATCACCTTGCTTGCCGCTGTGGGCGCCAATCTCGTGATCGGGCGTGGCGGCGACCTGCCGTGGCACCTGCCGCAGGATCTGGCACATTTCAAGGCCACCACGATGGGTCACACCATGGTGATGGGGCGCAAGACGTACGACTCGATCGGCCGTGCGCTGCCAGGCCGTCGCACCGTGGTGATCACCCGTGAGCAGGGTTGGCACGCCCCCAGCGTCGAGGTCGCTCACTCGCTGGCCGAGGCCCTGGCGCTGGCCGGACCGACCGAGGTGTTCGTCGTCGGCGGCGGCGAGGTCTATCGACAAGCCATGCCGTTCGCCGACCGGCTGATGCTGACCGAGATCGAGCAGTCACCCGAGGGCGACACGTGGTTCCCGGCGATCGAGCCCGACCAATGGCACGAGACCGCGAGAGAACAGCATGAGGGTTTCGCCTTCGCGACCTACCACCGCAATCGCTGACCTCACCGCGCAAACCTAGGGACCGTGCACCTCGCGACCGCGCAAACCTCG
>DHJN01000225.1:2115-8879 GCA_002404345.1 Actinobacteria bacterium UBA4719 | reverse complement strand
CTCGGGACCGCGCAAACCTCGGGGATGGTGCACGGGGTCAAGCCCTACGAGGTGCGTCTCGCTCCACACGGGTGCTGTCGATGTTCGCCACGTGAAGTCACGCACCGTACCTAGGTTTGGCCCGCGGAAACCCGCACCGTACCTAGGTTTGCCGGGTGGGTCAGGCGTCGTAGTCCAGCGAGACCGTCGCCGTGATCGGGTGCGCCTGACAGGCCAGCACGATCCCGGCGGCGACGTCCTCGGGCTCGAGGGCGTACTGGCGGTCCATCCGGACCTCACCCTCGACCACCCGCGCGCGGCAGGTGCCACACATACCGCCGGTGCAGCTGAACGGCGCGTCCGGGCGGGCTCGCAGCGTCGCAGCCAGGATCGTCTCCCTGCGGAAAGGCATCTGGATCACCGTCGTGCGGCCGTCGAGGTTCACGGTGACCACAGCCTCAGCCGGCTTCCCGGGCGCCGCCGCGACGGCCTCCATCGCCTCCATGGCCTCCAAGGCCTCCATCGCCTCCATCGCCTCCATGGCATCAGCAGGCTCGGCAGGGCCCGCAGAACTGTCATCGACGTGGAACACCTCATGGTGGACGTGGCGAGAGTCGACCCCGAGGTCGGCCAGGAGCCGTTGGGCACTCTCGACCAGCCCGAACGGACCACACAGGTACCACTCGTCGACCGTCTCCACCGGAACGAGGACGCCAAGGATGCGCTCCAACCGACCGCGGTCGAGGCGTCCGCTGAACAGCTCGACGTTCTGAGCCTCACGGGAGAGGAAGTTCATCAGGTGGAACCGGTCGGGGTACTCGTTCTTGAGATCCTCGAGCTCCTCCAGGAACATGATCGACCTCGTGTGACGGTTGCCGAAGATGAGCGTCGCACGTGACGCGGGCTCCTCGGCCAGCGCCGTGGAGAGCAGTGACATCACCGGGGTGATGCCCGACCCGGCCGCGATGGCGACATGATGACGTATGGCGTCCGGTTGCGTGGCACAGGTGAATCCTCCCAAGGGCGTCATCACCTCGATCTGGTCACCTGCCACCATGCTGTCGTTGATCCAGTTGGACAGAAGCCCACCGCCGACGCGAGCCGCGGCGATGCGGAGTTCCTTGCGCGCCAACGCATCCGGACGTGACAGGCAGATCGAGTAGGACCGTCGGGCGTCCTGGCCGTCAACGGTGGCACGAAGCGTCAGGTGCTGACCCGGCTCGAACACGAACTCCTCGGCCAGCTCGTCCGGAACGGCGAACGAGACGGCGACCGCGTCGTCGGTGAGTCGCTCGACCTCCGTGACGGTCAGGGTGTGGAACCGGGCTCTGTGTCGCGCAGGCTTGGTGATCAGTGAGGTCATCAGAACGACTTGAACTCATCGAAGGGCTCACGGCATTGGTTGCACCGGCGCAGTGCCTTGCACGCCGTCGAGCCGAACCGTGAGATCTCTTCGGTGTCAGTCGAACCGCAGAGCGGGCAGGTGACCCGACGGACCGTGAGCGTGACCCCGACCGGATGCGCAGCGACCTCGGAGCGCTGATCGGGAGGAGCGATCCCGAACTCGCGCAGCTTGTCGCGACCGCTGGCGGACATCCAGTCGGTGGTCCAGGCGGGGATGAGCCGCGTCTCCACCGTCGCGGCGTATCCGGCTCGTCGGGCGACGTGCTCGATGTGTTGACGGATGGCGTCCATGGCCGGGCACCCGGAGTACGTCGGGGTGATCAGCACCATCACCGTCCGGGCCGGCTCGTCGACCAGAACCTCTCGCAGGATGCCGAGGTCCTCGATCGTGATGACCGGGACCTCGGGGTCAGGGATGGAGGCGATGGCAGCTCGCAGGTCCACAGTCGCTGTTCCTGCCCCTCTTGCTGCCGTTGTCACCACGTGGCACCCGGGTGTGAGCGCGCAATGTGCTGCATCTCTGCGAGCAGGAATCCCATCGGGCGAGAGTGGATCCCCTGTCGACCTCCCCGCGAACGCCAGGTGGAGTCGGTGGGAAGCGTCAGCGTGGCCTGGGCCACAACTCGCGACACGTGGCCAAAAGCACTGTCCCACAAGGAAGACGGCAGCGTGCCCACTCCGGCCTCAGAGACTGCGACACTCACAGCGTCGTCCTCGAACAGCTCCGCGACATAAGGCGCAACCCGCTCGAGCCCCTCCTTCATGCGTACGTACGACGTGGACGTGCCGTCGCCGAGGCGCAGCACCCACTGGCTGGCATGGTCACGGTGGTAGTCGACCTCCTTGACGGCCTTGCCCGCCACACCGGCGATCGTCTCGTCGCTCGAGTTGGCCAGCGCGGCATACAGCTCGCACTGATAGGCGGCGAACCACAGCATCCGTGCCATCTCGAAGCCGAAGTCGCTGCGCTCCTGCTCGACCAGGTGGACGTTGTGGAACTGGCGCTCGTCGCGAAGGTAGGCCAGCTCGTCCTCGCTCCGGCCGGTGCCATCGAGCTGGCCGGCTCGGGTCAGCAGCTCCCGCGCCTGGCCGAGCAGGTCGAGGCCGACATTGGCCAACGCCATGTCCTCCTCGATCTGCGGAGCCCGGCTGATCCAGTCACCGAGTCGCTGTGCGTAGATGAGCGCGTCATCGCCGAGCTGCAGACAGTATGCCGCCGCATCCGTCGTCAAGGTGGTGTCACTCACGCTGCTGCCACTCACGCTGTGGTCACTCACGCTGTGGTCACTCACGCTGGTGTCAATCGCGTTCCTGCTCATAGGTATTCGACATCCTCGGGTATGTCGTAGAACGTGGGGTGTCGATAGATCTTGTCGGCCGCTGGGTCGAAGAACGAGTCGCGTTCGTCCGGGCTGCTCGCCGTGATGTCCATGGACCTGACCACCCAGAGGGAGACACCCTCTTGGCGACGGGTGTAGACGTCCCGCCCGTTGCGCAGCGCCATCTCGGCGTCCGGGGCGTGCAGCGAACCGACGTGGACATGCGAGAGACCGCGCTTGCCACGGACGAAGACCTCCCACAGCGGCCAGCTGCGTTCGGACGAGTTCCCTTTGACCGCAGGCGTGCTCATGCGACGTACTCCTGCTGCTGCCCGAGGTCGTGCCTGGCGGCATACGCGTTGGCGGCCTCACGGACCCACGCTCCCTCATGGTGGGCACCCACCCGGCGCTCGATCCTCTCGGCATTGCAGGCTCCGTCCCCCTTGAGGACGCGCCAGAGCTCGCTCCAGTCGATGGCCCCGAAGTCCCAGTGCCCCGTCTCCTCGTTGAACCTCAGGTCGGGGTCGGGCAGGGTGAGCCCGAGCTTCGCAGCCTGCGGAACTGTCATGTCGACGAACTTCTGACGCAGGTCGTCGTTGCTGAAACGCTTGATGCCCCAAGCCATGGACTGGGCGGTGTGCCCACCGGTGGTGGCCGCATCACCGGTGTCCGGAGGTCCGAACATCATCAACGCCGGCCACCACCAACGGTTTGCAGCGTCCTGGGCCATGTCCTTCTGCGCCGCAGTGCCCCGCGACAAGGTCCACAGGATCTCAAAGCCCTGTCGCTGGTGGAAGGACTCCTCCTTGCAGACGCGGATCATCGCCCGGGCGTACGGACCGTACGAGCAGCGGCACAACGGCACCTGGTTCATGATCGCGGCCCCGTCGACCAACCAGCCGATGGC
Source organism: Actinobacteria bacterium UBA4719 (assembly GCA_002404345.1). Lineage (GTDB taxonomy): Bacteria > Actinomycetota > Actinomycetes > Actinomycetales > Dermatophilaceae > UBA4719. The sequence goes on along the minus strand of DHJN01000225.1, from coordinate 5,270 downwards.
GCCGTTGTCGGCCCACGTCAGCGTCGGGTAGTTGAAGATCGAGGAGTACTTCTGCTTGCCGCTGTGCAGCAGGTCCAGCAGCTCGGCACGGTCCACACCCAGCGTCTCGGCCGCGGCGTACAGGTAGAGCCCATGCCCGGCCTCGTCCTGCACCTTGGCCATCAGGATGGCCTTGCGGCGCAGCGACGGCGCGCGGCTGATCCAGTTGCCTTCCGGCTGCATGCCGATGATCTCGGAGTGCGCATGCTGGGCGATCTGGCGGATCAGCGTCTTCCGATAGGCCTCCGGCATCTCGTCCCGCGGTTCGATGCGCTGGTCGGCAGCCAGCAACGCCTCGAAGGACGAGCCACCCTCCGCACGCTGCGCCGCAGTCGTCGCGGCTGCCGCCACGGCGTCGTCGACGTCTCCGAACTCAGCGGCGTTCAGCGGCTCGTCGGGGTCAATGAAGTCGTTGCCGTACATGGGACCAGTGTGCAGACGTGTCACTCGTGCCCGCAATGGTGTCGCATGGGTGTGACCTCGGACCGGATGGGAGGATGGCCGGGTGCCCCATCACCCCGACGCCCACGACCACGCCCATTCGTCCGCGACTGGTCCGGTCGCGGACGCCAGTGCCCGGATCGCTCGCCCGAGCGACGCGCCCGCGGTCGGTCGGGTCCAGGCAGCCGTATGGCGCGGCTCGTACGCCCACCTCCTGCCACAGGAGGTGGTCGACCGGTTCGACGCAGCCAGCTTCGCGCGAGTCTGGCGCGACTCGCTGAGCAACCCCCCGAGCCCTCGCCACGTGCTGCTGGTGAGCTGCGCCGGTGAGCAGGTCGTCGGCTTTGCTGCCGTGGGTCCGAGCGCCGACGCCGACGCCGGCGAGACCTCGGGCGAGGTGCTCGCCCTGGGGGTACACCCTGACGCCCGACGCAGCGGTCACGGCTCCCGTCTGCTCAATGCCGCCGTGGACACGTTGCGGGGGCAAGGGGTTCCACTCCATGTCGGCGTGGCTACTGGTCGACGACGAGGACACCCGAGCCTTCGTGACCGCAGCCGGCCTCTCACCCGACGGCGCCTTTCGCGACCGGGTCATCGACGTCGACGGGACGGTGGTCCGTGAGGTGCGACTGACCGCCGACCTCACCCAGAACTGACCCCAGCGCAGCTCCGTGCCCATACCCATGCCCGAGCCCATGCCCATGCCCGAACCCGAGCCCTTCCTCGCTGACGAGCGCCGCAAAGAGGTCCTGCGCCAGTGCCTGTCGGTGGGCATCGCTACGGGGGCCTACGGCATCAGCTTCGGCGCGCTGTCGGTGGCCGCCGGTCTCGACCTCTGGCAGACCATCGCGCTGTCGGCCCTGCTCTTCTCGGGCGCTTCGCAGTTCGCCGTGGTGGGCATCGTCGCGACCGGAGGCTCAGGCGCCGCGGCAGTGGCGACCTCGACCCTGCTCGGCCTGCGCAACGGCCTCTACGGTCTGCAGATGTCTCGACTCCTCGGAGTGGGCGGCCTGCGCCGGGTGCCCGCCGCACATCTGACCATCGACGAGTCGACCGCCGTGGCGATCGGCCAACCCGAGCCGTCCGCGCAGCGCCTGGGTTTCTGGGGAACCGGGCTCGCGGTGTTCGTGCTGTGGAATCTTTCGACCCTCCTGGGTGCCATCGTGGGCAACGCACTCGGGGATCCCAAACGCTTCGGGCTGGACGCCGCCGCGCCGGCCGCATTCTGCGCGCTGCTGTGGCCTCGGCTGAAATCCGGGGACGCCCGCGCGGTCGCTGCCGTCGCTGCCGTCATCGCACTGGTCGTGGCCCCGCACGCCCCGGCCGGCATACCGGTTCTGGTCGCTGCCCTGGCCGCCGTCGTGGCCGGTTTGTTGCCCTCCCGTGAGCCACGCGATCGGGACGACCTCGGCGACCCGAGCGCCTCACCCGACCTGGGCGAAGCGAGCACATCACCCGACGAGGAGACGCCGCCATGACGCTCTGGACCACCGTCCTGCTCGCCAGTGGTTTCGCGTTCGCCCTCAAGTTCCTTGGCTATGTCGTGCCCCACCAGGTGCTGGACGGCCCGGTCGTCTCGAGGGTGACCGCGATGTTGCCGGTCGCTCTGCTTTCGGCCCTGGTGGCGGTGCAGACGTTCACGAGCCAGGGAGGTGGGCTGACCCTGGACGCACGTGCGGCGGGCGTGGCGGTCGCGGTGGGCGCTCTGCTGCTGCGGGCGCCGTTCCTGGTCGTCGTGATCCTGGCAGCAGCCACAGCCGCAACACTGAGAGCCCTCGGATGGGCCTGATCGCAAACCTAGGGACCGTGCGGTGGAACGAGGGTCAAACCTAGGGACCGTGCGGTGGAACGAGGGTCAAACCTAGGGACAGTGCAGTCGAAGTCAGGCCAGTCCAAGGTAGTTCTCGAGCCCGACGGTGAGTCCGAGGTGGTCGCCAACCCGGCGCACACCCTCAAGGACGCCAGGCATGAAGCTGACCCGGTCGAACGAGTCGTGCCGGATGGTCAGCATCTCGCCGCTCGCACCGAACAGAACCTCTTGATGGGCCACGAGGCCGCGCAACCGCAACGCATGCACCGGTATGCCGTCCACGCGGGCGCCGCGGGCGCCGTCAGGATCCGAGGCGGTCGCGTCGGGGACATCGCCTAGCCCGGCATCCTGGCGGGCCCGGGCGATCAGCGAGGCGGTTCTGGCTGCGGTGCCCGACGGCGCATCGACCTTTTCGGGGTGGTGCAGCTCGACGATCTCGACGGACTCGTAGAACCGCGCCGCCTGCTGGGCGAACGACATCATCAGGATCGCCCCGATCGCGAAGTTCGGCGCGATCAGCACCCCGACCCCAGGCTTGCTCGCGAGCTGCGAGCTCACGGCTGCCAGCTTGTCCTGCGTCCAGCCGGTCGTCCCCACCACGATGTGCCTCCCACGGTCGATGCAGTGGGCGACGTTGGAGGCGGAGGCGCCCGGCACCGAGAACTCGACGACGACGTCTGCGCCACCGAGGTCACCGAGGTCGTCACCTTGGTCGTAACGGCCCACCAGCTCGGTGTCCGCTGCAGCCTCCACCGCGCGGCACACCTGCGAACCCATCCGTCCGGCGGCGCCGATGACAGAGACCTTGATGACAGAGACCTCGATGGCAGAGACCTCGATACCAGGGGCGTTGGTGACAGGGGCG
>DHJN01000225.1:0-2039 GCA_002404345.1 Actinobacteria bacterium UBA4719 | reverse complement strand
TGGTGACAGGGACGTTGGTCGCATCGCTCACCCGCACAGCCTAGTGAGCCGACAGGAACCGCTCGACATCTCTGGCCTCGCGGTCGAGGTCGGCCAGGACCGGGGCCGCGATGCGGCCGAACGGCTCGAGCGTGACCCGGCCACGCGGCATCCCCCAGGTGGCGACGGCCCGACCGCCCACCAACGCGAAGGGCCGGAAGATGCCGTTCCTGGTCACGATCGTCTCGTTGCAGCCCAGGACCGGCTCGCGGTCGACCCAGCCGTGCAGCAACGGGTCGAACGCACCGAGCAGCTTGGGGTGGTGCCGACCGTCCGGGATCGAACGACCGGCCAGGTCGACCAGACCACCCGGCCGCTCCTCCAGGTCAGTACTGATGGCGCGTATCCCACGGCGCGCGTCGCCAAGGGTGATGCCGGCCCACTTGGCCAGGTCGCGCTCGTCGGCCGGGCCGTGGCCGGCAAGGAAGCGGCGGGCCAGCTCTGACAAGGCGGTATCGTGGACGGTCACCTTGGGCGGGTCGCCCAGCCAGTCGCGAACGAGGACGAAAGCCTGATCCGTGCCGATGACCGGCCCGCGGACCGTGAGGCCCCGCATGGCGGACAGCACCAGGACATAAACGAGCCCTTGTCCGGCCACGGGCACATCGGCCGAAGCCAAGATCTCGCGGAGCTGTGCGCGGGTCATCGGGCCGTTGGCGGCCATCGCCGCCTCGATGACGGCAACCCCGCGATCGGCCTGGTCGGGCGAAATCCCTTCCTGTTCAAGGCGTCTCGCGCTGCCGGTCGAAAGCTGAGGCGTGGTGAGCCGCTACAGCCACCAGTAGTCCTGCGACCGGACGAGATGAAGGGTGCCGCGGTTCAGCCAGGTCACGACCAGGGTCCCGTTGTCGAGCTCGCGGTCCACGTCGGCGGCGGTGAGCCCCGTGGTGCGGGCCCTGACGGCGAGCCGGGCGGCGCGCAGATCTTGCGCCTGTACCGCCAGAAGACGGTCGACGACCTGGCCGACACTGCGGGCTGGCGGCCCGAGCAGCAGCTGGGCCGCCAACCGACGGTCGTCCCGCTCGCGCTCCGCGGCCTCTGGGGTCGATGCTGGGACCATGACCGTGACATTAGCCGGGGGCTCGGACAGTGAGATGGCGCTGCGCGACCGTCAGTTGCGGATGCCACCAAGGGCGCGCCTCGCGTGGTTCGGGTGAGCACCGGCGCCCGGGTCCGGTTGATTCCGCCGATCGTCTACTTCGGGCCGTTCACGCTGATGTGGGCGCTGCACTGGTGGCGGCCATGGACCATCCCGGGCGGCGCCGCGTTGGGTGTGACCGGGCTGGCCCTGATCCTTGTTGGCATCGCCCTGTCGTTCTGGTCGGCCGCCACGTTCAGGCACGCGCACACGACCATCATCCCGTGGGAGCAGGTCTCGGCGATGGTCACCACCGGGCCGTTTCGGTTCAGCCGCAACCCGATCTACCTGGCTGACGCGATCGCGTTTCTCGGTGCCAGCCTGCTCATCCACAGCTGGTGGCCGCTGCTGGTGCTACCCGGCGTCCTCCTGGTGATACGGCGCATGGTGGTGGACCGCGAGGAGCTTTACCTCACCGAGCGTTTCGGTGAGGCGTACCGCGAATACCGGCTCCGAGTCCGCCGGTGGCTCTGACGAGCTCACGCGGACCCGGCCAACCAAGGTAAGGGCACGGCATACGAGCCGGTGTGACGTCCGCTCCTCACGCCAGCCCGGGAACGCCGAGGCCCGGCGCACCCTTTGCGGGCGCACCGGGCCTCGGTGTCGTTCAAGCTCCGGTGTCGTGCAAGCTCCGGAGTCGTTCAATTCAGACTCAGGCGTCAGCCGACTGCTCAGCGTTGACGTCGGTGTCGAGAGCAGGAACCTCCGAGCCGGCGGGCTCAACCGCAGCGTCCGGCGCTGCGTCCTCGGCCATGACCGCGCCGAGGGAGAGCTTGCCGCGGGGGTCGATCTCCTTGAGCTCGACCTGGATCTTCTGGCCGATCTTGAGGACGTCGTCCACCGAGTCGATCCGCTTGCCACC
>DHJN01000177.1 GCA_002404345.1 Actinobacteria bacterium UBA4719 | reverse complement strand
GTTACCTGGCAGACCTGACCGCCCGAGATCCTGCCATGGCCTGTTGCACCCCTCCCACGCACATCGAGACGATATCGCCGAGCGATTTGAGCACCATCGCGGAGTGGGCAGGACGTTAGATGTGCTGACGGTTAGTCGTTGTCACCGAGACCGAGGGCGCCTAGCACGCGGTTGATGGGATTTGTCAGGCCGTAGGCCGAAGCCAGGGATGAGAGCAGGGTGAGGTCGCCGACCTGGCGGGGGAGCGAGGCATCGAAGTCGGGGATCGGAGCATCCAGAGCAACCTGGACAACGGTGGGGGCGACGTCCAGATAGGTCGAAGCGGACTCCAACCGTTTTCGTTGCGCGCCCTTGAGCTGAGGGTCGCCCTCGGCGAGGGCACGACGAAGGTTGGCCAGGTCGCCATACCGGTTGATCAGCGTGGCGGCTGTCTTCTCACCGATGCCCGTGACACCGGGCAACCCGTCGCTGGTGTCACCGCGCAGCGTCGCCAGGTCGGCGTAGGCCGCACCGGTGGGCACCGAGTACTTGCTCTGCAGGAACGACTGGGTGACGACGTCGGGATCACGCACGCCACCGCGAGCGGTATAGAGCACCCTGACGCCCGCTTCGTCATCGACGAGCTGGAACAGGTCGCGGTCGCCGGTGACGACATCAACCAGCTGCCGGCCACGAGCGCGATGGGTCAAGGTGCCAATGACGTCATCAGCCTCGTAACCATCACTGCCGATCCGGGCAATTCCCAAGGCCTGCAACGCATCCACGATCAATGGCACCTGCGGAGTGAGGTCCTCGGGGCTCTGTTCCTGGACCTGGCTGCCTTCGCTGAGACGGTGCTTCTTGTACGTCGGGATGGCGTTGACCCGAAACGCCGGTCGCCAGTCGTTGTCCCAGCAGGCCACCAGATGGGTCGGGCGATGCGTGCCCACCAGGGTCGCGATCATGTCCAGAAAGCCCCGCACCGCGTTCGTCGGCGGCTCGTCGGGGCTGCTTCGCTGGTCTGGGACACCGTAGAAGGCGCGGAAGTACAACGAGGCCGAGTCCAGGAGCATCAGGCGCTGGGTCATGACGTCATCGTGTCATTGCTCTTGGTGTCATTGCTCTTCGTGTAGTTGCTGTTTGTGTCGTTGCGGCCCACCGCTGACCGAAGGCGCGGAGACCTCAGTAGCCTTGCGCCATGGGAGGAACTGGATCGCCGCATCGTCGGGTTGTTGTCACAGGACGGCCGTATGAGCTTCACCGATCTTGGCAAGGTCACCGGGCTGTCGACATCGGCGGTTCATCAGCGGGTGCGTCGGCTCGAGGAACGCGGGGTGATCCAGGGTTACCGCGCTGTGGTCGACCACAACGCGCTGGGGATGCCACTCATCGCCTTCATCTCGGTGACACCGCTGGATCCGGCAGCCCCGGACGACGTGCCGGAGCGCCTCCGCGACATCGGCGACCTGGAGGCCTGCCACTCGGTCGCAGGGGAGGAGAGCTACATCCTCAAGGCCAGGGTGTCCACGCCCGGTGACCTCGAGGACCTGCTGGCCCGGGTGCGAACCGGCGCCAACGTGTCCACGCGAACGACCGTGGTGCTCTCGACCCCCTGGGAGCAGCGTCCGCACCCAGTTGACTGACGGCACACCATCAGACCGAGGGCGCAACGGCCGGATGGTGTGATGCCGGAGCCGTGCTCATGGCACGATGATGGCATGGGGATCTCCAAGAAGCTGCTGTCCGACGGCGAGCACGTCGTGCTGAGTGTCCGTTCGCACGGTAAGGCGCTCATCGGGCCCGTCGCTGTGCTCATCCTGGTGGTGGCCGGCGTCATCACCGCTGCGATGTCCCAGCCGGACAACCCCATCGTGGGTCGCGTCGCCGCCGGGGTGGCCGTGCCCGTCCTTGTGCTGTGGTCGTTGATCCCGTTCCTTCGCTGGATGACCTCGACCTACACCGTCACGAACCGGCGGCTGATCACCCGCCACGGGATCCTCACCCGGAGCGGCCGTGACATCCCGTTGTTTCGCATCAACGACGTGGCCTACGAGAAGGGCCTGCTCGACCGGCTCCTGGGCTGTGGCACGCTGATCATCTCCGACGCCACGGAGAAGGCCGGCGTGGTCCTGCCGGACATCCCCCACGTGGAGCAGGTCCACCTTCAGATCTCGGACCTGCTGTTCGCCAAGGACGACGGGCGCGACGACGACGGCAGTCGTGTGCCCGGTGAGCCACCGCGCAACTGACTCACCTTCGTGAGCGGGTTCCCGTGACCGTTGGCCCTTCTTTCGCCGCCGGCTGTCATGGGAGCCGGCCAGCGACCGCGGCCGACGAACTGCTGGCGTTGGCTGCTCAGACGAGCTGAGCGATCGAGGCCTGGCGGCTGGCGGCGGCCTTGGCCACGGCGCTCTGGTGAGCCATCTCGAGCCCACCATGCTCGCGCCACCAGTTCTGACCGGTCTCGGGAAGGGTGTAGATGGGGTCGTAGTAGACGAACTTGCGCGACAGCGCTTCGGTGTCGGCACTTTCGAGCGACGTGCGGTAGTTCTTGCGCCAGAACGACATTCCGCGTTCGGTGTCGTAGGAGTCGACCTGGTGGACCCAGCGCTTGCCGACGAACGGCACGTCGCAGACGACGCGCGGTGTGGCGAATCCTGGCAGGTAGCCCATGATGTCGTGCTGCAGTCGCTGAGCCTCGGCCAGAGAGAGCCGCCAGTGCTCTGCGAACGGGATCATGTCGCACATGTAGAAGTAGTACGGCGTGATCGACGCTTCGTCCTGAAGGGCGAAACACAGGTCGAGGAGCGCAGACACTGAGTCGTTGATGCCGCGCAAGAGGACGCCCTGGTTGCGGACGTCTCGAACGCCAGCGTCCAGCATCGCCCTGGAGGCGGCGGCGACCGCGGGCGTCAGCGACTGGGCGCTGTTGACGTGGGTATGGATCGCCAGGGAGACCCCGCGCTGGCGAGCCTTGGTCGCAACCCGTCCAACCCCATCGACGACCTCCTCAGCCAGCCAGTGCTGCGGCAGACCCATCAGCGCCTTGGTGGCCAGACGGATGTCGCGGATGTTGTCGATCTCGAGCAGCCGGTTCAGGAACGACTCGAGGTTCTTCCACGGCATGTTGGCCACGTCGCCACCGGAGACGACGACGTCGCGCACCGATGGGGTCGCACACAGGTAGGTCATCATCGCGTCGTAGCGGTCGACCGGCTTGAGGTCGAACTTGAGCTTGGGGATGACCGGAGTCGAGTTGCCCACGAGGTCCATCCGGGTGCAGTG
>DHJN01000275.1:1386-2848 GCA_002404345.1 Actinobacteria bacterium UBA4719 | reverse complement strand
TCCTCATCCTCCACCACGTTGTCGGGCGGGAGGCCGCCTTTCGATTGGCCGAGGGACATCGATCCGCGACACGGATGAAAGCGCAGGCCCAGCTCCGACGCGCAGTCCACCAGGGTTTCGAAGATCCCGGTGGCGCCGGTTGGAAAGACGTAGTGATGGTCGGTCGAAAGGGTGCAACCGGACAGCAGGAGCTTCGCCATCGCGGCCCTGGCCGCAGCTCGCACGGTCTCGGCGTCGATACGCGCCCAGACCGGATACAGGGCACGCAACCACTCGAACAACGTGCCGTCGGGTTCGTAGCCGCGGGTCGCCCACTGGTACATGTGGTCGTGGGCGTTGACGAGGCCCGGCATGGCGACACAGTTGGGCAGGTCGATCTTCTCGTCGGCGGCAGGAGGCGTGCCCGAGCCGATCTCCGCGATTACACCGTCGCGCGCCAGCAGCCAGCCGCCTTCGATCTCGGATGTGCCTGTGACCAGCAGCCCGGCCCTCAGGGCCAGTGTCGTCAATTCAACTGCTGCCGGTGTCGACTATGTCGTGAGGACGCACGGGCGCGCGCGAGAGCGGCCGTCCCGTCGCTGCGCGGATGGCCGCGATGATCGCCGGGCCGGATGAGATGGTCGGAGGCTCGCCAACACCTTTGAGCCCGTAAGGCGAGTGCGGGTCGCCGAGCTCAAGGATCTGCATGCGCAGGGGCGGCATGTCCAGGATGGTCGGCAGCAGGTAGTCGGTGAACGAGGCGTTGCGGATGACTCCGTCCTTAACCTGGATCTCCTCCATCACGGCAAGGCCGAGCCCCTGGGCCGCGCCCCCTTCCAGCTGCCCCTCGACAGCCTGCGGGTTGATCGCNNTTGCCGACGTCCTGTGCAGTTGCCAGCTCGACGACCTTGACCAGCCCGAGCTCAGTGTCAACGTCGACGACGGCGCGATGCGCGGCGAAGGCGTACTGGAGGTGGGCGTTGGCCTGACCCGTTTCGGGATCCAGGGGGACCGTCCGCCTCGGCCGGAACTCACGCGTCTCCTCGATCACCTCTTCTCCCAGCAGCGTCGCGAGGCTGACGACGACCTCGCCGCCGGCCGACAAGATGGCGTCGTTTTCCAGCCGCAGCCCCTGGCCGACGTGCCTGCCTCCCATCTCCGATTGGGCGAGACCGAGAACGCGCTCTCGCACCGCCTCGCACGCGGCCTTCACAGCCCCTCCGGTGATGTAGGTCTGGCGCGAAGCCGACGAGGATCCTGCGGAACCGACAGCGGTGTCGGCGTCGAGCACCACCACCTCGCTAACACCAAGCTCGGTGCCGGCGATCTGCGCCTGCACCGTCACCAGCCCCTGGCCGACCTCGGCGCTGGCCGTGTGCACCTCGACGCGCGGCCTCCCCCCGACCACCGAGAGCCTGACCCTTGCCGTCGAGTAATCGTTGAAGCCCTCCGAGTAGCCGATGTTTTTGAAGCCGACCGCGTA
>DHJN01000275.1:0-1350 GCA_002404345.1 Actinobacteria bacterium UBA4719 | reverse complement strand
ACGACCTGTCCGGTCACCATCGAGCTGCCAGTCTTCATCGCGTTGCGGATGCGAAGCTCGACGGGGTCGATGCCCAGGGCAGCGGCGAGCTTGTCCATCTGGGCCTCGTGCGCGTAGCAGTTCTGCACCGAGCCGAAGCCGCGCATCGCGCCGCACGGCGGATTGTTCGTGTACACAACCCAGCCGTCGATGGTGGCGTTCGGACATTCGTAAGGGCCGATGGCGAAGCAGCATGCGTTGGCGATCACGGCCGTCGAGCTGGATGCGTACGCGCCGCCGTCGAGGAGGATTCGCGCCTTGACGTACACGAGCTTGCCGTCACGCCTCGCTCCATGCTCGTAGCGAAGGCGCCCCGGATGACGGTGGACGTGGCCGACAAAAGACTCTGGCCGCGAGTAGGCGATCTTCACGGGCCGCCCGGTCCGCAAAGCAAGGAGGCATGCGTGCGCTTGCATCGATAGGTCTTCGCGGGCGCCGAACGCGCCACCGATACCGGCCATGGTCAACCGGACTTTGTCGGGTGGCAACGCAAGACACTCGGCAAGCTGGTCGCGATCGATGTGCAGCCACTGCGTTGCGATGTACAGGTCCACGCCGCCCTCGCCGTCAGGGATTGCAAGGCCGGACTCGGGACCGAGCGGGGCCTGGTCCTGCATCCCGATCTCGTAGTCGCCCGTGACCACGACTTCGGCCCGCGCGCTCTGGTCGCCGTGCCGGATCTTGACGTGGCGCGTGATGTTGCCGCCCGCGTGCAGCGACGGAGCCTCCGGTGTCAGGGCGAGCTCGGGGTCGGTCAATGGAACCAGCACCTGGTAATCGACGTGAACCTTGTCGGCCGCGCGACGCGCTTGCTCCGGGTGGTCGGCCGCCACCAGCGCGACCGACTCGCCCCAATAGCGGACCACGTCGAGCGCTAGCACCGGCTGGTCGGGTATCTCCAGGCCATAGACCTTGCGTCCGGGCACATCCTCGTGTGTCAGCACCGCCCTCACCCCGGGTGAGGCGAGGGCCTCGGCCGTGTCAATCGAAACGATTCGCGCATACGGATGGGGGCTGCGCACAGTGGTCCCCCACAGCATTCCCTCCACCTGGAGGTCGGAGGAGTACACGAAGTCGCCTCGGACCTTGGGCACGGCGTCAGGCCGAGTCGCGCTGTCGCCAACGCGGCGGCCGAGCAGGTGGCCGGGCGGCGTCAATTGTGGCTTCATTTGAGCCAGTTCGCGGCCAGATTCACCGCGTCGATGATCTTGGCGTAGCCGGTGCAGCGGCAGATGTTGCCCGCCAGCGCCTCGCGGATCTCGGCGTCGCGTCGGGTCAGGTTTGCGCCGCAGAAGGTCGTGCGTCGCGACC
>DHJN01000193.1:4880-5145 GCA_002404345.1 Actinobacteria bacterium UBA4719 | reverse complement strand
GCAAACACCATGGATAGCGGGTATCCACGCACGGTGATGGCTCCCCCGAGAAGGCGGGGTACCTCGACCTGTCCTGGCGGGGGCACGATGGGGTCGCCAACATTGACGTCAACGTGGAACGGGATGCGCGCGCGTGACAGGCGACCAATGAGCCTGACCCGCACCCCGGAATACTCTTCCTCGTCCCGGATGACTTCGGCAGTGGCGCTGCCCGCGTCGAAAACCAGACCGTCGTCCTTGTAGACGGCCGCGATGTCACGGACCA
>DHJN01000193.1:4337-4649 GCA_002404345.1 Actinobacteria bacterium UBA4719 | reverse complement strand
ACGGGTTGGCCGATTCACAACAACGCCGCCAGAGCCAGCCGCAGCGGTGTTTCGGCCTTGGGGAACTGGCCGGCGAGGCGGATCAACTGGCCGGGTTGGGAACCCGACGCGCGCAGCCAGCGGCGCAGCGCCTCGTACCCCAGCTCGTGACCTTCGGTAGCCCGCATCCGGAAGGCGTCGATGATGCTGCGCGGGGCGTCATAGAGGCCGATGCTGATGGCTCCGTCCAGGGCAAGCTGTTCCCGGCCGATGTCGAAAGTGGCCGGCGCGAAGTGGTGCCAACGGGCAAGTGCATCCGTGGCAGGGATTCGC
>DHJN01000193.1:450-4122 GCA_002404345.1 Actinobacteria bacterium UBA4719 | reverse complement strand
GATTGCTGCGACGCGCCCGCCTTCCCGAAGGCGATACAGGGTGTGCTTGCTCAGGCCCGCGTCGCGCGCCTGGGCGTAGGTGAACGTCGCCGGCAGCGCGCTCAACGGTTGCGTCGAAGCGGTCTTCGGCATCACGTCCCCTATCTGTTCCAGAACAACTGTACTCACAAATCATTTTGTGTGAACACTTATTCCGACTGGCGTCCGCCCGAGCCTCCCCATCCGACACGCGTCCTCGCTGGCGTGCGTCGGCGTGCGTCGGCAAAGAACGGGCCTGATGACGGCTCTCCCGTCAACTCGTCGCGCGGATGCCCCGCTCGGCGAGATATGCACGAGCCCGACCGATCTGCCGTTCGTCGGAGAAGTCCTGCCATGCCTGCGTCAGGCCTTCGCCGGCGATGAGATCACGGAACCGGCGGTAGGCACCTTTGCCCTCGATGGCGCGTTCAAGTTGCTCACGCAAGTGTGAATCCGCAACAGCCGCAACGTAAGTGGCCATGTCTTCCCACCCCGCTCTCGACCCCTCGCAGGGCACCCATAGCCATCGGTCGGGCTCGGCGTCAACGTCAACCGCCGCGTCCGCCCCAACCATCGCTTCGTCGCTCATGAAAGCGGGCATCACTTCCCCGGTCTGCAGATCCAGGAAGCCGCCCTCGTTGTTGGCCGGGTCTCCCTCGATCAGTCCCGACAGCTGTTCGAGGTCAACGGGTAGGGGCTCCCCCGGAGGCGGCTCCCGTCGAACCGCGGCGAACAGGTCCTGGGCCAGTTCCTCGTCGCCGGGCAGGCTGCGCATCTCCAGCCGCTGCACCAGGGAGATGGCCAACGACGAAACCCGGCCGGCGTCAACACCAAGCGCTACCTGAACCGCCGATCCCGCACGCTGTAGAACCTCCGAGACGTCATGGCCCTCGATCGCCTCGACTATGCCCGACACGTCGCCGGCCGCCGCCGCAACTCGCAGCTGGCCAACGTCGACCAGAGGAGGTGTCTCACCGCTTTCTGGCCATCCAAGGTCCAGCATGGCGTGCCGCTGCCGCGGCCTGGCCGGAGCCCTTCCCTCGCCATCGTCCTCCGCCCAATTCCGGTCGTACTGGTCGGGAATGGTGCCCCATCCCCAGTACGCCATCGGTGCCGGCGGTATGACGCCCAGCACGTCCGCGGGGTCGATGTGACCTAGGTCGATGGTGCAGCAGTGGGTCCAGTCGTCGCCGAGGTCGAACACGTAGCGGAACTGGGCACCCTGCTCTACCGTCCGCATCACCTTGGCGACCTCGATGTCCAACGCGGCAGCCGGCACCACACCCAAAGGCGAGGTCGCGAAGTCCGCACCGGTCTCAGCATCGGTGACCACTCGTCCATCGGCCAGTGTGAACAACGACAGGTGGGATAGATCCCAGCGAGCGAACGCGTTGTCGATGGCCCTGGCCAGATCCGCGAACGTGTGGGCCGGACCCACGGCGAACACCCGCCCTGGATACGGCCACAACTGCTCCCCCCTGCCGCCCAAGAGCTCCACCCTGATCGAGAACCATCGGCGCGTCATGAAGCCAACACTGACACACCGCTCACCCCTACCGTTCTTACCTCAACCTCGGCGATTCACCGCGGGTCAAGATCCCTCACAGTGCCCTTTCGACCGGACCTCTCGGCGCGGATTTCGTCTTCGCGCGCTCGGCATGCGGCGTCTTCTGTGCCATCGGGCGTCGGTCGAACTGTCCCCGGTGACGAGATCCTGGACATTCCCAAGCATCTGGAACAGGGTGCATCGGGTCACGAAAGTGACGCGATCGATGCCCATTCCGTCGCCCAAACCTGCGAGGCTTTGGCCGATGAATTGACTTGGTAGCGCCCCCGATTCGTCGTTGTACTGCGTACCGCGGTTGCTCTTGAGGATGCACCATCGGCCACTCACAACGAGTCGATCAGGCGCTCGTAGCCACCGGCAAGGTGTACCGCAGCGATAGGTACCATCATCGTCAGCCGCTGCCATTTCGCCCTTCGACGGGGGCTCTGACGGCCGATGAACTGGCTTGGCTTGGGCCGATCGTTGCCGCGGTAGGCGGACCTTGGCCGAATGAATGCCAGAGGTGTGGGGAGACTGGCGGGGTGATTTGACGGGCTGGGGAACGCCGGAAGACAAAAGGCTAATTCATAGGCGTCGGCTGTCTCTGGACGGGCGGCGAGGCGGGGGCGCCGGCGTAGGGAAGTTGCACGGGAAGGAGCCATCGGAGATGGACCTCGGCGCGGCGCTTCTCGTCTTGGCGGCACCGAATTCGAACCAGGCCTGTCATGGCCCGCGAACTCGCTCGCTCTCGGCCAGCCCGACCTCCGTGCGGTCCGGTTTCTCACAAGCCGTTCATCGGCAGGGCGGACCCGTCCTTTCATGCGGCCCGAGAACTGAGGGCTCTTGGATGAGTGTCGAGACCTCAACAGTGCAGCAAGCGCAGCGACTCACCATCGACCTTCACAACCCACACCAAGACTCCATGAGGGAAGCTGCACTTACTGCACTGACCCGCGGCCCCCGTGATTCAAGACCTGAAGTTCCCGATGGTGTACCCCCAGCCGGGTAGCCCAGGTGGAACTGGTCGCCAGCGAAAGTCCGAACTGCGTTGGAACATGCGGGAACTCGCGGACGATCTCGGCTCGAGACGGTGGAGGTACACATGACCGACTTCGACAAGCTCAACGCGTTGAATTCGATGCCTATGGCCACGCAGATCGTTGGCGGCAGTGATGAGACGAAACTCTTGCTCACCGTCAGCGAGGCCGCTTCCCTGCTCAGCCTCGGACGGAGCAAGACGTACGAGCTGGTGCGCGCAGGTGTGATCCCATCCGTCCGCATCACCGGCTCCCGGCGAATCAAGGTCTCCGACCTGCTGCTCTATGTGGCCGCACTCGGCGAGGCTGCCTGATGGGAACGTTGCGTGACGGCGTGATGAAGCGCGGCAGCACCTGGTCGTTTGTCATCCGGGTCACCGACGAACGGACAGGGGTGAGCAAGCCGAAGTGGGCCGGAGGCTTCGCAACGGAGGCGGCGGCGAAGGAGGCCCGCGACTCGGCGCGCGTCGCGGCCCGCCAGGGCGTCTACGTCGACAGGAGCCGAATCACCGTCACGCAGTACCTCGGCAACTGGCTCGACGCCCACGCCCTGGAGATCAAGCCCGCGACCCTGTCGACGTATCGGTATCTCGTGACGCACTACGTCAACCCGCACATCGGGCGCATGCGGCTCCAGGCGGTTCGGCCGACGACACTCAGCGGGCTGTACCGGGATCTCCTTGTGCATGGCGGGAAGGAAGGGCGGCCGTTGTCACGGGCGACCGTTGACTACGTTCACGCGATTCTGCGCAAGGCCTTCAACGACGCGGTCCGTTCGGAGCAGCTGCTCGTCACGAACCCCGCCGAACGGGCGAAGCGTCCGCGTGGTGGCCCCCGTGGCCTTCGGGAGGTCTGGACGGCCGAGGAGCTCCGGACCTTCCTGAACGCCGCCAGCCACCACCGCCTGTCCGCCTTCTTCCGGGTCGCGGCCTACACCGGGGCCAGACGGGGAGAATTGAGCAACTTGCGGTGGGCGGACATCGACTGGGATGCCCCGGCGCTTCGCATCAAAGGCTCAGTCGGCATCATCGCCGGCCAGCGGGTCGAGGGCACGACGAAGAGCGGACGGGA
>DHJN01000193.1:0-316 GCA_002404345.1 Actinobacteria bacterium UBA4719 | reverse complement strand
TCGGGCGACGGGGTGCCGATCAACCCCGACAGTATGACGGCACTCATGGCAAAGACCATCCGAGCGCACAACGCCGCTCTCCCGCCGGATGTCCCGGTCCTTCCGGTGGCACGACTCCACGACCTTCGGCACGTTCATGCCACGCACCTCCTGCTGGCCGGCGTGCCCGTGCATGTGGTCGCTGACCGTCTCGGACACGCGGACCCGGCGATCACGCTCCGGGTCTACGCCCACGTCCTACGCCAGCACGCGGCGGGAGTCGCCGATGTGTTTGCAGCCGCGATAGAGCCAGGCCCCAGGACTCTGGACATGGAGT
>DHJN01000027.1 GCA_002404345.1 Actinobacteria bacterium UBA4719 | reverse complement strand
TGCATCCCTATTTATTCAGCTCGGACCGCGAATGAGTGAGCACGACCATGCGGCGGTGTTCGCGACGTGGCCATGAAAAGGCGGTCAGCCTTTCCGGCTTTCAATTGGGCGAGGGTTTGACATTGCGACGTGGCTCATGACAGCGCTTTCTTTCGGAATCCAGCTGTAAGGGACAGCTACACTTGGGGAAAATGTCCCTGCGGCTGTTCTGGGGCGGCAGATAGGCTGACCAGCCCGGCTTTGCCCGAATCTCGGGCCGTTGCTATAAATGCTGTCACCGGCTCCGGCGCCCCACAGTTGGTTTACCCCCTCAGTGGGCCAAACGGCCCGCTCCTTCGCCCAAACAGCGGGCGTTTTGGGTCAAACATGGTGCGTCTTTCGGCCGAACGGACTAGGCAAAAGACCGTGAACCGCGTGGGTAAAGGACGGTTTGTGCCTTCGTGAGGTATTTCAACTAAGGTTTGTCAGATGACCGTCCGACCCATGCCCCTTGTCATCGCCATCGATGGCCCATCCGGCTCAGGCAAGTCCAGCGTCTCCAGGGCAGTCGCCCAGCGCCTCGACCTGGCCTATCTCGACACCGGCGCCATGTATCGAGCCCTGACCTGGTGGTGTGTCCAACAGGGACTTGACCTGGAGGACCAGCCGGCCGTTGCCCGAGCCGCCAAGGACCTTCAGCTGCAGATGGGCACCGACCCGAGCTCTCCGTCGGTCCAGGTTGGAGGTGTGGCGATCGACCAGGCCATTCGCGCGACGGTGATCTCCGAGTCGGTGTCGAAGGTCGCGACCAATCTCGGCGTGCGCGATGAGCTCTGCGATCGTCAGCGCGCCCTGATATCCGAGTCCGCCAAGAGCACTGGGGGAGTCGTGGCGGAAGGTCGCGATATCACCACAGTGGTCGCACCCGACGCACACGTGCGGATCCTGTTGATTGCCAATCAGGAGTCGCGCCTGGCCCGGCGTGCGAAGGAGCTCCACGGTGAGGCCGACCACGCCGCAGTCAGTGCGACCCATGACCAGATCGTGCGCCGGGACAAGGACGACTCGACCGTTTCGCAGTTCATGGAGGCGGCGCCGGGCGTGACGTTGGTGGACACCTCAGACCTGGACTTCCAGCAGTCCGTGGAGGCAGTGCTGGAATTGGTCCGCGCCCAGACCGGTCCGCAAGCGTGAGTGCAAGCGTGAGTGATCGAGCGGGCTCCCGGATGGCGACCAAGCGGCTGCCTGCCCCGGCTCGCAGACAGGCATTCGTCAAAACTAGGGAACAATGGGTTGGTTCCCCGCGTGACCACATCTAGAGCGTGACCAGATCCTGACCCCTGTTACACCCACTGACTGTTACACCCACTGACTGTTACACCCACTCCTGTTACACCCACTGATAATGAAGGACCCTGCCGTGAGCGAGCACCCCGAGACCGTCGACCGAAACGAGGTCGACGACCTGTCGGTTGAGCGCGCCCTGCGCGTGGGCCTGGAGGAGTTCGAGCTCGACGACGAGGACGTGTCGCTGCTCGAGCGCGAGGGCGACGAGGGCTTCGACGACGAGCAGACGGGTCCCGTGCCGGTCGTCGCGATCATCGGTCGACCCAACGTCGGGAAGTCGACCCTGGTCAACCGGATCCTGGGTCGTCGCGAGGCCGTCGTCGAGGACGTTCCCGGGGTGACCCGCGACCGCGTCGCCTACGACGCCGAGTGGACTGGCACCCGGTTCACGCTCGTGGACACCGGCGGCTGGGAGGTCGACGCCACTGGCATTCACCTGCGCGTCGCCGAGCAGGCCGAGATCGCCATCGAGCTCGCTGACGTCGTGATGTTCGTGGTCGACGCGACCGTCGGCGCGACCGACACCGACGATGCGGTGGTCAAGCTGCTGCGCAAGTCCGGCAAGCCGGTGATCCTCGTGGCCAACAAGGTTGATGACCAGCGCGCCGAAGCGGATGCGGCGATGTTGTGGTCCTTCGGTCTCGGCCAGCCGTGGCCCGTCTCGGCCCTGCACGGTCGGGGCAGCGGTGACGTCCTGGACGCCGTCCTCGAGGTCCTGCCCAAGTTCTCCGGAGTCGGGGAGGCCTACGCCCGCGGTGGCCCACGTCGAGTGGCGCTGGTCGGCCGTCCCAACGTCGGCAAGTCCAGTCTGCTCAACAGGCTTGCGGGCGAGGACCGGGTCGTCGTCGACAAGGTTGCCGGAACCACCCGTGACCCGGTCGACGAGCTGATCGAGCTCGGCGGCAAGACGTGGCGCTTCGTGGACACGGCCGGCATCCGCCGCCGAGTCCACCAGACCCGTGGAGCCGACTTCTACGCTTCGCTGCGTACCCAGACGGCGCTCGAGAAAGCCGAGGTCGCCGTCGTGCTGATCGATGCGCAGGAGGCCATCGCCGAGCAGGACATTCGCGTCATCCAGCAGGTCGTCGACTCCGGACGTGCCCTGGTGGTCGCCTACAACAAGTGGGACACCCTCGATGAGGAACGCCGTCACTACCTCGAACGCGAGATCGAGAAGGAGCTCGTCCAGATCCCGTGGGCTCCCCGCGTCAACATCTCTGCGCTCACCGGTCGCCACATGGACCGTCTGGTTCCCGCGATCGAGACAGCGCTCGAGTCCTGGGACACCCGCGTGTCCACGGGTCGCCTCAATGCCTTCCTGGGCACGGTGACCGCGTCCAACCCGCACCCGGTGCGCTCAGGCAAGCAGCCGCGGATCCTGTTCGCCACGCAGGCCTCCACCCGCCCGCCGCGCTTCGTCATCTTCGCCAGCGGTTTCCTCGAGGCCGGCTACCGGCGCTTCATCGAGCGCCGCCTGCGCGAGGAGTTCGGCTTCGAGGGAACTCCCATCGAGGTCTCGGTGCGGGTGCGCGAGAAGCGTCGCAAGAAGTAGGTCGCTGGGCGCGTCCGGCGCGACGTCTGAACCGGTCGAAATACCGCTGCGGGTATGGCGATTCGGAGCCCAGGGTGTGCGTAGGCTAAAGTTTCGTTCGCCTCACCTGAGCATCACGCAGGCGAGAGTCCCGGGATGTGGCGCAGCTTGGTAGCGCACTTGACTGGGGGTCAAGGGGTCGCAGGTTCAAATCCTGTCATCCCGACTGGGACAAAGCAGCAGGTCAGAGGCCGTTTCCGAGAAATCGGGAGCGGCCTCTTTCGTGTCCGGAGGCCGAAATGTAGCAACGCGTGTAGCAACGGCACATGTAGCAACGGCACATGTGCAACGGCACACATTCTCACCACCCCATCGCTGCTGAGAGCCGCTCGACAGCAGAGCGGGCGCCCTCGGTGGAGACATGGCCGTAAACGTCACCGGTGACCGCAACGGACGAGTGCCCGAGCAGCTCTGAGACGGTATGCAGCGGGACGCCGACCTCGAGCATGTGGGTAGCGAATGAGTGCCTCAGCGTGTGCAGGCCGACGTCGGCCATACCCGAAGCCTTGGCTGCGGTGCTGATCGCCCGCAGCACGTTCCTGGGGTCGACCGCCGTCCCGATCTGTGTGGTGAAGACGTGGCCCGTCTCAACCCAGATCGAGGCCGCCTTGAGTCGCTCGACCCCCTGGCTCACCTTGACCGACCGTAACAGCGCCACAGTCGCGGGGGAGAGCGGCACATCACGGCGTGAGCGCTCCGTCTTGGGCTCACCGATGACCAGATGCCCGTCGACCCGCGAGAGCGTGCCACGGACCCGCAGAACGCCGTTTGCGAGGTCCACGTCCTGCCAGCGCAACGCCAGCGCCTCGCCGCGGCGCAGGCCCGTCGAGACGAGCAGTCGCAAGAGCGGCGCATAGCGTGAGTCCTTCGCCGTCTCGAGCAGAACAGCGACCTCGGCAATGGTGAGGTAACGTGCCTCAGTCCTTGGCACGCCTGGTCGCTTGACCCTGGCCGCAGGGTTGGTGGCGAGCAGTTCGTCCCGTACCGCCGTCTCAAGCACCGATCGAAGCACCGTGTACGTCTGCCGAACGGTCGACGGGCTGCACCCCTTGACCCGCATCCGCACGGCGAGCTGCTCCACGTGGCTGGGCTTGAGGTCCGCCAGCGGCTTGGATGCGATGTCATCCGTGAGGACTTGCGAGCACAGCAGCGTCGCATACGTCGCCTTGGTCGACGGCTTGAGGTCGCTTGCCTCCAGCGTCGACGCGATCCACCCGGTAACGACGACAGACAGAGGTGTCTTGGCATCCTTGGCCGGCGCACCCACGTCCATCCGCGACTGAGCCTGCTTGATCGACGCCTTGACGTCTGCCTTGGTCGCCCCGTAGAACACAGCCCGTTTGCCGCTATCGAGCGTGACCGCTCCGACCCAGCGCCCCCGGCAGCGGTGCTCGGGTCGTTCGTCGTCCGGTCCCACCTCCGGGCAGGACACGTGGTCGTGCCGTTGGTAAAGGCTGCCCTCGCCGTTGCTTCGTGCCACGGTCGATCCCTCAAACCGCGTCGACGTCGTCGGCGTTGTGGTGTTGCAGTTGGCGGACGAACGCATCCAACGCTTCTGCTGGCACTCGGCGCAGTCGGCCAATGCGGACGGACTCGATGGCACCTGCTTTGACGAGCGAGTACATCAGCGTCCGACCAATGCACAGCCGTTCTGCTGCATCTTCCATGGTCAGGACCAGGTGCTCTCCTGCTGTTATTGCCATCGTTCCTCCCGGACCGTTCAACGGCTTCAGTGTTCGCCCTCGTGCGTTCACTACTCAACGGGTACGAGCTAGTGGGGGGCACCATCGTTCCTGCGCGCCTGACATCGCCTCGACCTCACAGTTCTGCGACGCTCGCGGTGCGACGGTGCGACGGTTCGCCGGGCATCGGGCATCGGCGACGGCCTGCGGGATGTTGCTTTCTGGTTCGAGGTAACGTAACTTATGTGTTACGCATCAGCGAAGTGGGTAGCGCAATATTGGAGGCTGAGATGGGAACCAGCAAGAGCGTCTTTTGGGACGACTTGGCGCGCGACCTGGAGGATCCCGAGTTTCTGCGCGAGTACGTCGTGGAGTCAGTTCGCATCTCCACCATCGACCAGGTTGTCAACGCCCTCAATGACGCACGAGAGGCCGCCGGACTATCGAAGGCGGCCCTTGCTCGCGCGATCAGCGCCGAGCCTGCCGCCATGCGGCGACTCTTTTCGGCCGGTCAGGTCAATCCAACATTGGGCACGCTGGCCGAAGTAGCTGCCGCGCTCGGCATGCGCATCACAGTCGAACCGCTGCCCGTCGCCGATCGCGAACAGGTCACCACCCCGCTCCTGGAAGGACGCAGCGCAGACACACAGACCCTGGTGGCGCACCTGGCTGGGATGCGAACACCCCAAAGTCGGGAACCGGCTCTTATCTGACGACGCCTACTGGTCAGGCGAGGCAACGCGGGTTGCGGGACAGGTACTCGTCACCCAAGCGCCGCACCTTCGCGTAGTCCGCGCTGCTCAAGACTGTGCGGAACGGCTTGTCCAAACCCGCGACTTCCACCAGCAGCGGCTTGGATACGTTCGTGGCCTGGTAGTCGAGGCGGCAGAACAATCGGTAGTGGTGACGCTTCGGGCCGTCGACCCGAACCTCGAACCAGCCGGCCATGTCACCCTTCATGGCTTCCCAGTAACCGCCACCGGTGAACTTTTTCGGCGGGCTGGCTGCCACGGCAACAAGAACGGCACGCATGGTCGCGCGAACCTTCCCCGGGTAGGAGTTCAACGCTTCCCGACCGGGGATGCTCTGAGCGGGATCGTCGGCTCGGTGCCTTCGAAAGAACACAACATCGTGCACGTCATCAGAGGATGGGTCCGTGCGGATCGACGCGGGAACCTTGCGGGTTCGCGTGGTCGGTTTGCGCCGCGAATGGGCATCCGGAGTCATGACCGCCAGAGACTAGCCGATGCGCGACGGCACCCAGTTACGCCGACATCTCCCCAGTCGGGGGCACCAACGCCGCTCACAGTTCGTGCGCCATCGCAGGTCGGGTCCGGAAGACCACCGGGATCGCGGGTGGATGCATCGCGATGACGGCGCGATCGAGAGCCTGGGCTCCCAGATCAGAACCTCCTGTGACCGTCCTGGCGGCGGTGACGAGATCGGGGGCCTCGTCTTGGAGGACGGCGACGTACCGCCCGGTGGCCCGCTCATGCAGCCGCTCCACCGAAGGCGCCAGCTGCTCGCCGGCGCGAACAGCAGCCCGGACCGAAGCAGCTGGTCAGGCAAGTGCTGGACATCGCGAACCAGGTCGGCGACATCTCGGGCGGCGTACCGAAGGTCCGCCATGGCTCGTCCAACATCGAGGTTCTCAGCGATCTCGTTGACGCCCCGTGGATGCAGCCCATCATGCGTCGTGCCGGTCAGTGCGGCGTGAAGTTCGCGTGCGGCTGCGACGTATTCGTGCGATGGCGGCATTGCCGTGGTCACCGATCCCCACAGCCGGTCGGCCTGGCCCATCTCGTGCATCGCGGACTGCAGGGACTCGCGCACGTCGGCGGTGGTCGCGCCGGCCAACTCACCTGCACATTCGGCGGTTTCGAGGAGGCGGGCGGACACGGCATACAGATGGACGCTTTGGTTCATGACGTTGCGGATCACGTCCGTGCTGGGGACTGTCCGGTTCAGTTCGGCTTGAGCAGCGGTAACCCAATGGCGCAGTCCGGACTCCAGCCGTTCGTTCAGCGACGCCGGGTTTGGCCGGGGAGCGAAGCTTGCGGCGGCCAGCATGGGCGAGCCGCGACCGACGTCGCCGAGGGTGTCGAGTGCCATGGCCGAGTAGCGCGCAACGGCAAGTGGACGATCGACGTGGCGCAGCGGTCCGACTGCCATCGCGTGCGAGGCGGCCACGTGGATGATGCCCAGAACGTGCGCGAGGACGGGGGCCGTTGCGGAATCGTTGGATTCAACCCCGGGATCAACATGGCGAGTCAGCTGACCGCCATCGTGTACAACCAGATCCGCTGCCACGCCGAGAAGGCAACTGAGACGTGCCAACGGTTCTCGGCTCGTGGGGTCGGCTGGTCGAACGTCCCGGCTCGGCCGAAAACCTGCATGGACCTCCAAGGCGGTTCCCGCCACCTGGTCTCTCAGTGCGCGTCGACGCGCGGGTCCAGGCGCGTGTCCGGGATCGGATTGGCTAGCGGACGGTATGGTCAGCAGCAGGGCTCCGGTGGCTTCACGGAGCGCCGCGTCCGCCAGGGACCGGCCGGCCAATGGCGACGTGGCGGTGATCTCGACTTCCTCGATTCGGTAATCGAGGGTCTCGTCGTGCATGACCACGTCGAGGAACTCGCTGACGTGGGGCTGCCGCGCGAAGGCCGCCATCCGCCGGCCACCAATCAGCTGCGGGTTGACCGAGCGAGCTGAGGTATTTCACACTCGCCCTGCCCACGCGACCCCACCCGCAGACGATGATGTGTCCGGTCATCCGGCTGATCTGGCGATCCATCCGCCACCTCTCCATGTGTTGGCGCAAGTGTCCCTCGATGAGCGCTTCGAGTAGGACACCAAAGGTGTATAGCGCGGTTCCGACGCCCATCAGGATGAGCAAGATGGTGAACAGCTGGCCCTCAACCGTCAGGGGGTGGACCTCACGGAAGCCGACAGTCGTGACCGTGGTGACCGTCTGGTACACCGCGTCGAGAACTCCGAACCCGAGGATGACGTAGCCGACGGTTCCTGCGAAGAGCACCAGCGCGAACGCCAGGAGTGCTCGACCTATCCGTCGCAGTGGGCCCACCAACGTGATTGTCCACCCCGGGCGGCACTCACCATCCGTAATGTCGACACAGAACCTGTGACACCTCGGCGTGCTGACGACTGAGAGGCGATGGCGGGTGCGGGTGCTCTTCACGTTTCGCGGGCGGCCAAAGACACCTACAACCGATGCGGCACCTGGGACTCTCTCGCCATTTCCACCCAGCTACGGCGATCCTGCCGGCCCGTTTGGGCCACGACGCAAGTACAGCCCGACGACGTCGCGGACCAACAGCGCCCCAGGCGCTGGAGTTTCTACGGCGCGAGCGGAACGTGCCCGGCATACAGCCGTATCTCGTTCAGAACCTGGGCATTCACTGGACGCCTAGCGGTCCTGCCACCGATCCTGGGCTGGTTGGCGATCGTGGCCGACGCGTGAACGCACCGG
Source organism: Actinobacteria bacterium UBA4719 (assembly GCA_002404345.1). GTDB lineage: Bacteria > Actinomycetota > Actinomycetes > Actinomycetales > Dermatophilaceae > UBA4719. The sequence goes on along the minus strand of DHJN01000027.1, from coordinate 2,647 downwards.
TAAGCCCCGCACATCCACAAGGGGAAAGTCGGGCTGTCCGGTGCGCTGAGCAGCGTCGCGTCAGCGCCTGGACACCGGCACGTACTTGCGCTCGGTGGCCCCAACGTAGACCTGACGCGGGCGGCCGATCTTGGTTTCGGGGTCCTGGATCATCTCGCGCCACTGGGCGATCCAGCCCGGCAGCCGGCCCAGGGCGAACAGCACGGTGAACATCCTGGGCGGGAAGCCCATCGCCTTGTAGATCAGGCCGCTGTAAAAGTCGACGTTCGGGTACAGCTTGCGCTCGATGAAGTACTCGTCCGAGAGCGCCACCTGCTCCAGTTTGAAGGCGATGTCGAGCAAGGCGTCGCGGTGGCCGAGGCTCTCCAGGAGCTGGTCGGCGGTCTTCTTGATGATGGCCGCCCGCGGGTCGTAGTTCTTGTAGACCCGGTGCCCGAAGCCCATGAGCTTGACACCCTCATCCTTGCTCTTGACCTTGCGCACGAACTGGTCGACGTCACCACCATCGACCTTGATCTGGTCGAGCATCTCCAGCACCGCCTGGTTGGCCCCACCATGCAGCGGCCCGAACAGCGCGTTGATCCCGGCCGAGACCGAGGCAAACAGGTTGGCGTGCGCCGAGCCCACCATGCGCACCGTCGAGGTCGAACAGTTCTGCTCGTGGTCGGCGTGCAGGATCAGCAGCTGATCCAGCGCCTTGACCATGACCGGGTCCAGGTCATAGGGCTCGGCCGGGAGCCCGAAGGTCATCCGCAGGAAGTTCTCCACCATCGAGAGGGTGTTGTCGGGGTACAGCAACGGCTGGCCGATGCTCTTCTTGTACGCATACGCCGCGATCGTGGGCAGCTTGGCCATCAGGCGCACGGTCGAGATCTCCACCTGCTCGGCGTCGAACGGGTCCAGGCTGTCCTGGTAGAACGTCGAAAGGGCCGAGACCGCCGAGGACAGCACGGGCATCGGGTGGGCGTCGCGCGGGAAGCCGCCGAAGAAGCTCTTGAGGTCCTCGTGCAGCAGCGTGTGCTGGCGGATCCGCGCGTCGAAGTTCTCCAGCTCCTGGGCGGTCGGGAGCTCACCGTAGATCAGCAGGTGCGAGGTCTCCAGGAAGGTCGAGTTCTCCGCCAGCTGTTCGATCGGGTAGCCGCGGTAGCGAAGGATGCCAGCGCCACCATCGATGTAGGTGATGGCCGAGCGGCAGGAGGCTGTGTTGACGAAACCCACGTCGAGCGTGACGTTACCGGTCTCCTCCAGCAGCTGCGACACGTCGTAGGCGTTGTTGCCTTCGGTCGACTCGACCAGCCGAAGCTGGAGCTCCTTGTCGCCGGTGCGAAGAACCACACCCGCTGCGTCGTTGCTCACGAAGTTCTAGCCCTCCTCGTTTCCGGGCGTCATTGCCGAATCAGACACCACAAATGACGGTACCCCTCTGTGTGGTGTACGGCCCCCGGCGTGAAGGGCGTCTGGTCGTGATGTGAGACGGCCAATCACGGAAGGCCGGGGACGACGCCGAGGCGCTACCCCATCACCACCTCCTCGTAGCGCCCGACCGTTGGGAAGGGGTCGTAGAAGTGGTGGAGCAGTGCTTCACCTTTCGTACTGCGGCGGCTGAGGAACCCCGCACTTCGTTAAGACACCTCCCGGGGCAGGCTGCCCTCAGCTGCACCACCCTGCTGCGACAGGACGGCGATGAAGGTCTCACACCTCCATTCGAGTTGTCAGCGCCTCACGGCGCACGTGGATCCAGGCTCAACGGCGATCGTGGCCGTCGCTGAGTGCGAGGATCGAGCCATGACGTGATCCGGCTCCCACGGTTACTCGGCTTGGCCGAAGGCCTTGATCTCGGCTTCCTCTTCTGCAGTGAGCTGGCGGGGAACCTCGCCGGAGGTCAGTTTCTCGTTCTGGACGTGGTGGCGGACGTGTTCGACGATCTCGGGGTTGGCCAGCGTGGTGACGTCACCGATGTCGGTGAAGTTGGAGATCGAGGCGATGACCCGGCGCATGATCTTCCCGGAGCGGGTCTTGGGCATGTCGGCGACGATCCACACGTTCTTGGGTCGCGCGATCTTCCCGATCTCGGCCTCGATCGCGGTGATGACCTTGTCCTCGATGTCCTTGCTCGGCGTGACCCCGTCCTTGAGCGCCACGTACATCTCAACCGAACGGCCGCGAAGCTCATCGAAGACGGGAACTGCAGCGGCCTCGGCGACCTCTTCGACCATCAGGCTTGCTGACTCGAGCTCTTTGGTCCCGAGCCGGTGCCCGGCGACGTTGATGACGTCGTCGATGCGGCCGAGGATCCGGAAATAGCCATCCTCGGCCAACACGGCGCCGTCGCCGGCGAGGTACGGCCAGTCATGCCAGTCCGTGCTGTCGGAGTTGGCGCAGTACTTCTCGTAGTACAGCCGCACGAACAGTTCGGGTTGACCCCAGACGGTCTGAAAGATTCCGGGCCACGGGTTGCGGATGCAAATGTTGCCAGCTCGACCGCTTCCGGCCTCGACGACCTTGCGCTCCTCGTCGTAGACCACCGGATAGATCCCCAGCACGCCGGGGCCGCAGCTGCCGGGCTTCATCGGCTGTAAGGCAGGCAGCGTGCTGCCCAGGAAGCGCGCCGTTCTCGGTCTGCCACCAGGTGTCGACGATGACCGCC
>DHJN01000069.1:21851-22011 GCA_002404345.1 Actinobacteria bacterium UBA4719 | reverse complement strand
TCTAAGTTAACGCCATTGGGACTTACCCGGCGCCAGCCCGTTCCAAGATCGTCCGATGGATGGTCCAGAACAGTTGCCGACCGTCCCAGACTAGGGGGCACGAAACAATGGCCTCGTAGCGTTTCCGGAGGCCAGAGGGGTTGTTCCCATACGCCAGAGG
>DHJN01000069.1:13350-21716 GCA_002404345.1 Actinobacteria bacterium UBA4719 | reverse complement strand
ACGCCAGAGGCCCGGGGTATGGGAAGAACCCAACACGCCGCCCGTAGCCTAGTTGACCGGTCGTGGGTCACCAACCAGGCTCCGGCTCGTGGCCTGTCCGCTTCTGTTTGGTCATGTCGCGGGTGGCGGCGAGCACGCCGAGAATTTCCCGCCGTTGTCGCGGAGACCGAGGCGTTGTACAGAACGTCTGTCAGGGTGCCGTCCTGGTGGCGCAGGGCCAGTGGGTAGTCGTTGGCCGACCCCCTGCGAGGGCGCCTGCTGGTATCCCTCGTGCGTGTTGTCAACGGGTGTCGGACCCAGTCCTGGTGTGCTGAATCCTTCTGCGCAAAGCGCCACGTCATTGCACCGAAGGAGACCTGAGATGTATCGCACAGTCTTGCCGTTTCCAGTCCTAGCCGGAAAGACGGAAGCAGACATCAAGGGCAGCCGAGAGGTTTCAAGCAGACCCTGAGGGTTACTTCGAGTCCCGGCACCGGATCGGGGTCACCTTGGAACGCGCCTACTGGCAGCAAACCCCGATGGGTGACTTCGTCGTCGCCTACGTGGAGTCAGAGCGAAGCGCAGCGGACGTTCTTGGCAGTTTTGCCCAACAAACTTCGGACCTAGACCGCTTTTTCGCCGCCACGATCAAGGCGGTGCACGGGATCGACATCACCGAGCCTCCCGACGGCCCGCCTCCGGAGACCTTCGGTGAGTGGGTGGACCCCGTGGTCACCCAGCGCGGCCGCGGGATGGCCTTCTGCGCGCCTCTCATCCCAGGGCAAGAAGCCCACGGCGCAGCCTGGACAAAGGGGACCTTCGGCGAGGAGGGAATGACCACGTCGCGACGGGCTCTCGGCCAGAACGTCGAGGTGGTCACCCTCAGTGACACCCCGCAGGGACCGATTGCCGGTGTCTACCTGGAAGGCATGGACCCCTACGAGAGCAACCGCACCTTCGCCGCGTCGACCGAGCCCTTCGATGTGGCATTCAAGCAAGAGCGCAGCACCCTGTTCCCGCCTTTCGTAGACTTCAGCCAGCCGGTCCAGGGCGTCACTGAGATCTTCGACTCGCTTGCTTTGCCCAAGCGCGCCTGATTTCACCACCCGCCTGATTTCATCACCAACGTCGCACTTCGTTGAGCGGTCGGACCGAATGCATCCGGTCGCTCAACATCACCGTCCACGCCGGCGCCCGAGCGGTTGCGCCTGAGTCCTGACTCACACGTGGTCCGCCGTCCGTGATGACCCGAATACGCTTGGTCTCCCGGATCGTGACATCGAGAGGCTGATCGTGCGCAAGGCAGTTGCTCGGCTGGTGTTGCGACTGGCCCGTTGGCGCACGGTCGGTGACGTTCCCAGCTCGGGCATCCTGGTAGGCGCACCGCACACGTCCCAGTGGGACTGGGTCGCCATGCTGCTGTTGATGTGGAGCGGCGGTGTCCCTCCCCGGGTGCTGATCAAGGCGGAGATCATGCGTACGCCGCTGGGCCCCCTGCTCCGTGCCAACGGTGGCATCTCGCTGGATCGCAAGAACCCGGGTGCAGTCGTGCGGGATCTGCTCGCCGAAGCCAAGACCGGTTCGCCCTTCCTGTTGATCATCGCGGCCGAGGGCACCCGCAAGAAGGGTGACTACTGGAAGTCCGGTTTCTATCGGATCGCCCAGCAGACGGGCCTGCCGATCAGCATGGGCTTCATCGACGGGCCTACTCGCACCCTGGGCTTCGGTCCCTCGTTCAGGCCGACCGGTGATGTCGGGGCCGACATGGACATGGTCCGCGCCTTCTACGCGGACAAGCACGGCATACACCCGCAGCTGCGGACCGAGCCCCGCCTCCGCGAGGAGGACGGCGCCACGGAGCGACCGGCATGACGGCGACGGTGGATGCCGCGGCGGTCGAGGCGGCCGCCGAACGCCTTGCCGGAGTGGTCGTTCGTAGCCCTCTCGAGCTCAACGAACGTCTCTCGGCACGCACCGGGGCGCAGGTCTGGCTCAAGCGCGAGGACCTGCAGGTCGTGCGGTCATACAAGGTGCGCGGTGCCTACAACCTCATGGCACAGCTCGACCAGAGCCAGCGCGCAGCCGGTGTCGTCTGCGCCAGCGCTGGCAACCACGGTCAGGGACTCGCCTTCGCCTGTAACGCTCTTGGCCTGACCGGGCGGGTCTATCTGCCCCGCACCACGCCGAGGCAGAAACGTGACCGCATCTCCCAGCTCGGCGGCGACAACGTCGAGATTCTCATCGTCGGAGACACTTACGATGAGGCCGCCGTTGCCGCCGGTAACGATGCACGGCGCACCGGCGCGACGCTGGTGCCTGCCTTCGACCACGCCAGCACCATCGCCGGCCAGGGCACTGTCATCCTCGAGTCCTTTGAGCAGCTCGGACGGGTGCCCGACGTGGTGGTGGTGCCCGTCGGCGGCGGTGGGCTGCTCGCAGGTGCGCTCGCCTGGCTGTCCGAACGCCACCCGGGGGTGCGGGTCGTCGGCGTAGAACCCGCAGGAGCAGCCTGTATGGCGGCCGCGGTCACCGCGGGCGCCCCGGTGGAGCTCTCCGACATCGACACCTTCGTGGACGGCGCGGCCGTGAAATGCGCCGGGGACGTGACCTATCCGATCGTGCGCGATGCCGGGCCCGAGCTGGTCGCAGTCGACGAGGGCCGGGTCTGCATCGAGATGCTCGAACTGTACCAGTCTGACGGAGTCATCGCCGAGCCCGCCGGCGCACTCGCGCCGGCGGCGCTGGGCGATGTGATCGATATCGCTCCAGGGTCAACGGTGCTCGTCATCCTGTCCGGTGGAAACAACGACGTCAGCCGCTACGCCGAGATCGTCGAGCGGGCGTTGGTGCATGAGGGTCGCAAGCACTACTTCCTGGTGGACTTCCCGCAGGAGCCGGGTGCTCTGCGCCGGTTCCTGGACGAGGTTCTGGGCCCGGAGGACGACATCACGCTGTTCGAGTACGTCAAGCGGAGCAACCGTGAGATCGGTCCGGCCCTGGTCGGTATCGAGCTTGGCAGCGCTGACGATCTCGATCCCCTGCTCGAACGGATGGAGCATGCGCCGGTGCAGTTCGAGCTGGTGCCCGCGGACAGCCCGTTGTTCCGGTTCCTGCTGTGAGGCGCGCGGCGGCCGGCACACGGCATACCGTGTGAACCCTGATGACACTCACTGACCTCCTGCCGCCCAGCCCGCAAGACCGCGATGCGGACACCCTGTATGACGCGTTCGCGACCTGGGTGGGGGAGCAGGGGATCACCCTCTATCCGGCTCAGGAAGAGGCCGTCATCGAGGTCATGACGGGCTCGAACGTTATCCTGTCGACGCCCACCGGCTCGGGTAAGACCCTCGTGGCGACCGGCGCGCATTTCGCCGCGATGGCCCAGGGGAAGCGCACCTACTACACGGCGCCGATCAAGGCCCTCGTCTCCGAGAAGTTCTTTGCCCTCTGCGACATCTTCGGTGCCGGCAACGTCGGGATGTTGACCGGCGACGCTTCGGTGAACGCCAAGGCGCCCATCATCTGCTGCACCGCCGAGGTGCTGGCCAACATCGCGCTGCGCCAGGGCGCGGGCGCCGACATCGGCCAGGTCGTGATGGACGAGTTCCACTTCTACGCCGAGCCCGAGCGGGGCTGGGCCTGGCAGGTGCCCATCCTGGAGCTGCCGCAGGCCCAGTTCGTCCTGATGTCAGCCACGTTGGGCGATGTCGAGCGGTTCCAGTCCGACCTGACCCGACGCACCGGGCGCACCACGGCCGTTGTCACCTCGGCCGAGCGGCCAGTGCCGTTGAGCTACTCCTACGCCATGACGCCCCTGCACGAGACGCTCGAGGAGCTTCTGGTCACCCATCAGGCCCCGGTTTATGTCGTGCACTTCACCCAGGCGTCGGCACTCGAACGCGCACAGGCGCTCATGTCGGTCAACGTCTGCACGCGCGAGGAGAAGGACGAGATCGCCGCCCTGATCGGCGGCTTCAGGTTCTCGGCCGGATTCGGCAGGACGCTGTCGCGGCTGGTGCGCCACGGGATCGGTGTTCACCACGCCGGGATGCTGCCCAAGTACCGTCGCTTGGTCGAACAGCTTGCCCAGGCGGGCCTGCTCAAAGTGATCTGCGGAACCGACACGCTCGGAGTCGGCATCAACGTGCCGATCCGCACGGTGGTCCTGACCGGACTGTCGAAGTTCGACGGCACGCGTCAGCGGGTGCTCAAGGCCCGCGAGTTCCACCAGATCGCCGGGCGTGCGGGACGGGCCGGCTATGACACGTCGGGGTCGGTGGTGGTGCAGGCCCCGGACCACGACGTCGAGAACGCCAAGTCCGTGGCCAAGGCCGGTGACGACCCGAAGAAGCTGCGCAAGATCCAGCGCAAGAAGGCGCCCGAGGGGTTCGTCAGCTGGAACGAGGCGACCTTCCAGAAGCTGGTCGCAGCCGAGCCCGAGCCGTTGGTCTCGCGGATGCGGGTCAGCCACTCCATGTTGCTCAATGTCATTGCGCGAGAGGGTGATCCGTTCGAGTCGATGCGTCAGCTCCTGCGCGACAACCACGAGGAGCCCCGTAACCAGGCCCGGTTGTCAAAGCGGGCGATCGAGATCTACCGGACCTTGCTCAGCGCTGGCGTCGTCGAGCGGCTCGAGCCGCCGGACGAGACCGGCCGCACCCTGCGGGTGACCGAGGACCTGCAGTTCGGCTTCGCTCTCAACCAGCCGCTCTCGACCTTCGCCCTCGCGACGTTTGACGTCCTGGATCGCGAGTCGCCGACATACGCTCTCGATGTCGTCTCTATCCTGGAAGCCACCCTCGAGGACCCGCGACCGGTGCTGTCCGCACAGCGGCACAAGGCCCGGGGCGAGGCGGTCGCTCAGATGAAGGCCGAGGGGATCGAGTACGACGAGCGCCTCGAGCTGCTCGACGACGTCAGCTGGCCCAAGCCCCTGCTCGAACTGCTCGAGGCCACCTACGAGATGTATCGCCAGGGGCATCCCTGGGTCTCAGAGACTGAGCTGTCACCCAAGTCCGTGCTCCGGGACATGTTCGAGCGGGCCATGACCTTCGGTGAGTTCGTCGCGTTCTACGGTCTGACGCGTTCGGAGGGGCTGGTGCTGCGGTATCTGTCCGACACCTACAAGGCGCTGCGCCAGACGGTGCCTGACAACGCCAAGACCGAGGAGCTCATCGACCTGACCGAGTGGATCGGGGAGGTCGTGCGCCAGACCGACTCCAGCCTGCTCGACGAGTGGGAACAGCTGGTCGACCCCAGCGATCCCAGCCAGCTCATGGCGCAGATCACACCCGCTTCCCTCGTGGCACAACCCAAGCCGATCACGTCCAACGAGCGCGCCTTCCGGGTCCTGGTCCGCAACGCCATGTTCCGGCGGGTGGAGCTGGCCTCCCTGCGGCGCTGGATCGACCTCGGCGAACTGGACCCGGACTTCGGCGAGGACGGCTGGGAGGACGGCATCGCCGCCTACTTCACCGAGCACGACTGGATCGGCACCGGACCGGACGCCCGCGGCCCGCAGATGCTGCAGATCGCCAGGGAGCCGGGGCGCTGGGTTGTTCGCCAGGTCATCGACGACCCGGAGGGTGACCACGACTGGGCCATCACCGCAGCCGTCGACCTGGCGGCCTCCGACGAGGCGGGCGAGGCCGTCCTGACGGTCACCGGCTTCGAATCTCTGTGAAGAATCCCCGGTTCAGGGAGATCGTGCGAAAATCGGCAGATGGCGGAGGACAACCAGGACCGGGCGAATCCTCGGCGACCGGCGTTCTTCACGCCGCTGTCGATGGACTCCCAGGGCGGTCCGGAGTCCCTTGACCCGGCTCGCGTCACCGAGGTCGCGCATGAGACCGCCGCTGTCATCGTCAAGACTGGCCGGGCCACTCACGATCCTGAGCTCACCACCAAGCTCGTCGCACTCGTCGACGACCTCGGGCTCTCCACCATCGCAGAGCTGTGGGCAGACCGTCCCGCGCGCACCCTCCCGGGAGCCCTGTGGCGGCTCTACGCCTTACGGGAGTGGGTGTGCCGGGACGCCGTGGGTGCGAGCGCGGACTACACGGCCGGCATACGCTTTGCCGATGTTCCGCATGTCGTGGCGGGTGTGGCGGAGCCCCCCGGGCCCGCTGAGCTGCGAGCGCTCACCGACGCCATCCTGACCGGCGTGTTCGATGGCGACCTGGCGATAGCACTGGAGCGGGCTTCAGGGTTCTGTCGGGTGGTCGCGGCCGGACGCGCGCACCTTGCCGACGACTCTGATGCCCACGACCCTCTGTGGGGCTCGGCTCAGACCCGGCGCGCGGCCTCGCTGCTGACCACTGCGGATGACCTCGAGGCGTGCGCTCGGCTGTGGCGCAAGGGCGATCTCCTCTGACCGTCCATGGCGACCGGACACCTGGCGGGTTACAGTTTTCCTACGTCGGGCCGCGGTGCCCCGGGTCCCAAATCAAGCCGCTCCGAGTGGCCACGTGCCGTGAGGCGCTCCCGGCCCGACGTCATGTCCACGCGCAGGCATCTGGCCGTCAACGCCGCCGAGCACTCTTGCCGGCAAGCATGAGAACTCTGGCCGACACCTGCGCATCCACTGAATCTGCAAGTTCGGTGCGGGTAGATTAGAGACATGTCTGCCGCCGAAGCTCAAGATTACAACCTCACGGACGATGATATGGAGTCCGAGATCGAGCTGGTGAGCGAGCTCGTGGTGGCGGCGACATCCAGCGATGGGCCCTTGCACCAGGACGAGGTGGACCTGCTCCTTGGCGTCCGTCCCGGAGGGGCCCGGCCAGTCCCCGAATCTGACAGCTAGACCACGGTCAGGCGTCGCCGCGGTGAACAGCCGGTGGTGTGGTGTGGCGGGTGGGGCCCTAGCATCATGATCGGCCACATTCCCGATGACCGGAGCCTCCCTGTGGGTTTTCGTTTCACGCCGAAGGAAAGCAGCTTTTATGAGCTTTTCGCAACGTCCGCCAGGCACCTCGTGGACGGCGCCCATGAACTGACCAATCTGCTGGGTGTCGAGTATTCGGAGCGCGCGGCCGTCGCCGCCCGGATGCGAGACATCGAGCACGCTGCCGACGAATCCACCCACGCGATCATGCGAAAGGTGAACTCCTCCTTCATCACGCCGTTCGACCGCGAGGACATCTATGGACTCGCGTCCAACCTCGATGACTGCATGGACCTGATGGAAGCTGCGGCCGACCTGATCGTCCTGTACCGCATCGACGACCTGCCCGACGGCATCTCGGCTCAGGTCGAGGTTCTGGCCCGGATGGCCGAGCTGACCGCCGAGGCCATGCCGAGGTTGCGGGCGATGCGCGACCTGTCGGAGTACTGGATCGAGATCAACCGCCTCGAGAACCAGGCCGACCAGGCCTACCGACGGCTACTGGCCGACCTGTTCAACAATGGCGCCGACGCCATCACCGTGCTCAAGCTCAAAGAAGTCATCGATGAGCTCGAAGCCGCCGCCGACGCGTTCGAGACCGTGGCGCACACGGTCGAGAGCATCGCGGTCAAGGAGTCCTGACCTTCGTGGACTGGCTGCCCGTTGCGATCGTCATTGTCCTTGCGATGGGTTTCAACTACACCAACGGGTTTCACGACGCGGCCAACGCTATCGCAACCTCGGTCTCGACTCGAGCGCTGACACCGCGGATCGCCCTCGTCATGGCCGCAGTCTTCAACCTCCTCGGGGCCTTCATCGGCACCAAGGTCGCCAGCACCGTCGGCAAGGGCATCATCTCCCCGCCGTCCGGCACCGTTGGCCTGCTCATCGTCGGTTCGGCTCTGGTCGGTGCCACAGCGTGGAACCTCCTGACCTGGTGGCGAGGTCTGCCGTCGTCATCGTCACATGCGCTGTTCGGCGGCATGGGTGGCGCGGCGCTCGCCGCAGGGGCGCCGGTGCTCTGGCATGGCGTGCTGGAGAAGATCGTCATCCCGATGGTTCTCTCGCCCGTGATCGGGCTCTTCCTCGGGTATCTCGTGATGACTGCCATCATGTGGCTCTTCCGGCGCCAACATCCCGGGCGTGCGGCGCGCGGGTTCCGCTACGCCCAGACCTTGTCGGCGGCTGCGATGGCGCTTGGCCACGGTCTTCAGGACGCGGGAAAGACCATGGGGATCGTGGTGCTGGCCCTGACCGTGGGCGGCTACCAGAAAGACTCGTCGATCCCTCTCTGGGTCAAGATCTCCACCGCGCTGGTCATCAGCGCGGGGACGTACTCCGGGGGCTGGCGCATCATGCGGACGCTGGGACGCAGGATCATCCACCTGGACCCACCCCAGGGGTTCGCTGCCGAAGCCTCAGCAGCGTCGATCCTGTATGTCGCGGGCCTGACCTTCGGTGCCCCGATCTCGACCACGCACACGATCACCTCGACGATCAT
>DHJN01000069.1:0-13263 GCA_002404345.1 Actinobacteria bacterium UBA4719 | reverse complement strand
CCCACGCAAAAACCGCCCCACGCGACAACCGGGTCAGCCGAAGCGGCCGGAGACGTAGTCCTCGGTGGTGCGCTGGGTCGGGTTGCTGAACATCTTCTGCGTGTCGTCCATCTCGATCAACCGCCCGGCCTTGCCGGTCGCCGCCAGGTTGAAGAACGCTGTCCGGTCCGAGACTCGAGCCGCCTGCTGCATGTTGTGGGTCACGATCAGGATCGTGTACGTGCTCTTGAGCTCGGTGACCAGGTCCTCGATGGCCAGCGTGGAGATCGGATCCAGCGCCGAGCAGGGCTCGTCCATCAGCAGCACCTGGGGCTCGACGGCGATGGCCCGGGCGATGCACAGTCTCTGTTGCTGACCGCCGGAGAGGCCGGCACCGGGCTTGCTGAGCCGGTCCTTGACCTCGTTCCACAGGTTCGCGCTGCGCAGCGAGGCCTCGACCTTCTCGGCGAGAACCTTCTTGTTCTTCAGGCCGTTGAGCCGCAACCCCGCCGCCACGTTGTCCGCGATCGACATCGTGGGGAACGGGTTCGGCCGCTGGAACACCATGCCCACGGTGCGCCGAACGGCCACGGGGTCCACGTTGGCGGCGTAGATGTCGTCGTCGTCCAGGTGAACCGACCCTTCGATCCGGCCACCGGGGATGACCTCGTGCATGCGGTTCAGCGTCCGAAGCAGCGTCGACTTGCCGCAGCCGGACGGGCCGATGAAGGCCGTCACCGAACGCGGCTCGACAGTCATCGTCACGTCCTCGACCGCCTTGAAGGCGCCGTAGAAGACGTTCAGGTCCTTGAGGTCGATGCGCTTGGCCATGTGGTGTTCTCCTCCTTCGTTCTGAACAGCGAAATGCAGGGTATGCCGGGGGGCCGGTCAGTTCTTGAGCTTGCCGTAGCGGGCGATGAGGCGTCCGGCGATGTTCAGTGCCAGGATCAGCAGGATAAGTGTCGCAGCCGCCCCCCAGACCCGGTCAACGGCAGGTTGGAGCACCTCGGTGCGGTCCTGGTTGATCATCGTCGGCAGGGTCGGCATGAGCCCGCCGAAAAGGTCCGTCGCGATGTTCTTGGTGTAGGGCCCCAGGATCAGCAGCGGCGCCGTCTCTCCCATGATCCGGGCCAGGCCGAGCAGGACGCCCGTGATGATGCCGGCAAAGGCAGTTGGCAGGACGATCCGCATGATGGTCTTCCACTTCGGCACGCCGAGTGCATAGGCGGCCTCGCGCAGCTCGTTCGGCACGAGCTTGAGCATCTCCTCGGTCGAACGCACGACGACCGGGATCATGAGCAGCACCAGGGCCAGGCACACGGCGAAGGCCACCCGCTGGAATCCGAAGGCGGTGACCCACACGGCATAGACGAACAGCGCCGCGACGATGGACGGGATGCCCGTGAGGATGTCGACCGTGAAGCTGACCACCTTGGCAAGCCGTCCGCGGCCATACTCCACCAGGTAGATGGCCGTCATCACCCCGATCGGCACGGCCATCAGCGCAGTCACCAGACCCTGGATGAGGGTGCCCTGGATCGCATGCACGGCGCCACCGCCGACGATACGGTTGGTGATACCGCGCTGGGAGTTGGCCCACCAGTGGCTGTCGAGCAGCATGTGTCCGCCCTTGCTGACCACGCTCCAGAGGATCCAGGCCAGGGGCACCATCGCGACCGCGAACGCCGTCCACATCACGGCGCGGGCCAGCGCGTTGCGCAGGGTTCGGCCACGGGACCGGTGGCCGAAACCGGAGGCGGGACTCCCCGGCCACGCGTTCAGGTCTGAGTCTGAGCTCATGTGCGTCACGCTCATTCGGTGAACGCCTTCTGGCGTTCGATCACGATGCGCGCGATCACGTTGACCACGAAGGTCAGCAGGAACAGCACCAGCCCCGCAGCCATGAACGCACCGGCCTTCTGCGGTGAGTCGAACTCGGCGGCGTTGTTGGCGATCTTGGAGGCGAAGGTCTCTCCACCGTTGAACATGGACCAGGACCAGGACGTACCGTCAGCCAGCGCCGACAGGATGATCATGACAGCGACCGTCTCACCGAGAGCCCGGCCGAGGCCGAGCATCGAGGCACTGATGACCCCCTGCTTGCCGAAGGGCAGGACTGCGGTGCGGATCATCTCCCAGCGCGTTGCACCCAGAGCCAGCGCCGCGTCCGTGTGTGACGAGGGGGTCTGGGCGAAGACTTCGCGCGAGAGCGCCGTGACGATCGGCAGCACCATGATGGAGAGCACCACAGCCACGGTGAGGATCGTGCTGGCTGCGCCAACGCCGGCGTCCTTGAACAGCGGGAACCACCCGAAGAGCCTTTCCAGGTCGGCCTGCACCCCGGCCATGTGCGGACCGAAGACCTGCAGTCCCCACAAGCCGTAGACGATCGAGGGCACGGCTGCGAGCAGGTCGACCAGGGTTGCCGCCGGTCGGCTCAGCCAGGCTGGTGCGTACTGGGTGATGAACAGGGCGACGCCCACGCCGAAGGGGACGGCGATGAGCATGGCGATCGCCGAGGAGAGCACGGTCACCCACAGCATGTTGGCGATGCCGAACTGGAGCGGGGTCCCGTCGACATCCCATTGAGTCGACGTCAGAAAGCTGACCTTGTCCTTGGCCAGGGCGGGCAGTGCCTGGGAGAGCAGGAAGACGGCGATCATGCTCACCAGGGCGATGACAAGCAGACCGGCGCCTCTGGCCGTGCCGCTGAAGAGGCGGTCGCCGAGCTGCCCGGTGGAGGCACGGTCCCCCTGGAGGGGACCGTGCCCTTCCGGGCCGGGGAGCTCGTCTACGGCAGAGACGCCGGTGATGCTCGGCACGTCAGCTCAAACCTGTCTTTTGGAGATCAGGAAAGGGCGTCGATCGCGGTGGCGACCTTGGTCTGGACCTCAGCGGGAAGCGGCGCATAGCCGATGTCCTGCAACTTGGTCTGCTCGCCCGCCGCTGCAAAGGACTTCAGGAACGCCTTGGTCAGCTTGACCTTGGCGGGGTCCTTGGCCTTGGAACAGACGATCTCGTAGGTCACCAGCAGGATCGGGTAGGCCCCGGCCTCCTTGGTGGCGTAGTCCAGCTTCAGCGTCAAGTTGTTGCCGACGCCGCTCTGCTTGGCGGCGCTGACGGCCTTGCCGACTGCCGCGCCGGTGAGCTCGACCGGGCCGGCGCCATTGTCGATCTGGGCGATGCCCAGCTTGTTGTCCTTGGCGTAGGACCACTCGGCGTAGGTGATGCCGCCATCGGTGGCCTTGACGGCATTGGCGACACCGGCGGACTTCTCCTTGCCCTCACCCTTGCCGGACCACTTCTTGGCCGGGTCCGCGGACCAGTCCTTGGCCGCTGCGGTGTGCAGGTACTTGGTGAAGTTCTCGGTCGTGCCGGACTCGTCCGGAGCGGAAGAAGACCTTGATGGCCTGCTTCGGAAGGGCGACGCCCTTGTTGAGTGCTGCGATTGCCGGGTCGTTCCACATCTTGATGGTGCCGTTGAAGATCTTCGCGGTCACGGCGGGGGTCAGGACCAGCTTGGCGACACCCTTGACGTTGTAGGCCACGGCAATGGGCCCGGTCACCATGGGGAGGTTCCAGGCGGGGGAGGCGCACCTCTTGTCAGCGTCGACCTGCTCGATGCTGGTCGATCCCGCCTTCGGCTTGTCTTTCAGGGCCGAGTCGGAACCGGCGAAGTCGACCTGGCCGGCGATGAACTGCTTGATGCCTGCGCCAGAACCGGTTGGGTTGTAGTTGAGCGTCGCACCCGGGCACGTTGCCTGGAAGTCCGTGATGGCCTGCTCGATGGCGTTCTTCTGGGCCGATGAGCCCTCGCCGTTCAGCGTGCCGGTGGCGCAGCCGGCCTTGGCCGTGCCGTTCGCGCCCGGGGTCGCGGTCGCGTTCTTGTCGGAGCCACAGCCAGATAGAGCGAGCGTGCCGGCCAGGGCAATGCCCGTGACGCTGGCGAATCGCCGACGAGACTGGATCTTCACGATGTTGAGCCTCTCCATTGCAGGGGTCAGTCAGTCGGGCGCTTGCCCGATGGGGGCAACGCTAAGGAGGCCGGGTGACTCAATGCTTGGTGGTGGGTTAACAGAACATGAACGGAGTACGGCCTTCGAGCGGCCGCGGGTCGGCTCCACGGTGAGGAAAGGATGAACGACACCCCAACGGCGGGTCAAGACGGGTTCACGGCGCGACGTATCGCTCGACGTCGACGACCCGGGCCTGGGTTCCGGTTCCGACCAGGTGGGCCACCAACGCCTCACCCTTGCCCACGCCGCTTTGAGCGGCCTCGGACAGGGTGACCTTGGCTGGGTTCTCAGCGAAACCGCCGGAGTCGGCGATCCCGGCAAGCTGCTCGAGCAGCACCGGCAGAACGGGGCCGTGGCTGCACAGGACCGTGGCATTGCCGCGTTCGAGCAGTCGGGTCAGGTGATAGCTGGCGCGTTCGGGCTTTTCGGCGAAACCTTCCTCGGAGAGCCCGACCTTGAGTCGAGCCTCGTGTCCGGCGGCGTCTGCATACGGAAGGACTGTGTCGAGGCAACGCAGCGACGGGGAGGTGATCACCCGGGTCACACCGTAGGCGGCCAGGATCGGGACCAGGGCCTTGGCGCGTTCGCGACCGCGGACGTCCAGCGGCCGCAACGGGTCCGCGTCGGGCCATGTCGAGCGGGACCGGGCCTTGGCGTGGCGGACGAGCACCAGCGGCCACGTGGTCAGGGCCCCCGCACCATCTGCGTTCACCAGGGCGCCCAGGTGTTCGTAGTCACGGGCGTAGCTGAGCCGGGCTTCGGCTGCAGGGACGTCGAGCCATGCGACCTCGTCGATCTCGTTGACCAGCTTCCCGTCACCGCCCACGACCTCGGCCGCCCAGTAGCGGCACTGCTTGGTCTCCGGCTGGCCGGCCTGGTCCAGGACGGTGTACTCCGAGGATGGCAGGGGGCGCCCCAGTCGTACCCGAAGCCCCGTCTCCTCGAAGACCTCGCGCACCGCTGCGACCGGCCACTCCTCGGCTGGATCGAGCTTGCCCTTGGCCCAGGCCCAGTCCCCGTAGCGGGGTCGGTGGACCAGGGCAACCTGCAGCGCTCCCCGTCGGCGACGCCATGGCAGGGCTCCGGCGGCACGGATCACGGCCTCGTCACCTGTCGGGAGCTCATCGGCGTCGGGCTGCCTTGCGCCGGCGCCTCGCGTTGTTCTCGATCAGCGTGCTCTGCAGCTCGAGCAGCTCCTCGCCGTCGGCGTCGTGGCAGTGCCGGGTCCATCGGCCGTCGCCGCTGAGGTGCCAGCTGGACACGTCATCGCTCATGCCCAGGCTCATCAGGGACTTCATGTCCGCGATGTGCCCCGGGTCCGAGAGCCGGACCAGGGCCTCGACCCGGCGATCGAGGTTGCGGTGCATCATGTCGGCGCTGCCGATGAAGACGATCGGGTCGCCGTCGCGGCCGCCGAAGATGAACAGCCGCGAGTGCTCCAGGAACCTGCCCAGGATCGAGCGGACCCGGACGTTCTCGGACAGGCCCTCGACACCAGGACGCAGGGCGCAGATGCCGCGGACCCAAAGGTCGACCAAGACGCCGGCCTGCGAAGCGCGGTATAACGCATCGATCAGCTGGTCGTCGACGATCGAGTTCACCTTCAGGCCGACGTAGCCGCCGACCCCTGCCTGCGCGTTCTCCGTCTCGGCCTGGATGTGGTCGATGAGGCCCCAGCGCACCGAGCGCGGTGCCACCAGGAGACGCTTGAACCTGCTGCGCGGCGCCCACCCCGAGAGCTGGTTGAACAGCCGGGTCAGGTCTTCGCCCACCTGAGGGTTGCAGGTGAGCAGACCCAGGTCCTCATACACGCGAGCGGTCTTGGGGTTGTAGTTGCCGGTGCCTATGTGGCAGTAGCGGCGCAGCCCTTCGGCCTCCTGGCGCACGACCAGCGCCAGCTTGGCGTGGGTCTTGAGGCCGACGATGCCGTAGACGACGTGGACGCCGGCGTGCTCGAGCTTGCGGGCCCACGAGATGTTGGCCTGCTCGTCGAATCGGGCCTTGATCTCGACGACCGCGAGCACCTGCTTGCCGGCCTCCGCTGCGTCGATCAGGGCGTCCACGATGGGGGAGTCGCCGCTGGTGCGGTAGAGCGTCTGCTTGATGGCGAGAACTTTTGGGTCCGCTGCTGCCTGCTCGATGAAGGCTTGCACCGATGTCGAGAAGGAGTCGTAGGGGTGCTGGAGCAGGATGTCCTTGGTCCGGATGGAGGCCAGGATGTCACTCGCCTGTGAGCTCTCGACCGCAGCCAGGTCGGGGTGGGTCTTGGGCACGAACGCAGGAAACCGCAGTTCCGAACGCTCGAGGTCGGCCACCACATCGAGCCCACGCAGGTCCAGCGGAGCAGGAAGGCGGTAGACCTCGCCGGCGTCCACGCCCAGCTCGCGTTCGAGCAGGTCCATGACGTGGTCGTCCATGTCCTCGGCGATCTCGAGGCGCACCGGGGGGCCGAAGCGGCGCCGGGTGAGCTCCTTCTCCAGGGCCGCGAGCAGGTTTTCGACGTCGTCCTCCTCGACCTCGAGGTCTTCGTTGCGGGTGACGCGGAAGGTGAAGTGCTCGCTCACCTGCATGCCTGGGAAGAGCTGCTCAAGGTGCGCGGCGATGATGTCCTCGAGGGGAACGAACCGTGCTCGGAAGGGATGGGCCGGCGTCGAGTCGGGGGACTGGATCTGCACGAAACGGGGCAGCAGCGGAGGCACCTTGACGCGGGCGAAGTGCTCGATGCGGGTCTTGGGGTTGACCAGCAGGACGGCAAGGTTGAGCGAGAGCCCGGAGATGTAGGGGAACGGGTGGGCAGGGTCGACAGCAAGGGGGGTGAGCACCGGGAAGATCTGGTCCCGGAACATCCGGTGGAGCCCCTCCTGCTCTCCTCTGTCGAGCTCATCCCAGCGCAAGATGGCGATGCCCTCCTTGATCAGCGCGGGGCGCACGTGCTCCTCGAACACGCTGGCATGCATGGCCATCAGCTCGTGGGCAACCAGCGAGATCTGATCGAGGACCTCACGCGGTTCCAGACCTGAGGCCGAACGCATCGCCAGGCCGGTCGCGATCCGGCGCTTGAGGCCGGCCACCCGAACCATGAAGAACTCGTCGAGGTTGCTGGCGAAGATGGCCAGATAGCGGGTGCGTTCCAGCAGCGGTACCGACTCGTCGGCGGCAAGCTGCAGGACTCGCTCGTTGAACTGCAGCCAGGAGACCTCGCGCTCGAGGAAACGCTCCTCGGACAGCTCCTCGGACGAGTCTTCGGGCAGGTACTCGGGCAGCACGTCGGGGTCGACCGCCGGGTTGGGGGCCCGGACCACGCGCATGAACTGGCCGTTCGACGACCGGGGGCGCGCGCTGATGACGGACGAAAGCTCCAGCTCGGGCGAGGTGGGTGCGACTGTGTCGGCCCGCTCGACAGCGTGCGGGACCCCGGCGGTGTGCGCGCTCATGGTCCCTATCTTGGCACTGACGGATGAACGGTGCGTGAGTACATGACATCGACGGCAAAGCGGACGAAGCCAAGCTGGGAGTAGGTAGCGACCGCCGCGCGGTTGTCGGCATCGACATAGAGCATGGCGTCGGTCAGGCCCTGCTCGCGCAGGTGGGCGAGTCCCAGGACGGTCACCGCCCGCCCCAGCCCCAGCCCTTGGTATGCCGGGTCGACACCAACCACGTAGACCTCGCCCTGCGTCGGGCGGATCCGTGGGTTCTCGGTGGCAACGACCTTGGTCCAGTGCGATGCGGCAAGCACCGGGGTGAGGCCCCGCGTGTCCTCGGTCAGGATGAATCCGTTGGCGTCGAACCAAGGTTCGGCGATCCGCCGGTCCAGATCGTCGCGAGTCATCCGGCCCTGCTCGGGGTGGTCGACGAAGGCGTCTGCGTTCATCCGCAGCCAGGCATCCTCGTCCTGACCGACGATGAAATGTCGGGTCCTGAAGCCCTCGGGGAGGCTGACGGCCGGTAGTGAGGCGGCGGTGTCTTGCGATGAGTCGGATCGCAGCGACCGGCGCATCTGCCAGAGCTCACGCACCTTCGAGTAGCCGTCGCGCAGGGCGAACGCGCGGGCGCTGTCGAGATAGCCGTGCGACCAGAGTCGCAGAACGTGTGCGCCAGGCCCGGGGACGTTCTCGGGGACATTCTTAACGGCGTCTTTGAAGGCGTCTTCGAGCGCTTCTTCGAGGGCGTGGACCAGCGCGGTCCCGACGCCCTGGCGCCGGCAGGCCGGGTCCACCACGACCTCCCCGGTGGCGGCCTCGCCGGGCCCGTCTCGCTGGAGGTGGGCATAGCCCGCGAGGTGCGTGCCGGCATACGCGAGGAAGTGCGAGGAGCCGGTGGTGGTCCCGGTGGGGAGTCCACCTCGGGCGGCTAGCAGCACCTGCTCGGAAAGCGGCGCAACCTGGTCGACCGTCTCGGCCGTCCTGGAAAGGGTAAGGACCTCGGAGCGCTGCCCGGCACTGAGTCGCTCCACCTTGTCGACCTGCATGGCCGCATTCCATCACGGGGCCGTCAGTTCACCGACAGCTCGTCGACGACGGCCATCACCCACCTGACCTGATCAGGCATCTGTCAGCGAATCGCTCGCATTCGGCGAGGGCTCGGGCACGAAGCGGTAGCCGACGTTTCGCACGGTCCCGATGAGGACCTCGTGCTCCAGGCCCAGCTTGGCCCGCAGACGCCGCACGTGGACATCAACCGTGCGGGTCCCGCCGAAGTAGTCATATCCCCACACCTCCTGCAGCAGCTGCGCCCGGGTGAAGACCCGGCCGGGGTGCTGTGCAAGGTGCTTGATCAGCTCGAACTCCTTGTAGGTCAGGTCGAGCAGTCGCCCGCCGACCCGCGCCGAGTAGGTGGTCTCGTCGATGACCAGGTCCCCGGCGGTGATCTGACCGCTGGCCACGTCGTCGTCCCCGGCCATGGCCAGCGAGCCGATGGCCAGCCGGAGACGGGCCTCGACCTCGGCCGGTCCGGCGGTGCTCAGCAGGACGTCGTCAACTCCCCACTCCGCGGTCAGCCCGGCGAGGCCGCCCTCGGTCAGGATCGCCATCAAGGGCACCGAGACGCCGGTGGCGCGCAACAGCCGGCACAGGGACTTGGCTGCGGCGAGCTCACCGCGCGCGTCCACGAGCAGGGCATCGCCGTTCGGGCTGTCGATCAGGGCTGCCGGCTCAGCGGGCAGGATGTGGACACGGTGGCTGAGCAGGGCGAGGGCCGGTAGCACCTCTGTACTGGGTGTCAGGGCGTTGGTCAGCAACAACAGGTGGGCCACCCTAGGCAGAATAGGTCAGTGTTCGGCTGTTGGGGTGTTGGTTCGCCTCATGAGATCCTCACATATGCAGGAGATACCGGTATGACGAACGGCACAGTGGGCGCGACCCGCGCCGATGCGGACGTCACGATTCGCTACTGGGCGTCGGCGCGGGCTGCGGCCGGGTGCGACAGCGAGCGTTTCGCTGGCCGCAACGTCGGCGACGTGCTGGCGGCGGCCGCGGCTGCGCATGCCGGCCTGGGTGTCGTCCTGAACGTGTCCACGATCCTGCTGGACGGGCGCCCGGTGACCGCCGCAGAGCCCTTGCCTGAACCTTCGCCTGAGTCGTCGTCGGAAGGGACCACCCTTGAGGTGCTGCCACCGTTCGCCGGCGGGTGATGGGAGGATGCGGCACGTGACTGATGCCACCCCTGAACCTCCCCCACCGGCCCGCGTGCTGACCCGCGCGCTGGCACGCGCCGCGGCGGCGACCTCCGGGCCGGGACCTGCACCCGTGCCCGAGATGCCACGGCAGCCTGTGGTGACCATCGCTGTTGTCGCCCTCGCGGGTCTGCTGACCATTACCGCCTTCGCCGGGCCGGTGCTCGTCGCCTTCGCGGTCGCCCTCGCCGCGGGCGTCATCGCCTGGGGTTGGTCGGGACTGCTGGGACTGCCCAGTCCGCGCGGCACCGCGTTCGTGCTGGCTGTGGGGTCCGCGGCGGCGATCGGGACCGCGTTGGCAACTCGCGCCGATCCCTTCCTGGCCTGGATGCCGGCCGCGCTGGCCGGCTCCATGATTATTGCGTTTCTCCACCAGCTGGCCCGTCGGGACGGCCGGCCGCGGCTCGTGGAGTCCATCGCCTCGACCATTACCGCCATAGCGATCGTCGTCTCGGGCGCAAGCATCGTGGCCCTTCCCCGCTCTGCACACGGCGCCTGGGTGGTGGCCCTCGCCTCGAGCGCGATGGCCGTATCCGCCCTGACCGATCTGGCTGGCGTCTCGCCGCGGTTGCGCGCTTGGCTACTGCCTCTGGCGATGCTGGCCGGGGGTGTTGCCGCGATGGTCGTCGGCTACACGCTCGGCGCTGCCAACTTTGGGGCAGCCGCGCTCCTGGGGGTGCTGTCGGCCGGGGTAAGCCATGCCGTTCGTCGAGTTCTGGCCATGTTGCCCGCGATCAGCGGCGCCCGATCGCAGCTGGTGAGCGCCTCCGCTTCGGTGCTGACCGGTGGCGTGGTCGTGTACGTCGTGGGCCGGCTGTTCATCGCCTGACCCGCCTAGTAGACGAGCGCCTGGGCGCCGTCCTGCAGCACCTCCTCAACAAACGCAGCGGCACCGCGGATCACCGCTCCCGGCAGCAGATCTGCTTGGGTGAGGCTCCGACGGGCCGCGCACTGGCTGCACACCGTCAGGCGACCGTCGGCCAGCACCGCATCGCGCAGGTCTGCCAGCGGGGCCGCATGTGGGAGTGAGAACTCCTCGGCCCTTCCGGGGACCGCCAGCCAGGTGGACTCCCCTGTGAGCCAGAGACTGACCTCGACGCCGCTTGCCACTGCGGTGGCGGCAATGGTGAACGCCTGGGACAGCTGCTCCGGGGACTCGACCCCGGTCGTGACCTTGATGATCAGTGGGCGCGAGTTCGACGACATGGGGAAAGGCTACGATCAGCCGGTGGAAACCGTCTTCGTCCCCCCGGCAAGCAGCTCGCGCTGATATGGCTTTCGAACTCGACGTCGACCTGCCACCAGCCCTTGCACCCCTCGCCTGGCTGGTCGGGCGCTGGGAGGGTGCCGGCGTCGTCGGTTACCCGACCATCGAGTCGGCCCAGTTTGGGCAGGAGATCGTCTGCTCCCACGATGGCCGCCCCTTCCTGGAGTGGCAGAGTCGCACCTGGCTGCTGGACGACGCCGGGCACAAGGTGCGTCCGCTGGCCATCGAGCTCGGGTTCTGGCGTGTCCTCGATGACGGCGAGATCGAGCTGTTGCTGACCCATCCGACCGGCGTCGTGGAGATGTACGTCGGCCATCGTGACCCTGCCAAGCCGGTCATCGAGCTGCGCACCGATGGGGTCCTGCGTAGCCCGGCTGCCAAGGAGTACAACGCCGGGACGCGAAGTTATGGCCTGGCTGACTCACAGCTGTTCTGGGTGATGGACATGGCTGCCGTCGGTCAGGGTCTGCAGAGCCATGTGTCGGCCAAGCTCAAGCGCGTGGGCTGAGGATCTCGATCGTGAGCGACGAGGCACGGATCCTGATCGTCTGCACCGGCAACATCTGCCGCTCACCGTTCATCGAGCGACTGCTGCAGCGCCAGCTGGACGAACGCCGGCCAGCATCCGGCTCTGGGGTCAAGGGAATTCTCGTGAACAGCGCCGGCACGAGCGCTCTCGCCGGATGGGACATGGACGAGCGAGCAGCCGCGCAGCTCGCGGCGCACGGCGGTGACTCTCGCGGGTTCACGGCGCGAGACCTCACCCCTGCGCTCATCGCCGGGTCGGATCTGGTGCTCACGGCCACCCGTGCGCACCGCGGCAAGGTGGCCATAATGGATCCCAAGGCCATGCGTCGGGTGTTCACCTTCCGTGACTTTGCCGATCTCGTCGCTGGGGTCGACGGGCTCAGCGCTCCGCTGACCCCGGCGGATCCGAGGGCGTGGGTCCGTCGGGTCACCGAGAAGGCCGCGGCGAGTCGCGGCCTCAGACCCCCGCTCGAGCCGGCTCACGCCGATATCGTCGACCCGTTCGGCCGCGAGGAGGAGGTGTTCGCCACCATGGCCCAACAAGTAGTCGAGTCCATGCCCGCGATTATCCGCGCTCTGGTCGGGTGACATGGGCCTGCCGAGAATCTCCTCGCGTGCTGCCGCCGCGGGTCTTGTGGGACTGGTCGTCCTCGACGTCGTCGTGGTCGGGACGGCGTTTCGGTCTACCCGCACCAGTGGTATCGACACGAGCCCGGTCGGCTCGGCTTCGACCCCCATCGAATCCACCGGTGTTCCAGTGCGCCCCGCGGCCCCACTGCAGATCATTCTCACGGCCGTCAACAAACGGCTAGCCTGGCGCGCCAGTGCCGGTTCGTGCGCCGCCGGCGGCGCGACCCTGGCCACGACCGCCGATGGTGGCAGGACCTGGGCTGAGGTCAAACCGCCCCTGCGCAGGATCGTCCGGGTGCGCCTTGCTGCCAGTCGGGTCGGGTTCGTCGTCGGCGCCGCCTTCCCGCTGCGCGGCCGCGCTCACGGAGACCAGCAACGCTGGCCGCACCTGGGGTTTCGTCAACAAAGTACGAAGGGAGTGGTTCCGCGACCCCAAGAACCCCAGCGTGGTGCAGGCCCCTGGCCCGTCTGCCTCCCAACCCTGTGGCAAGCGTGCGGTCGTGGACCTGGCCCTCCTCTCGGCCGGCCGGACTCGGGTGCTGTGCGCCGACGGTTTGGTCCGTTCGACGACGAACTACGGTTCGGTCTGGAGTGACTGGGGCAAGGTCATCGGCGCGGTGGCTCTCGCGGTGCCGCCGGACAACCCGGCGCAGACCTACGTAGCACGCCAGGGCGTCCCGGGCTGTGCGGGTGTTCAGATCCGGCGGGTCGGCCCGCTCGTCGCGACGACCTCGTGCATCCGAACCGCGATGCCCAAGGACCCCGGTCAGATCGCCCTTTCGCTGGTCAAGGGCGGCGGTTGGCTGGCCGTCGGTGACACCACCATGCGTTCGACCGATGGCCTCGTCACGTGGAGCGTTTCTTGAGCTGTCGAAGCCCAGCCGGGCTGGGCTGATCTGCGGAGCTCAGCTGCAGCCGGCATCATCGAGCTTTACGTGCAACGGACGCACCAGGGGTTGGCGCAGCACGATGGGCTGGCCCTTGCCGACGGGTTCACTCAGATGCAGCACGATCGTGCGTGACGTGCCGCGTGGCAGCTCGAGGTCGATGGTGTACAGCGGATGCCCGTGTTCGGCACCGATCCGGCCCACGCCCGGCAGGCCCGCCGCAGTGATGTCCTGCATGAGCGCCCCCTGGGTCGCGAGATAACTCACCTCAAGGCGGTTGTCTCC
>DHJN01000064.1 GCA_002404345.1 Actinobacteria bacterium UBA4719 | reverse complement strand
CCGCAACCCCGCTGCGGTGTGCTGACCCAGCGCGGGCGCCGCGACGCGGGGGCACCGGCGCCGCCGCACCAAAGCGGAGCGGCGATCCGGCGGTCAGGAATCGTCCCAGGCCTGGGTGATCGAGTTCCGAGAACATCGGGTTGGCGGTTGACGCCCGCGGGTCTTCGGCGACCAGCTGCTTCACGGTTTGGTAGGGGCCGCAGAGGACGTTGTGCCGGCCGAAGATACGGCGTACCTCGGCGAGCCCGCGCTGCGCGATCCATGGCTCCAACAGGGCACAGACCGCCTCGCGATGGCGCCAGCGATCGCCCTCCTGCAGAAAGTCGGCGCCGACGCGCGACTCCAGCTCGGTGAAATCGCCACTCAGCCCAGTGGCTTCGCCGAGGCTGAGCCATTGCCGGGCAGTGAGCGCCAGCACCATCACTCGGCGACCGTCGCACGTGCCGAAGTCTCTCCCGAGCGTGCCGTAGACATCGTTGCCAAACCGCCCGCGCGGCTCAGGGTCGAGCACGGCTTCGCCGATCAGGCCCAGGTGACCGGCCATCGCAAGGCCCACATCCGCCAAGCTCAGCTCGACGAGCTGCCCTTCTCCGGTCAACCGGCGATGACGCTCGGCCACCAGGATGGCGAGGGCCGCGAGAAATCCGGTCATACCATCCCAAGCCGGAAGCACGTGGTTGACCGGGGCCTCGTGACCCTCGGGTCCCGTCAGCCACGGAAAGCCAAGGGCGGCGTTGACCGTGTAGTCGACCGCGGTCCCGCCGTCGCGGTCGCCGGTGATGACCACCATGATCAGGTCGGGCCGCAGATTCGAGAGCTCCGCATACGAGTTCCAGCCTTTGACCGGCAGGTTCGTGAGCACGATCCCTCCACCCACGCCTGGCGCCGCGATGAGACCGGCCACCTGCCGCCGGCCCGCCTCACTGCGGGTGTCGATGGTCACTGAGCGCTTGCCCTGGTTCAGCCCGGCCCAGTAGAGGCTGCGGCCCTGATGCAGTGGCCACCTGCCGATGTCCACTCCGCCACCGAGCGGGTCGACGCGGATGACGTCTGCGCCGAGTGCCGCCAGGGTGGCGCCACCGAGCGGCGCCGCGACGAAGGCGGACAGCTCGATTATCCGCAAGCCGCTCAGGATCGGGGCCGTGCGACCGGCTGCCATCACCGCTCTATGCGTTCAGAATGCGCCGCGCCCGCTCAGCCACCGGCTTGTCCACGAACTCACCACCGGAAGTCTTGGTCGCTGCGCCTCCCGACTCCTCGAACGCCGATAGCACCTGCCTCGCCCACGCCACCTCTTCCGGCCTGGGCGCGAAGACCGCATTGATGATCGGCACCTGGCGCGGGTGGATGGCTGATTTGCCGAAGAACCCCAGCCGGCGGGCCGCCTCAGCCTCCTTCCGAAGGCCGTCGTCGTCGTGGAGAAACGGATACACCCCGTCGCTGGGAGGGGGCTTGCCGGCCGCGCGGGCGGCGACCACCAGGAAGGAGCGTGCGAGGAGGGTCTCCTGCTCGCCGCCGGCGATTCCGAGGTCGGCCGCGAGATCAAGGCCTCCATAGGAGAGCAATGCGCAGGAGGACGTGGAGGCGATCTCGAAGGCCGCGAGCACCCCGCGCGCCGATTCAATCGTGCAGTCGAGCGGCACGGCCGGCGCACGCTCCGCCACCCACGACACATCCGCCGCGGATTCCACTTTGGGGACGCGAAGTCCCGACACCGCGCCGGCCAGCGCTTTTAGATCACGCACGCATTCCTCGCTCCGGGCTCGATTGACCCGCACCCAGCACGCCCGGCCGGCGGCCACCTCGGCAACCATGTCGCGCGCGCGATCCTTCATCTCTGGCGGCACCGCGTCCTCGAGGTCCAGCAGCACGATGTCCGCGCCGGCATCGAACACCTGGCGCAAGAGCTTCTCGCTGTGTCCGGGGGCGAACAGCCAGCTCCGCGGAGGCAGTGTCACCTCGCCGCAGGCGCGGTCAGGAGTGTTCTCCACGCACGAGCTGGCGCGCGATCACTGTCCTGAGGATGTCGTTGGTGCCTTCGCCGATGGCCATCAGCGGAGCGTCGCGATAGAAACGCTCGATCTCGTAGTCCGTCGAGTACCCGTAACCGCCGTGTATGCGCATAGCGTCGAGCGACGCCTTGATGCAAACCTCGGAGGCGTAAAGCTTCGCCATCCCGGTCTCGAGATCGGCACGCCGCCCCGAGTCGAGCGCCGAGGCGGCCCACCAGGTCAAGAGCCGCGCGGCCTGCACCTCGGTCGCCATGTCCGCCAGCTTCAGCTGGATGGCCTGGAACTCGGCGATGGGCCGGCCGAACGCGTGGCGCTCCCGCGCGTAGGCGAGCGCCCGATCGAGGCTCGCCTGCGCGACGCCCACCGCCCGCCCGGCGATGTTGACTCGTCCAAACTCCAGCGCCGACAGCGTCTGCTGCAGTCCATGACCCTCCTCGCCGCCCAGCACGTTCTCGGCCGGCACGTGACAGTCGCTCAAGAACACCTCTGACGATTCCGGCCCCTTGTAGCCGAGCTTGTCGAGATCCTTCCCGACGGTGAAGCCAGGCGTTCCCTGCTCGATCAACAGGACGGTCATGCCGCGATGGCGCGGCTGCGCGTTCGGGTCGGTCTTGACCAGCACCGGCAGCGGGTCGGCATGGCGGGCGTTGGTGATCCAGGTCTTGGCGCCGTTGACGACATAGTGGTCGCCCACTCGCCTCGCCACCGTGGCGATGCCCTGGAGGTCGCTGCCCGCCTGCGGCTCGGTGAGCGCGATGCCCGAGCGCCGCTTGCCGGTGCCGAGATCCGGCAACCACCGCAAGCGTTGTTCGGGCGTGCCGTGTTTCGCCAGCATCAGCGTGGCCAGGGAATGCGAGCCCAGGATTCCGGCCACGCCCATCCATGCCTTCGAGATCTCCTCGAAGACGATCGAGTAGGAGACCGCGTCGATGGCGATGCCCCCGTACTCCTCGGGCACCAGCATTCCGAACAGGCCCATCTCCTTCATCTCGTCGACGATCTCTTCCGGGTAGCGGCCGGCCAGCTCCCACTCGCGCGCGACCGGGCTGATGCTCTTGCGGGCAAAATCGCGCATGAGGTCCCGGAACGCGGCCTGCTGCTCCGAAAGCTCGAAGTCCACCGCGATCCTTAACGCTTGGACGCTTTCGCGCCGCGCGGACCCTGCCCGCGCCGGTAGATCATCGCGGTGCGCCGGAACGAGATCACCTCGGTCCCATCCTGCTTGCAGCCGGTCGTGCGCACGGTGACGATGCCGACGTTCCGGCGCGAGCGCGACGTGCGCGTCTCGAGCACCTCGGAGCGCGAGTACACGGTGTCCCCCTCGAAGACCGGGTTGGGCAGGCGCACCTCGTCCCAGCCGAGGTTGGCCATAACGTTTTGGGACACGTCGCTGACGCTCTGACCTGTCACCAGGGAGAGCGTAAGGCAGCTGTTGACCAGGGGTTTTCCGAACTCGGTCTTGGCCGCGTAATGGTGATCGAAGTGGATCGGCGCGGTGTTCTGGGTCAGAAGCGTGAACCAGATGTTGTCCGCCGACGTAATCGTCCGCCCGAGCGCGTGTTCGTAGACGTCGCCCACCGCGAAGTCTTCGAAGAAACGGCCGCGCCAGCCCTTTTTGACAGTCATCGCTCGCCGCTACCCGCCGTGATCATGGCATGGCCTCGATCAGAGCCCAAGGTAGGCTCGGCGCACGCCAGGATCGTCTTTCACGTCGGTAGCGTCTCCGCTCAGCGCGACCCGTCCGTTCTCGAGCACGTAGGCGCGATTCGCCACGTCCAGCGCCACGAGCACATCCTGCTCGACGAGGATCATCGCCATGCCCTCGCGGTTGATCTGCTGGACCACGTCGATCAGGCGGTCGACGACCTTGGGGGCGAGACCGAGCGACAGCTCGTCGACCATCAGCAGCTTTGGCCGGCCCATCATGCCCCGCCCGATCGCGACCATCTGCTGCTCCCCACCCGAAAGCGTGCCCGCCTCGCGGGACAACTTGTCCTTGAGCGCAGGCAGGCGGTCGAGCACTCGCGCAAGGTCGTCGCCAACCTCCCGATCCCGCCGCAGGTAAGCGCCGAGGACCAGGTTCTTCTCGACCGACATCGTCCCAAACAGACGGCGGCCCTGCGGCACGTGGGCGACCCCCTTCCGGACGAAGACTTCGGGACGAGCGTTTGTGACGTCCTCGCCGGCAAGAGTGATAGTCCCCGAGGTGGCACGGACCAGGCCGCTCAGGACGCCAAGCAGCGTGGACTTCCCCGCGCCGTTCGCGCCGACGAGGGCGATCAGCTCGGCCGGGCCGACGTCAAGATCGATCCCGAACAGTACTGACCCGGCGTCGTAACCGGCCGTCAGCCCGCGGACTTTGAGCAGCGGCTCAGGACTTGAGCCGTTTCGCATAGCGCTCACCTAGGTAGGCCTGGATCACCCGCTCGTCGCGAAGCACGACCTCCGGCTCCCCCTGGGCCAGGACCTGTCCGAAGTCGAGGACTACCGCCCGGCGGCACACACCGATGATCACCCGCATCACGTGCTCGATCAGGAGCACGGTCACGCCGGTGGCGTGCACGGCCCTCACCATCTCGAGCGCCTCGTCGATCTCCACGTTGTTGAGTCCCGCCATCACTTCATCCAGCAGCAGCAGATGCGGCCTGGTCGCCACCGCCCGGGCCACCTCGAGTCGTTTGCGGTCCGGGATGGTGAGCGCCGAAACTGGATGGCCGGCTTTGGCCTTGAGGCCGACCAGGTCCAGCACCTGGTCCGCCATCTCGAATGCTTCCTTTGGTCCGCAGCGACCGGCCGCGTTTCCGAACAGGGCGCCGACGGCCGCGTTCTCGCGCACGGTCATGGAGCCGAACGGCCGGACGATCTGGAAGGTGCGGCCGATCCCGAGCTTCGCGATCCGGTGCGGCGCCATACCTGCGATCGAGGCGCCCTGCCAGCGGATGTCGCCGCCGTCGAGCCGATGCAAGCCGCTGATGCAGTTGAGCAGCGTCGTCTTGCCGGCGCCGTTGGGACCGATGATGCCGACGATCTCACCTTTTCCCACCTCGAAGGTGACGCCGTCGACCGCGGCGACGCCTCCGAAGCGCTTGGTGACGCCGCGCAGCTCCAGCTGGGTCGTTACGCCCGCGCTCACAGGGAGGTTTCCCGAAGCGACCGGCGAAGGTAGGACAGGCTCAACCGGCTGCGACCGCCGAAGAAGTCGATCACGCCGCGGGGCACGAAGATCACGACTCCGACCAGCAGCAAGCCGAGGATGACCTGGGCGAGGATCGGGCGCGCGTCCGCCGAAACGAACGGGATGTCGAAAGAAATCGGCAGGCTGCCTCCCAG
>DHJN01000158.1 GCA_002404345.1 Actinobacteria bacterium UBA4719 | reverse complement strand
GCTGATCCAGATGGTCTGGCCTCCGCGGGACAGCGAGAGCACTGAACAGGTTGTCCTGGTACTCCGAGTGGATCGACCACTTGCTGTGCGGAGTCAGGTAGCGCACGGTGACGCCGAGCTCTCCGTTCTCGCCGAGCTCTCCGGTCTCACCGATCTGTGGTTCGCCGAACAACGCTGACATGTTCAGCGGTGGCCGGAAGACCGGCAGCCCTTCACCGAGCTCGGTCATCCAGTCGTGGTCCAGGTAGAAGTGCATCCGCCCGGTCAGGGTGTGCCACGGTTTGAGGCGCTCGACGTTGATCGTGAACGGTGAGTAGCGCCGACCGCCGGCCTCCGAACCGGACCATTCCGGTGAGGTGATGACCGGTACGGGTGCGCCCTGAGTGTCGGCGAAGGTGATCCGTTTGCCTTCGTGCTCGGCCGCGAGGTCGGCGAGCTTGACCCCCGTTCGCTTCTCAAGGGTCTGGAAGCCCTGGGTGGCGAGGTGACCGTTGGTGGTGCCCGACATCGCTAGGATCGCCTCGCAGGCATCGACGTCACGGGCCAGGGACGGGCGACCATCGGCCGGGCCCCCGCGGACGGCGCCGTTCTTCTGTCGCAGGTAGCTGATCTCCTTGTCCAGCTTGAACGTCACCCCCTTGGTGGTGGCGCCGAGGCTGTCCATCAGTGGCCCCAGGGCGGCCATCTTGGCGGCGACGGCGCCGTAGTCGCGCTCCACGACGACGATCTTGGGCATGGTCACTCCTGGGACCGGCTCGCACTCCCCCGCCTTCCAGTCCGCGACGATGCCATGCGGGTTCGCCATCGCATCAGCCGTGTCATGGGTCAGCGGCACCGCCACGACGTCCTTGCGGACGCCGAGGTGTTGCGCCGCCAGCTCGCTGAACCGCTTGCTGATGGTCATGAACGCATCCCAGTCGGTGCGCGTCTGCCAGGGCGGGTTGATCGCCGGGTTGAACGAGTGCACGAACGGATGCATGTCGGTGGTGTTGAGGTCGTGCTTCTCGTACCAGGTGGCGGCCGGAAGGACGACATCGGAGAAGATCGTGGTGCTGGTCATCCGGAAGTCCAGGCTCAGCAACAGGTCCAGCTTGCCGGTAGGCGCCTCGTCGTGCCAGACGACGTCCTTGGGTCGGTCGCTCTCACGCGTCTCGGTCGCCCGGACCGAGTGTTCGGTGCCGAGCAGGTGCTTGAGGAAGTACTCGTTGCCCTTGGAGGAGGAGCCGAGCAAGTTGGCCCGCCAGACCGTCAGCACCCGCGGGAAGTTCTCCTCGGCGTCCGGGTCCTCGCAGGCGAAGTTGAGCCGGCCCGACTTCAGCTCGTCAACCACGTGGTCAGCTACAGAACGTCCGGCCGCCTCCGCTTCATCGGTCAGGTCGAGCGGGTTGCGGTCGAACGTCGGGTAGGACGGCATCCATCCCATCCGGGCGGACTGCGCGATGATGTCGGCAGTGGTCTTGCCTGCAAGCTGACCGCCACCCGTGGCTGAGGCGAGCGTGTCCGCACCGAACTGGTCGTAGCGGAACTGGTTGCTGTGCAGGTACCAGTACGCCGTCTGGATCATGTTTCGCGGCGGGCGGGACCAGTCCAGGGCGTTGGCGACCTGGTTGTAGCCGGTGAGCGGACGGACCTTCTCCTGGCCGACATAGTGAGCCCAGCCGCCGCCGTTGACGCCCTGACAACCGGTCA
Organism: Actinobacteria bacterium UBA4719; assembly: GCA_002404345.1. GTDB lineage: Bacteria > Actinomycetota > Actinomycetes > Actinomycetales > Dermatophilaceae > UBA4719. The sequence goes on along the minus strand of DHJN01000158.1, from coordinate 12,394 downwards.
GGTTGGTCAGGGTCAGGAACGCCCGGTAGATGGTGTCGGAGTGGAACCAGTGGTTGGTGCCCGCACCCATGATGATCATCGAACGACCCTTGGACTCCTCGGCGTTGGCCGCGAACTCCCGGGCGATCCGGGCCGCGGCCGAGGCGGCGACACCGGTGATCTTCTCCTGCCACGACGGCGTGTACGGCTCGTCCGCGTCGTCGTAGCCAGTTGGCCAGGTGCCGGGCAGACCGTCTCGGGCCACGCCATACTGCGCGAGCATCAGGTCGTAGACGGTCGTGACCAGGTGCCCGTTGACGCGACGGACCGGAACGCCACGGCTGAGCAGCCCGGCCTCGCCGCCGGGGGCGTCGGGGCTGTCGAAGCGCGGCATGGCCACCTCGACAGCCGGTTCGGTGCCACCCTGGGCGCTGAGCATCGGGCGGACGTCACCCAGGTCGAGATTCCACTTGCCGACGCCGTCGTCGCCGTAGCGGTGTCCCATCGAACCGTTGGGCACCACGGCCTGCTCCGTCACCGCGTCCAGGAGCACGGTCTTGAAGGCTGCGTTCTCGCTGGCAGCCTGTTCGCCACCCAGGTCCTGCGCGGTCAGGAACTTGCCGGAGAAATACGTGCCGTCACGTTCCTCCAGGCGCACCAGGAACGGCAGGTCCGTGTAGCGGGAGACGTACTGGGTGAAGTACGGGACCTGGCGGTCGACGAAGAACTCCTTGAGGATGACGTGGCCCATCGACATGGCCAAGGCGCCGTCTGTGCCCGGTCGGGCGGGCAGCCACTCGTCGGCGAACTTGACGTTGTCGGCGTAGTCCGGTGCCACCGCGATGACCTTCTGTCCGCGGTAGCGAGCCTCGGTCATCCAGTGCGCGTCCGGCGTTCGGGTGACCGGCACGTTCGAGCCCCACATGATCAGGTAGCCCGCATCCCACCAGTCCCCCGACTCCGGCACGTCGGTCTGGTCGCCGAAGACCTGCGGCGACGCGACCGGCAGGTCGGCATACCAGTCGTAGAAGCTGAGCATCGAGCCGCCGATGAGGTTCACGAACCGCGCACCGGCGGCATGCGAGACCATCGACATCGCCGGGATCGGCGAGAACCCGGCCACCCGGTCGGGCCCCCACCGCTTGATCGTGTGAACGTGAGCCGCGGCAACGATCTCGGCGGCCTCCTCCCATGAGGCACGCACCAGCCCGCCCTTGCCGCGTGAGGACTTGTACCGCTGTGATCTCACTGGGTCGCCGACGATGTCGGCCCACGCCAGGACCGGGTCACCCAGGCGCGCCTTGGCTTCGCGATACATCTCCAGCAGCACGCCGCGTACGTACGGATAGCGCACCCGCGTTGGCGAGTAGGTGTACCAGGAGAAGGCAGCGCCGCGGGGGCAGCCGCGGGGCTCGTACTCCGGTCGGTCCGGTCCGACGGACGGGTAGTCGGTCTGCTGCGACTCCCAGGTGATGATGCCGTCCTTGACGTAGACCTTCCACGAGCAGGACCCGGTGCAGTTCACGCCGTGCGTGGACCGGACCACCTTGTCGTGCGCCCAGCGGTCACGGTAGAAGGAGTCGGCCTCGCGCCCGCCGCTACGGTGCAGCGTGCGCAGGTCCTGGGACACCTCGGCCTTGGTGAAGAACCTCCGGGTGCGCACCAACGCCTGGGTCACCGCGTCATCCAGTCCGTCGCCGGACGCCCCTGCCCACTGGTCGGTGCTCACAAGCGGTCCCTCTCGTCAGTTGCCAATGTCGTTGGTGTCACTGTCGTTGGTGTCAATGTCGTTGGTGTCACAGTGTTTGATGCGGCCACGAGCCGGGCGCGCACGGCTTCGATGCGTTCCCACTGGTCCGCGTCGAGAGCGATCAATGCTGCCGGAAAAACCCCGTCTTGCTCCTTGAGGATGTGCTCGCGCAACAGGAACAGGACGCCCACCAGCCGGTCCGGCCAGGTCGGGTCATCCGGGGGGCCGTCGGTGGCCTCACCCAGCACCTTATCGATCTCGCGATGCTCAGAGCGCAGCACCTCGACGTGATCGGGGAACTCCTCTGCCATCTCGGGAAACAGGCCATCTTCCTCGACCACCGAGTGCGGAGCCAGGATGGCCAGGATCTGCTGGCAGCGCAGCGCGACATCCTCAAGGCATCGGTCCGCGAGCGAGCCCTGGACCTGGCCGATGAGAGCAACCACGTCGTCGTGCTCGCGGGTCAGCTCGGCGATGGTAGCGATCTGCTGGCATCCGCAGTACTCACACATCGCAGTACTCACACATCGCAGTACTCACACATCGCGGTCCTCACACATGTGGCGAGCCCGATGCAGTCGACCCGGCGGGCTCAGGTGGTCGGACAGCGTCAGCGATACGGCGGACGGCGGCGGTCCGGACGACGGTCATGGTGAGCACCATCGTTGACGCAGCCACCACGGCCAACAGCGCCAGACCCAAGCCGTAGGAACCGAGCCTGCCGTGGATGTAACCCATCACCAGCGGCGGGACGAACCCGCCCAGGCCCCCGGCAGCACCCACCAGGCCGGTGACGGACCCGACCTTGTTGGCCGGCGCCGTCAGGGCGACGAGGGCAAAGGTCGCACCGCTGCCGGCACCCAACGCAGCCGCCATCGTGAGGAAGGCGATCGTGCCCAGCGGCATGAGATCGGGAGTGAAGGACTGCACGGTTGCCCCGACCGTCAGGACCGCATAGGCGGCGGTCAGAACCGGGATGGGCCCGAGGCGATCCGAGAACCACCCGCCGACCGGGCGCATCACGACGGCCACGATCACGAAGCCTGCCATCCGGTTGGCAGCATCGGCCTGCTCGAGGCCGTAGGCGGTTCGCAGGTAGGCCGGCAGGTAGACCGAGAAGGCCACGTAGCCGCCGAACGCCACGGCATACAGGATGCACGCCTGCCACGTGATGGACAGCCGTGCTGTGGCAACCAGCCGGGCACCCAGCGGTTCGGTCGGCACCGTCCGCCCGGGTGCGTCGCGCATGACCAACCATGACGTCACGGCATACAGGGCCAGCGCGACGGCGGTGATCAGGAACGGTGCGGACGACCCATGCGCGGTCACCAGCTTCACCGTGGTCAGCGCGCTGATCGCGGTCCCGCCCATGCCGATCCCGAAGACACCGATGGCCAGTCCACGCCGCTCGGGAGGGAACCAGGCGTTGACGAACGGAACACCAACCGCAAAGGCAGTGCCGCCGATGCCGAGGAAGAACCCACCAACCAGCAGCGCTACCAACGACCTTTGACCGGCCAGGCCGATGAACAGGACCGGCACGATCGTGGCAACCGAGACCAGGGGGAACATCACCCGCCCGCCGTACCTGTCGGTCAGTGCCCCGACCGGTATCCGGCCCAGCGAACCGACGATGACCGGCACCGCAACAAGCAAGGCCTGTTGGGAGCCCGACAGGCTCAGCAGGTCCTTGTAGCGGGTGCCGAGTGGACTGAGCAACGCCCAGGCCCAGAAGTTCACCGCGAAACCCAGAGTGGCCAGAGTGAGCATCACCATGGGCTGACGGCTCCCCCGTCCGACCTGACTGGCCGAGATGGTGGGGCCGCTCATCGGGATTTCCCGCCTTGCACCAGCAGTGTCCACGTAGGTCTCCTCATGATTGTTTTCTATCCCATCCACGGAGTCGGCGCCTGCTGAAGCTCTCGGCCAGGCACAGAAGTAGGAGGGGGTGGTTTGGCTTCACCTAGCGGTTGCGACGTGTCCGGCCGCCACCGGTCCGGCCGCGGCGGCCGGTCGGGACAGGGTGGTGACGCACAGGCCGGGGGTGACGAAGGGGAGCAAGCGAGTGGCGCTGACCATGCCACCCAGCTCGGCCAGGGCGCCCTGGATGAGGCCCAGGTGCGCTCCGCACACCACATCCGGCTGACTCACGGCCAGCTCGCGGAACGGGCAGCGGTGCAGGTTGATGGACGTGCCGTCGGCGCTCAGCTCGGGCGCGAAGCCATTGTCGCCGAGCATCCGGATGACCGACGCGACCGCCACCTCCTCGCTGACCGGGGTAGCGGCGGCCGTCTCGGCACCGTCGTCGTCATGCTGCCAGGGCCGCGTCGACCCGGCCCAGCTCAGCCCGGCGTTCACCGCGGCCTCGCCGGGGCGCTCACTGGTGGAGACCATGTGCTGGGCCAGCACCTCGGCGAGCAGCTTGTAGTTGCGCTCGCTGTCAGGCGCCGCGGTCGCCTCGTAGACCACCCGCGGGCGGCCCGGTCCGCGCGGTGCCTCGCTGCGCCGTACGGCGAATCCGGACTCCACCAGCAGGTCGAGATGGGACCGCACGGTGTTCTGGTGCAGCCCGACGTCCCGGGCGACCTCACTGACCCCGAGCGGCTGGGCGCGCGAGCGCAGAAGCTCCAGCACCGCCGCCCGGCTGATGCTGGCCAGCACCTGGTGATGGGTTCGGCTGGAGCGGCCCAGTGGGCGAGGCGCAGGGCTGCTCGCCGGGTTTGCGGACTGAGACATGGTGATAGTTTTCCTGATCAACGTAGTAAAAACAAGTGGCGCCGTGAAACCTTTCCCCGCCCCACGAAGGAGACCAATGTCCGACACGTCCCCCGAACATAGCCGCACACCCGGCGCCGTCGTGCACGTTGCCCACAAGCGCCCCGTACGGCTCATGCACCACGACGCATCCGAGCGGCCCTTCATCGTCATCTGGGAGGTCACCCGTGCCTGCCAGCTCGTGTGCACCCACTGTCGCGCCGACGCCATCCGGACCCGTAACCCCCTTGAGCTCACCACGGACGAGGGTCGGCGGCTGCTTGATGACCTCGCCTCCTTCGGCTCCCCGCGCCCGCTCGTCGTGCTGACCGGGGGCGACCCTTTCGAGCGACCTGACCTGCCCGAGCTGGTCGCGCACGGCACCAAGATCGGGCTGAGCATGGCCCTGTCGCCGTCGGTCACCGACCGGCTCACCCGCTCGGTCCTGGTCGAGCTGCGCGACGCCGGGGCCAAGGCGGTCTCGCTTTCCCTGGATGGGGCAAGCGCCGAAACCCATGACGCCTTCCGGGGCGTCGAGGGAGTCTTCGATGCCACGTTGGAAGCTGCCAGCACCGTTCGTGAGGTCGGTCTTCGCCTGCAGATCAACACCACCGTCACCAGAGGCAACGTCCATGAGCTGCCCCGGATGCTGAAGTCGGTACTCGACCTGGGAGCCGACCTGTGGAGCGTGTTCTTCCTGATCCCGACCGGCCGCGGCAAGCAGCTGGAACCTCTCACCGCGGCCGATGAGGAAGAGGTCCTGCACTGGCTGCATGACGTCTCAACGCTTGTTGCCATCAAGACCACCGAGGCACCCCACTATCGGCGGATCGCCATCCAGCGGGCCGGTGTTGATGCGCTCGATGACGCATTTCCGGTGGGGCCGCTGCGTTCCAGGCTTCGCCACGACACCGCGGAGCTGCTCACCGGGCAGGAGGCGCCGCGCCGGCCACGTCCACCGATCGACGTCAACTCGGGTCGCGGCTTCGCCTTCGTCGACCACGTCGGCGTGGTGTACCCCAGCGGCTTCCTGCCCATCGCCGTTGGGTCCGTGCGTGACCAGCCGTTCCCCGAGATCTACCGCGGCTCCGAGCTCTTGCAAGGGCTGCGTAACCCGGACGGCTTCGGTGGCAGATGCGGGCAGTGCGAGTTCAGAACCGTCTGCGGAGGCTCTCGCTCACACGCCTATGCCACCACCGGCGATCCACTGGCCGAGGACCCGAGCTGCCTCTTCCAGCCCGTCCTCGGCCACGGGCTCGGCGGCGAGGCGCAACGTCCCTAGAGCGGACTCATGCACAAGGACGCTCGCGCGGCAAGGGCCATAAGACCGTTGATCCATGTGATGAGTTCTGCCTGCCGGATTTTTGGTAGTCACACGCTCCGGATGGTAAAAACGGTGTTATCCATTAAGACGGTTTAGCCCGTGAATATATGGAACCGAGCAACCGAAGGAGAGTTCCATGGAGCGCAGAAAGTTCATGATGGTCGGCGGAGGCGTCGTCGCCGCCGCTGCAGTGGGCGCCGCCGGTTCGCGCGTCGGCGCGGGCGTGGGCACGGAGGGGCAGCTGTCCACCCTGGCCTCGAACCTGGGGCTATCCGGGGACGAGGCCCGCGGAGCCCTCCAGACGGTCACGCCTCCGGGCAAGTACGACCCGTACTACATGTTCGCGTCTGGTGGGCACCTGGGCCAGATCCAGGTTCTCGGCGTCCCCTCGATGCGCCTGCTCAAGGTCATTCCCGTCTTCAGCCGTGACTCCTACTCGGGCCATGGCTTCGGGGCCGATCTGGGAAACGCCCTGATCGAGGGCGGATCCGATCCGAAGAAGAACGGGCCGCTGGGCTGGGGCGACAGCCACCACCCCGCACTCTCGGAGACCGCCGGGGAGTATGACGGCAAGTGGCTCTACGTCAACGACCGCGCCAACGGCCGGATCGCGATGATCGACCTGGGGGACTTCAAGACGAAGCAGATTATCGACGTCCCCAACATGGGTAGCTCCCACGGCATGTGCGTCACCCCGAACACCGAGTACGCCCACATCTCCTCGCTCACCCCCCGACCCATCACCGCGGACGGTTATGCCCCCCTCGAGAAGTACGCGGATCTCTACCGCGGCTTCTCGACCTGGTACTTCATCGACCCGAAGACCGGACGCATGGTGCCGGAGAAGAGCTTTCAGATCGAGCTCCCGCCGTACAACCAGGACCTTGCCGACGCCGGCAAGCTCGCCAGCCACGGCTTCGGCTTTATCAACTCCTTCAACACCGAGCTCGCGGTGGGCGGGACACACGCAATGCCGATGCCGATCGAGGCGGGCGCGACCAAGAACAACTTCGACTACCTCCAGGTCATCGACTGGAAGAAGGCGGAGCAGGTCGTCGCGGCGGGCAAGTTCGTCAAGCGCAATGGCATGCGCGTCATCACGCTGAGCGTGGCTGCTGCAGAGGGCGTCCTGCACTTCATCCCCGAGCCACGCAACCCGCACGGCGTCGACGTCACCCCCGACGGTCACTACATCGCCATCTCGGGCAAGCTCGATCCCCACGTGACCGTCTTCTCGATCGAGAAGATCAAGGACGCCATCGCAAAAAAGAAGTACCAGGGCAAGGACAGGTATGGCGTGCCCATCATCCCCATGGATGCTGTCCTGGAAGCGCAGGTCGAGGTCGGCGCCGGGCCGTTGCACACGCAGTACGACGGAAAGGGCAACGCGTACACCAGCCTCTTCATCGACAGCGCGATCGCCAAGTGGACCCTGGGCCCGAAGTCCGGGGTGACCGAGAAGCCCTTCACCTTTGTGGAGAAGATCCCCGTCCACTACAACATCGGCCACCTGGCCATCCCCGGCGGCGACACGGTCAAGCCGACGGGCAAGTACGTCGTCGCCCTCAACAAGTGGTCGCTTGACCAGGTGCAGAAGCTGGGGCCCACGCACCCGGTGAACCTGGAGCTCATCGATCTCGACTCGAGGCCACTGAAGACGCTGAGCAGTATGCCGCTCGGCAACTCTGAGCCCCACTACGCCCAGATCATCAAGACCGAAAAGCTGCATCCCCTCAAGGTCTACAAGCCGGGAACCGATCCGGCGACGATGGCGAAGTCCCTCTTCGCCACCGTAGCCAGCCAGGAGCGGGTCAAGCGCGCCGGTACCGTGGTCGACGTCTACGCGACGCTCATGCGCAGTCACTTCAGTCCGGGCCAGATCACGGTCACCGAGGGCGACACCGTGCGGCTGCATCTGACCAACATCGAGACCACAGAGAACGCCACCCACACGTTCTCTCTGCCCGCGCACAACATCCAGGCGTCCCTCGACCCGGGGGAAGTTGTCAATGTCGAGTTCAAGGCCGACAGGGTTGGCTCCTACGCCTACTACTGCGCCCAGTTCTGCTCGGCACTTCACATGGAGATGTACGGGTGGCTTCTCGTGGCGCCAAAGAAAGCCTGAGTTCGTCAGTCCGCACATACGAAGCCAGCAACAAGGCCCAAACATCAGGGCCACCCAAGTCAAAAGCAACCAGTAGGAGGCATCACCATGATTCGTACCATCAGCTCCAACAACACCTTTCGGCGCGCAGGTGCCGCAGCGGGAGTCGCTGCCGCAGTGTTCCTGGTCGGCGGGTGTGGCGGCGCAGCTCCCAGCGCAACACCGAAGGCGACCGATGCGCCCACGGCCGCGCCAGCGGCTGGCAAGGTGCTCGAGGTATCCGGCGCTGAGTTCGCCTTTACCCCGGCGGCGCTGAAGGCACCTGCCGGACCGACGACCATCCGCTTCGTCAACAAGGGAGTCGTCGAGCACGACTTCACCGTCGAGGCCCTGAAGATCCATATCACCGCGGCAGGAGGCAAGACCGCCGAAGCCAAGGTCGACCTGAAGCCGGGCACCTACAAGTCTGTCTGCACCGTTCCTGGTCATCTCCAGAGCGGCATGAAAGGCACTCTGACGGTCTCATGAGTCCGCTCGTGGAGACCGCAAAAGTAGCGCCCACGGTCATCCCCGGTGCCGCGCAAGGACGGGCCATCCGCCCGATCCTTGTGCGCGGCGCCTCGGGTCTGACAGCGGTCGCCCTGCTTCTGATCGCCGCACGTTCGCCGATCTGGAGGGCGCAGTTCACGGCCCCCCAGTACCCGGACGGTCTCAACGTCGCCGCCTACGGAAATTCGGTGAAAGGCGACCTGGGCGAGATAAGCGAGTTGTCCCACTACATCGGCATGCCAGCCTTCAACTTCGTCGGCATGCCGGAGATGCGGCTCTGGCCACTGGTCATCGTCGTCGCGATCGCGGCAGCCCTAGTAGCTGTCGTGACGCGCCGACGGTGGCTGCGACGACTCGCCTGCACGGGGCTCTGGCTCGTCCCCATCGGAGCCCTTGCCGACGTCCAGTACCGCCTCTGGCAGACGGGCCACAACCTGGACCCCACGTCACCGATCAGGGTGACCCCCTTCACCCCTCGGGTCGTGGGGCCGACCACCCTGATGAACTTCACGATCAGCGGCTATCCCGGGACGGCCCTGGTCCTCATCGCGGTCGCCGCCGCGCTGGTGACCCTGGCTCCGGTTGTGGCCCGGCGACTGACGCGGAGCCGCGCCCAGGTAACCGACGCTGAGCCGAAGCTGTCATGAGGGCTCGCCCGGTCGGTTTGGCGGTGGTGGCAGCAATAAGCGTGGCCGCGCTACTGCTTGCCGCCGGGCCGGCCGGGTTGGTGGGGTCCGCTCGGGCGAGCACCAAGGCGGCCACCCCCACCCGCTGCGCCGCGTATGACGGCACGCAAGCCGCGGTGCCGGGCTCCACACCCGCCGATGGCACGGCGGGGACACCGCGTATGGACGGCATGGACGGCATGCCGGCAATGGCCGACAGCCGGACCCGCCACTCGATGCGGGAGCTGCGGGACCGGCTCGCTCGCACACCTTCGGGGGGCACGCTGACGGTGCCGCCCGGCGTATACCGGGGGGCTCTTGTCATCGACCGCCCCGTCACCATCGTGGGGGTGGGGCACGCCACCCTTCAGGGCGACGGCACGGGAACGGTCCTGACCATCCGCGCCGCGGGGACCGTCGTGCGCGGTCTCATGATTGAGGGCAGCGGACCGGGACCGGTCGGCAACCCTGCGGGCGTCAGCGTGCAGGCCGACCACGTCGTCGTGAAGAACCTGCACATCCGGGACACCTACACCGGCATCTGGGTCGAGGGTGCCAAGGATGCGCAGATCGTTGGCAACGTCATCGACGGTCGCAAGAGCGTGGGCGTGTCCGGGCAGACCCCCCGCATGGACGGGAGCATGGGCGGGATGGCGATGGGTTCTGGCCACGGCGGAGCTCAGGCCGGGCGAGGTGACGGCGTCTCACTGTTCAGCGCGATCCGCCCCGTCGTCGCCGGGAACAAGATCGCCGATGCCCGCGATGGCGTGTATCTGGAATATGGCAGCGGCACGAGGATCGAGTGCAACAGCGTGGCCCGCAGCCGGTACGCCATACACAGCATGTATGGCAGGTCGGTGACCGTGGCCGGCAACCACTTCGCGACCAACCAGTCCGGTCCGGTCATGATGTACGGCGGTCCCGTGACGCTTGAGGACAACGTCATCCGCGACCAGCAGTCAGCGGCCACCGGCTTCGGTGTGCTGCTGCTCGACGTGGGCGGGGCGCGCCTGCTCCGAAACATCCTGGTGAGCAATCGCGTCGGCCTGCAGCTCGAGGGTCCGTTCGGCGATCCCCGGCCCACGGTTGTCGAGCTCAACACCATCGCTCTCAACCAGGTCGGCATCGGTCTCTATCCCACCGCGGAGGCTGTTCTGTCACAGAACAGTCTTGTCGAGAACACCGTGCAGGTGCTCGGCCTTGGTCCCGACGGGGGCGGGGGCGACTCGAAGTGGAGCCGCGACGGTGTGGGTAACTACTGGAGCAACTACCGCGGCTTTGACGTATCAGGACGCGGTATCGGTCAGATCCCCCACGTTGAGGGAGCGGCGGCCGGTCGTCTGCTGGCCGGGGACCCCACGCTGCTTGCCCTCGCCTCGAGCCCCTCCTTCACGTTGTTGCGGGCCGTCGAGCAGCGCTCGGCCGGCCAACGTCCCGTGTCCGTCGACCGCTCTCCACTCATCGATCCCAGATCGCCGTCGCTGCCCCCCACCGCCGTCCACGCCGAGGCAGTCCACGCTCAGCTCGGAACGGGCCTGTTGGGGGCGACCACCCTCGCTATCTGCTCGCTCGCCCTGCTGCGATACACCAGGCGTCGCCAGCTGTCGTCAACGGGGACCAAACATGGGAGGACTCAGCCGTGATGCACTTGCGCAGGCAGAAGCCGCCGAGAGACACAGAGGTGCTTGAGATGCTTGAGATTCAAAAAGTTAGCAAGGCGTACGGCGAGCACCTCGTCCTTGACGACGTGTCCCTGCAGCTCAAGAGGGGGGATATCGCCCTCCTCGTCGGGGCGAACGGGTCCGGCAAGAGCACGTTGTTGCGCTGTGTCGCCGGGCTCACCGCATTTGACGGGACCGTACGGGTGCTTGGCGCCGACCCCAGGTCCGGCGCGGACAGCCGAGGCATGATCGGCTACCTGCCCCAGCTCGTCTCCCTGCCCGAGTCGGTGACCGTGGGCGAGGTCATCGCCTTCTTCGCCCGGCTGCGGGGAGTGAGCGTTCGCCGGCCCGAGGAGCTCGCGGCGGCCGTGCCGTTGCCCGACGGCTTCCTGCCTGGGCTCGATCGCCCCATCGGCGCGCTCTCTGGCGGCATGCGGCGACGGGTCGCACTGGCCTCCGCGCTCCTCGGCTCGCCTCCGCTGGTCCTGCTCGACGAACCCGCGGCGAGCCTTGACGAGGAGCACAGCTCTTCGCTGTGGGAGACGCTGCAGGCGCTGCGGGCGGCTGGTGGCACTGCGCTGATCGCGATGCCGCTGCTGGTCACCAGCATGCTGCGCCACGACCTGGCCGGCGTCGCGGACCGGGCAGTGATGCTCGACCACGGGCGGGTGGTCCACGACGGATCCGTGGAGTCCCTCCGGCCGGCTCCAGCATTCGGCGCGCACTCTCCGATGTCCGCGCCCTCGTCGTTGTCGCAGGCCCCACGATGAATATCGGCGCAGTGGTCGCGGTGGCCGGATGGGAGCTTCGCCTTGCCGTGCGAGGTCGCCTCGTCATGGGGACGGCCATCACGTTCACCATCGTCTGCGTGGCCGCGACCCTGCTCGGGCTGCGCTCGCTGAGCGACCTGGGACTGGCTGGCGTCGGGCCCGGGACGGCGGCGCTGATCAACCTGGCCATCCTCTTCCCACCGCTGATGGGGCTGATGCTCGGAGCCAACAGCCTGTCCTCGTCGCGTGAGCGAGGCCTCCTCCCACTAATGCTCGCCCAGCCGATCTCCCGTCTGGACTTGATCACCGGCGTCGTCCTGGGTCTGGTCGGCGCGGTGTGGCTCACCATCGGCTTCGGCTTCGGTGCGTCCGCGCTCCTGCTCGCCAGCGTGGCCGGGACCGCCGACGTCGGCGGTCTCCTGGCCATAGTGGGGTCAGCCCTTGGTGTCGGCGTCGTGGCCGTCGCCGTCGGGGTCGCCATCTCGGCGCTTGCCGGCAGCCGTCTGCAGGCCCTCGGCCTGTCGATGGGGCTTTGGTTCCTGTTCGCTTTCGCGATCGACCTCGTCCTGGCGGGCGTGGGCGCGGCCGTTCATCTGGGTCCGTTCGGACTGTTCGTCGGCGTCCTGCTCAATCCGCTCGAGGCCGGGCGGGTGCTGATGGTCCTGGGATCGGGCGGCGACGCACTGACGCTGGGGCCGTTCGGCGCGTACCTGAACGACACCGTAGGCACCGTCGGCGCGGCGCTGGCGGTGTGCGCATCCCTGGCGACGTGGACGGGTTTGTCGTTCCTCGTGGCGGGGGCGGGGCTCAAGCGACGTGAGCCGTGAGCCGTGAGCCG
>DHJN01000153.1:3123-4191 GCA_002404345.1 Actinobacteria bacterium UBA4719 | reverse complement strand
CGATCGGGTCCTCCAGCAGCGGTACGAACCCCGACGCGGGGAACAGGCCAGTAGCCACCGACAGATAGAGGATCGCGATCAGGCCCAGCCAGAAGTGCGGCACCGACAGCCCGATCAAAGCCACGCCGTTGGCGAACCACTCGGCCACCCGGCCTCGGCGCACGGCGGCCACTACTCCCGCACCGACGCCGAGGACCGTGGCGAGCAGGATCGCCAGCACGGACAGCTCGATGGTCACCGGCAGCGCCGTACGCAGCATCGAGGGTGACGCTGGTGCCCGTGCGGATCGAGGTGCCCAGATCTCCCTGCAGCGCATTGCTGGCGAAATGCCAGAACTGCACCGGCAGCGACTGGTCGAGGCCGTACTCCTGACGGATCGCGGCGAGCGCTTCCGGCGTACGGTCCTCACCGGCCAGCGCCAGGGCTGGGTCACCCGGGAGCGCACGCACCCCGAGGAACACCACCACCGTCGCCAGGAACAACGTGACAAGTGACTGCCAGGCCCGGTTGAACAGATACCGCCGCACGCCGCCTACCTATCCAGCCGCCGTACGCCGACTACTTGGCCAGTCCGGAGAAGGCCAGCCGGACCACGCCGTCCGGGAAGACCTGCACGCCCTTGAGGGTGTTCGAGACACCGGTGAGGTTGCGCTGGCGGTAGAGGTAGATGAGCGGGTCCGACGCCTGGATCTTGGCAACGGCCTGCCCGTACAGGTCACGACGTTCCGCCACGTCCTGGGACTCCCGAGCCTTTTCGAGGATCGCGTCCATGCTGGGGTCGTTGTAGCCCGAGACATTCTGGCTGCCGCCGGTGCCGACGAAGTTGGTGATGTTGGCATCGGGGTCGACCCGGCCGGACCAGCCGAGCTGCAGCAGCTCGAAGTCGCCGCGGTCCTGCTGGTCGAGCAGTGAGGCGAACTCCACCGGCTGGATCTTCAGGTCGAAGCCACCGTCCTTGACCATGGACTGCAGCGCCTGCGCGAACCGCAGGCTGTCGGGGTTGTTGGAGGTGATCATCGTGACCTGGTACGGCGCCTTCACTCCGGCCTCGGACAACAGCTGCTTGGC
>DHJN01000153.1:1000-3076 GCA_002404345.1 Actinobacteria bacterium UBA4719 | reverse complement strand
GTTGTTGAAGATCACCTTCACCAGCGCCGCGCGGTCGATGGCGTACTCGAACGCCTCTCGCAGCTTGGGGTTCTGCGCCGTCGGGCGGTCGATCTTCTTCGCCGGGGTGCCGACGCCATCGACGTTACCGACGTTGAAGCTCACTCCCTGGTAGCCCAGTGACTGGGACTGCAGCACCGACAGGGACTTCTCCTTTTGCAGGCTTGGCACGTCCTGGGCGGAGAGGGAGTCCGCCACCTTGACGTCACCGGAGCGCAGGTTGGCCGCCCGGATGTTCGCGTCCGTGATGATGCGGTACGAGATCGAGTCGAGGTGGACCTTGGCCGCGTCGTAGTAGTTGGGGTCCTTGGAAAGCTCGATCGAGTTCTGGGGCACCCGCTTGGTGAACTTGAACGGTCCGACGCAGACCGGCGCCGAGGAGAAGTTCTCGCCGAGCGCCTTGGTCGCTGTGGGACTCATGATCATCCCGGCCCGGTCTGCCAGTGCCGCAGTCAAAGGGGCGAACGGCTTTTCCAGGTGGACCACCACCGTTCGGGCGTCTGGCGCGTCGACGGAGCTGATCGGGCCCAGCTCGCTCTTGCGTCCCGATCCCTTGAGGGTGAGGTTGCGCTCGAAGGTGGCCTTGACGGCAGCTGCGTCGAAGGCAGTGCCGTCGGCGAACTTCACACCGTCGCGGACTGGGATCGTGACCGTCTTGCCACCGTCGGAGACCTTGGGCAGGTCGGTGGCGAGCTGGGGGACGATGCGCGCCTCGGCGTTGACGTCATACAGCTTCTCGCACATGGCGTTGAAGACGTAGCGGGAGTAGAGGCTGCGGGCGAGGGTGGGGTCAAGCTTGTCCGGCTCCGCGGAGAGCGCCATGACGAGCTTGCCGCCCGAATTGACCTGGCCGTCCACGGCTGGCTCGCCGAAGGAGTCACCGCCCGCCGACCCGTTGGACGCCGCATCCGCTCCGGTTGGGCCGCCGGCCGCTGGTTTCACCGCTGAACAACCGGCGGCGAGCGAGGCGATGAGAACCGCCGCGCCGGCGATCGCTCCACCGCGCCGTAGCGCCGCACCGGTGGGTCGAAAGGCACGCTTTGTCATGGAATCTCCTGTTTTCTGAGAGTGACGTTGCCCGAGTGTATGTTGTATACGAGACTTTGACAATGAGGAGACCGAGTGCCTTGGTATGAAGTGGCTGCGCTGCTCGCGGCGGGAATGGCTGCCGGGACCATCAACACGATCGTCGGATCTGGCACGTTGATCACGTTCCCGATGCTGCTGTTCTTCGGGTACCCGCCGGTGGTCGCCAACGTCTCCAACACCGTTGGCCTGGTCGCCGGTGGCATCACCGGTATTCACGGCTACCGCAGGGAGCTGGTGGGCCAGGGCAGCACCCTGCGCCGGTTCCTGCCGGCGTCGTTCTGCGGCGCGGTAACCGGTGCGATCCTTCTGCTCTGGCTACCGGAGTCCGCGTTTGACGCCATCGTGCCGGTTCTCATTGCCGCAGCCCTGCTGCTGGTTCTGCTCGGACGTCGAATTCAGGCATGGGCCGCCTCTCGCCATCCGGACCATGACAGCCGTGGCCGGCGCTTGCTGCTGACGGTGGGTATTTTTGGCGCGGGAGTCTACGGCGGCTACTTCGGGGCAGCGCAGGGCATCCTGCTGGTTGGCATCATGAGCGCCCTGATGACGATTGGTCTCCAACACATCAATGGGCTCAAGAACGTATTGGGCACGGTGGTCAATGCCGTTGCAGCCGTTACCTTTATCCTGGTCGCCCCGGATCGGATCGACTGGTCTGTTGCCGCCCTGATCGCGGTGGGTGCACTTGCCGGGGGGTACGTCGGATCACATGTTGGGCGGCGACTGTCACCGGTGATGCTTCGTGCGCTGATCGTCGTTATCGGGGTCGTGGCCATTGGGAAGATAATGGTCTGAGACACCGATCGAGCTGACAGACCCCGCCGATCGGTCAGCCCGGCCGCGGTCGGGGCGACATTGCTCACAGTGTGTTCGGGGAAGCCTCTCACCGACAGCTGGTTGTACCCAGCAGCAGTCCAACAGGAGGAGCCACCATGACAGACCTTTTTT
>DHJN01000153.1:0-875 GCA_002404345.1 Actinobacteria bacterium UBA4719 | reverse complement strand
GTAGGTCAGGGCTACCCGCACACCCCGGGCCTGCACACCGACGAGCAGGTCGCCGGCTGGACGCTCGTGGCCGATGCCGTGCACGCGCGGGGCGGCCGGATCGTCGCGCAGCTCATGCACGCCGGTCGGATCAGCCACCCGGCGATCACCGGCCTGCGCCCCGTCGCGCCCTCCGCCGTGACCCCCGCCGGCGAGGTCTACACCGAACAGGGGATGAAGGCCTTCGAAGAGCCCCGCGCCCTCGAAACCGGTGAGCTAGCGGGGGTCGTCGCGGAGTATGTCGACGCTGCGCGCCGCGCGGTGCAGTCCGGTCTGGACGGGGTCGAGCTGCACGCCGCCAACGGCTACCTGCTGCAACAGTTCCTCGCCGACGGCAGCAACACCCGCACCGACGGGTACGGCGGGTCTCCGCAGAACCGGGCCCGATTCGTAGTCGAGGTTGCGACCGCCGTTGCCCGGGCCATCGGCGGCGACAAGGTCGGAATCCGGATCTCGCCGGGCGGCACTTTCAACGACATCACCGAGATCGAGACCGAGCAGACCTACGCCGCGCTGCTCGACGGGCTGAACCCGCTGGGCCTGCTCTACCTGCACGTCCTTGAGGGACCGGACACCGACTTCCACGACCAGCTGCGCAAGCAGTGGAACGGCACGGTCATCTTCAACACCGGCTTCACGGGGCCCTCTGACCTCGCCGCCGCGCAGGAGGCCGTCGACACCGGCGCCACCGACCTGTTCTGCATCGGCCGCGGCTTCCTGGCCAATCCCGACCTCGTCGATCGCCTTCGCAGGGGTGCCGAGCTCAACGAGCCCGACATGGAGACGTTCTACAGCGGCGGGGCGAAGGGCTATACCGACTACCCGGTGCTGTCTGC
>DHJN01000129.1:2706-3563 GCA_002404345.1 Actinobacteria bacterium UBA4719 | reverse complement strand
TGAGAGGGCCGGCCGCTTGTCGCCGAATACAAAGATCGACCGATTGATCCCGGGCCCGAGCGCGAGCAGGTACCCGGCGCCGTTCACTGGTCCGGCGAGGATGATCGGGTGGCCCGCCACGTCCTGGCCGACAAAGTGCACCGAGTTGCCGGGCCGGTAGAACCACGTAACTCGACTGCCGTCGACCAGGCTGACCCGGTCGAGCTGGTCGGGGGCGACATCGGCGATCGGGTTTGGATCACTGGGGTTGACTGAGCCAACCCAAATATGGTTCCTGTCTGCGCGGCCCTGGACGTTTGGCAGGTCGGCAACCCGCGTCACGCCGCCCGTGATGGGGTCCATCAGCCATAGTCCGAAGTACGAGCCTGTGTCCGTAATCAGGTAGATGCCTTCGGCCGCGTAATCGAGGACGGCATAAGGGTTCGACCAGTCCCCGCCGTCGAAGGTCACGTCAACTCCAGTTTTGACTGCGACCACGTGCAGGGTGGCGCGAGCCAGTGGGTCTGGTTGAGCGAGGATCGGCCGGTCCGTATACGCGTAGTGGGCGCCATCCGGCGAAACTGCCTCTCGTCCCACTGGCAGCCAACGCTTGTAAGCGCGATCGAAATAGAGGGCTGCGTAGTAGCCATGGAGCTCTCGTCCGGGGCGAACGAGTGAATCCGGCTTTGGTGACCTTGGGTCGTTGGTGACACGTCCTGATGGAAAGTCGATGAATGAGCCTTGCGGTCCTGGACCGGCGCCGAGCGTGATTGGGAGCCGGCAGGAGAATCCAAGCTTTACGGCAGGTATGGGCGTTGGGCTTGAGGTGGGAGTCGGGCTGGGGGAGCTGACGGCGGCCGGGGATGTCGACGCCGACG
>DHJN01000129.1:1671-2632 GCA_002404345.1 Actinobacteria bacterium UBA4719 | reverse complement strand
GCTGGCCGGGGTTCCACAGGCACAAACGAACGCGATCAGCGCCGCGCCCGCCCACTTCATGCCCGTTGAAACGGACCCTGCCCCTCCGCGTTACTGCGCGCCTTAACCGGCTGGGTTCACATTCGCGCCCGGGATCCTTAGCCTCCGTCAAAAAGATCTGGAGGCGCGAATGGTTTTTCTCACCGGCGACCCCGACCTCAGTGCGATCACCAATCTCATCAACAACTGGATTCACATCGGCCAGGCGCTGGTTGGTTCGATCGGCGCCCTGGCTTTCATCTTTGCGTTTCTCTGGAAGATCACATCGGTGGAGGCAAAGGCGGCGCTGGAGGCAAAGCAATGGATCCAGCGCATCGTCGTCGGCACCATCGGCGTCGAGGTGGCGGGCGCGTTGGTGAGCATCCTCACCAGCTCGGTCCCACCGTCAACCCACTGACCCCATGGATTGGATCCAGTCGGTCCTCCAGGCGCTAACCCGCATCGAAGGCCTGCTCTGGCCCTTAGCCCACCCCGAAAAAGTTGTCGCATCCCTACTTGAAGACAGCCTCGGTCTGCTGCTCAAGGTCTGGTTCGGCTTCATCTTGCGCACCACAGACTTCGAAACCGGAAAGGACTTCATCTCCAATGTGACGATTCACCGTTTCGAGCCTGCGGTCCAGGTCGTGGCGGACTCAGCTCTGGTCCTCGTCGTAGTTGTCGCCTGCTACAAGCTCATGTGGGGGCACGGCGTTCGCAGCCAGTACACGGTGCGGATCATGCTTCCGCGGCTGTTGATGGGGACGATTCTGATCAACTTCGCGCTGCCCCTATTCCAGCTTGCGGTACAGGCCAACAACGCCGCATGTGACGCGATCCAGAGCTTCGGCACGATCCCGGACTGGAACGCCTGGTGGGACAACTACCGCCTCGACCAGACGCACGGGGTGTGGCAGTTCATCACGACTGGTGCGCTGGTGGCGGG
>DHJN01000129.1:783-1583 GCA_002404345.1 Actinobacteria bacterium UBA4719 | reverse complement strand
TGCTGTTCACATTGCCCGACACGCATTACCTCGCCAAGCACTGGGCGTCTCTGTTCGTGACGAACCTGTTGATGCAGCCCGCTCAGCTGTTCGTGCTGGCTATCGGATTCGCGCTGGAGAACGGCGGCCACACACCGGTGCACCACCTGTTCGCGCTGGCTTCATTGCTGATCGTGTTCAAGGTGCCAGGCGCGCTCGGTGGGGCTGAGAAGACGGCACACAAGCTCGAATCTGCGTTCACCACTGGGCTGCACGGGCTGCAGCACGTCGTCGCGCGGGCTGCCTGATGGGCTGGTTGCGGGTGGGCGGAGTCTGCCTCGCCGTCGCGTTGATCTGGATGGTCGGCGCCTCGAGGGTCTCGAGCAACGAGAAGCTCACCCTCACCTCGATAGTTCCCGGCGCCGTGATGACTCAGCCATTCGGCTGCTCCAACCTGGTCCTCGAACCTTTCGATCCTTACTGTCCGAGTCACCACGTGCATACAGGGGTCGACCTGGCGGCGCGCGCGGGCACTCCCGTCCACGCTGCCTCAGCGGGAACGGCCAGCGTCGGATTCGACGCGCAAGGCGCCGGCCTTTACGTGGTTGTGACTTCGGACAACCACGTTCGCGAGCTCTACTGCCATCTCGCCGTCGCGTTGGTGGTGGGTACGCAACCGGTCACGACCGGCCAGGTGATCGGCCGGATTGGATCGACCGGCCTGACGACTGGTCCCCACCTCCATTTCGAGGTTCAGGTCGACGGCCGGGCCGTCGATCCCGTCACGTGGCTTGCCTCTTAACAGGCTGGCTAGGCGCTGC
>DHJN01000129.1:0-656 GCA_002404345.1 Actinobacteria bacterium UBA4719 | reverse complement strand
GTGATATTGATCGGCCACTTGGCGGCGGACCCGGAGGTCAAGGCGACACCGAAAGGTGTGTATGTAGCGAACCTGCGGCTGGCCACCAACACCTATGCGGGAAAGGATGAGGACGGCAACGGTAAAGAGGAGACGGAGTTCCACAACCTCGTGGTCTTCGGCAAGACCGCAGAAGTCCTTGGCGAGTTCCTGCGAAAAGGCCGCCTGCTGTCCGCCGACGGCCGCCTGAGGACCCGCACCTGGACCGACACCGCCGGCCTGAAGCACTACAAGACCGAGGTCGTCGTGAACGCCCTGACGCTGCTGGGCCCAAAGCCGCAGGAGGTCGCCGCCTAGCCCTGGGGCGACGGGTCGATGTTGCGTTCGGCGTGCCGGGAGGTAATGATGTAATCGATGGCTGAGGATTTAGGCTCCTGGTTCGTGGGTCGTCTGCCCAAAACGTGGTTTGTCGGACCTCCCGACGTGAGCGCGGACGGCGATGAGGTGCTCGTGCTGGGCAGCCTCCCGGACGTCGAGCTGGCGAAGGGCACGGCGGCCGACGGGCGCTCGGCAGCCCGTTCCGCGCGCATCGACCGGTTTCGGGAGGAGACCCGCGAGGAGCGGGTCAAGATCGCCCGGGAGGCCGAACGCCACTTCAAGCGGAAGGTGGCCTGGGG
>DHJN01000106.1:6907-7339 GCA_002404345.1 Actinobacteria bacterium UBA4719 | reverse complement strand
GTGAATGCGGACCGCAAGCGAGCGCGGTCGCCTCGCCGGTTTGAGGAGTGACAACAGGCAGCGGCGCGTCCTCTGGCGCGCCGGTGGGAGACATTCGCTCGAGGTGGCTTCACACAGGGGCACCGGACAAGGACTGATGATGACAACTACGAGTGCCGAGACCTCGTTGGCAGGAGTGCCGCCCTTCGTGCCGGGGACCCTGGAGGTTGGCCCTGACGGGAAGGGGCACCTCGTCGGCGGTCGCTGTCCTGAGTGCGGCGCGTTCTACTTTCCCGCGCGGAGCGTCTGTTCTCGCTGCCTCTGCGGAGACCTGGAACGAGTCCCACTCTGTAGCTCGGGCTCCCTGTACACCTACACCGTGATCCATCAGTCACTGCCGCAGTTCGAGACGCCATACATCCTCGGCTACGTCGACCTGGACGACAACGTACG
>DHJN01000106.1:5192-6804 GCA_002404345.1 Actinobacteria bacterium UBA4719 | reverse complement strand
CATGACAGAGGTATACGCAGTCGGAGTCGGGATGACTCGTTTCGGCAAGTATCCGGATCGGGATGCCTTCGATCTCGGAGCTGAGGCGTCACTGGCTGCGATCAAGGATGCCGGTATCGACCCTCGCTCGATCGACGGGGCGTACTTCGGCCATGTCTACCAGGGAATGAACGCCGGGCAGCGGGTGACGGGGCACATTGGTATCTCCGGGATCCCGGTCACCAACGTCGAGAACGTCTGCTCAAGCGGAGCCACCGCCATCCGTGAAGCATCGCTGGCCATCAGAGCCGGCGAGCATGATGTCGTCCTCGCAGTCGGCCTCGAACACCTCAGCTCGAAGTTCAAGGGTGCGCTCGCACCCGAGGAGGGCGACATCGAGGGAGCCGTCGGACTCACGATGCCAGGGGTCTACGCCATGAGGGCCAGGCGCTATCTCACGGACTTCGGACTGACCCATGCCCAGCTGGCAATGGTTTCCGTGAAGAACAAGGCCAACGCGGCGGTGAACCCTGTTGCCATGTACCACAAGATCGTGAGCTTGGAGGAGGTCCTCGCCTCGCGCCCCATCGCCGAACCGCTGAACCTCATGGAGTGTTCCCCGGTGAGCGACGGCGCCGCGGCTGTGATCCTCATGTCCGGCGAAAAGGCTCGCCAGCTCGGAATGAGCCGGGCCGTACGCCTTGCTGCCTCCTCCCTCCGTTCCGGCACGGTCGAGTCTGAGCCCTCTTCGATGACATTCGAGCCGCTCACCCGCGCCACAGCCAACGCCGCTTATGAGGTCGCCGGGATCGGGCCCGAGGACGTTGACTTTGCCGAGGTGCACGACTGCTTCAGCATCGCGGAGGCCTTGCGGGTCGAGGGGCTCGGGCTCTTCGAACAAGGTACGTACCTGCTCGCCGTCGGACGCGGAGAGGCAAATATCAACGGACGACTTCCCATCAACCCCAGCGGGGGACTGCTCGGCAAGGGCCATCCCCTGGGCGCCACCGGTGCCGCTCAGGTCGTCGAAGTCGTGCGCCAGCTGCGTGGCGAGGCCGGGCCCCGCCAGATCGACTCCCCGAGTATCGGCGTTGCCCACTGCCGCGGTGGCAAGGCTGCCGGAGTTGAGGGCGCAGCATGCACCGTGCAGATCTTGGTGCGCTGACTCGATGACGCACCTGAGCGAGCAGATGAGGATTCGCTTCGTTCTCATCCGAGGTGGCACGAGCAAGGCGCTCTTCCTGAGGCGCCATGAGCTGCCCGCGGACCCGGTGCGGCGGGACCGGGTGATCCTGGAGCTGTTCGGCAGTCCCGATGCCCGTCAGATCGACGGGCTCGGGGGTGCTGACCTGTTGACGAGCAAGCTCGCGATCATCGGGGCCGCCACCACCGACGCTGATCTCGACTACACCTTCGGCCAGGTGAGCATCACCGAGTCGCGTGTCAGCTACGACATCAACTGCGGCAACATCTCTGCGGGCGTCGGTGCCTATGCGGTCGACGAAGGGCTCGTCGAGCCGGCAGACGACCAGGCCCACGTTCGGATGTACAACACCAACACCCAGCGAATCCTCCTGGCTGAGGTCCCGGTGGTCGGTGGACTTGCCGCCGTAGCGGGCGACTTCCACATGGA
>DHJN01000106.1:3976-5055 GCA_002404345.1 Actinobacteria bacterium UBA4719 | reverse complement strand
TGCGTCTTCTTCCCTGCCAAGGCCGCTGGGATGACAGGCCTGGAGGACTCCACCACCCTTACCGGGGATCAGATCGCCGCGGTGACGGCGATCCAGTATGCCGCCGCACGCAAGCTCGGGATCTCCACCGGTGGGCTCGTGCCGATCCCTGTGGCGGTCGCTGCTCCGGCGTCCTATACCGCGTACGGGAGCGGGCAGGTCGTGGGCTCCGAAGAGATGTCCTTGCTGGCTCGGGTCGTCGGAGGAATACCGTTGGCGATGCACAAGGCTTACCCAGGCACCGCAGGGGTTTGTACCGCGGTCGCCGCCCGCATCCCGGGCACCGTCGTCGCGGAGGTCACAGCGCCTGGCGACGGGGATACCCTCACCATTGGCCATCCGAGCGGGACCATGCCGATCTGGGCGCGCGTGCGGAGCACAGCGGGCGAACTGGTGGTGGAGCGGGCCGCTTACGCTCGCACGGCACGCCGTCTCGCCGAGGGTTATGCGTTCGTGAGGCGCTCCACCTGGGAGGGATGAATCCGTTCTGGCCGATCTCGGTCGCGTGAGCGGCGCATCCCTCAGATGTGGTTGCTCAAGGCGAGTGCGACCGCCTCCAGGCGGCTGTGGACGCCAAGCTTGTTCAAGATGTGTTGGACGTGGTTGCGTGCGGTCGTCGAGGACACGAACAGTTGATCCGCGATCTCCTGGGTGCCGAGGCCCTCGGCGAGCAGGCGGAGGACCTCCCTCTCCCGAAGGGTGAGCTGGTCGATCACCGATGCGTCCACCTCGCCTCGCTTCGGCTGGGTCAGGCGCTCGATGAGCGCCTCTTCGAGCTCGGGGGTGACTCCGGCCTGCCTCATGAGGTGGATACGGCTACAGGGCTCGTCCGCCGCCGGGGGAACAAGAACCGTGGTGAGGCTCAGCCACAACCGCCGACCCATCTGTGTGCGGGCAAGCACCTCGCGGGTGGGCACGACCCAGCTGCCCTCGCCGCTCGGCACCCCATGAAGAGAGCACTCGGCATCGCACACTGCGTTGGCACAACGATCCTCGAAGCGCAGGACTTCGTTGCACGGCCTCCCGATAACGTCCTGGGC
>DHJN01000106.1:708-3811 GCA_002404345.1 Actinobacteria bacterium UBA4719 | reverse complement strand
ACCATCCCGTCAGCAGTGTGAGAGAGGACCGAGACCAGATAGCTGGGCTCTTCCGGCTCGGCGTGGATCGCCCGCAGACGTGCAGAGCCGCCGGTCGTACTACGAGACTCTTGCCTCTGACTCATGTCTTTCACCCGCTCTCTCACCCATCATCCTCCTGCCTGAGCGATTCGAGCGTTTCGAGGCGATCTGACTTCAGGATTGCGAGCATTCCTCCCGCGCTGAGGATCCGCCGCATCGACTCCGGCAGGGGCTCGCCGTGCAGGACGGTCCCTGCGTCGATGTTGCGTACCTCGCCGGTCGCGAGGTCGACCTCGATGTCGCACCCTGGCGAGAACGCGCTCGAGGCTCCTGGGCACGGCAGTACCGGCAGACCGATGGCGACCGCGTTACGCAGGAACAGCCGTGCGAAGGAGTCCGCGACCACGCAGGCCACTCCGAGCTCCTTCAGGTTCTCCGGCGCGGTCTCCCGGCTCGAACCGCACCCGAAATCGCGCCCGGCAACGACCACGTCACCGGTCTCCACCTCGGCGGCAAAGCTCGGGTTGACGGACTCGAGCGTGTGCATCTTGCGTACCTCGAGGGAGTCAACCGCATACTGCCCTGGTGAGAGCAGATCAGTGCTGATCCCGTCGCCGAAGCACCAGGTCTTACCTTTGATGGCTGGTTGCGTGGACAATGTCTTCCTCTCTCGTTCCGCGCTGTGGCGCTGCCGGTGGCGTACTCTCCCCGGCGAGCTCTCGGGGATCTGCGATGTGACCGGCCACCGCAGAGGCTGCCACCGTCTCGGGTGAGGCCAGGAAGATCTCTGCCGCGGCGCTGCCCATGCGGCCGATGAAGTTGCGGTTGTGCGTCCCGATGCAACGTTCCCCGGAAGCCAGCAGCCCGCCGTGGCCCCCAAAGCACGGACCACAGCCAGCAGGAAGCACCGAGGCTCCGGCATCGGCCAGAATCTGGATGATCCCCTGACGCAGTGCCTCCTGGTAGACCCAGCGCGAGGCCGGGGCCACGATGAGCCGCACCCTCGGGTGTACCTGCCGGCCCTTGAGGACGGCCGCCGCAGCCGCCAGGTCTTCGAGCCTTCCGTTGGTGCACGAGCCGATGAACGCCTGTTGGATCACGGTGCCGATCGCCTCACCCACCGGCACCACATGGTCCACCTCGTGGGGGAGAGCCACCTGGGGCCCGATCTCGCCAAGCGGGACCGTGTGTACCTCCAGGTATGTCGCGTCGGCATCTGCCTCGACCCGATGCTCGTCATATCGCTGCTGCCACCCCTGCACCACCCCGGAGTCCTGCAGGTTTGCGAGGTAGTCGGCGGTGACCTGGTCTGGAGCGAACATGCCGAACTTCGCGCCCATCTCGACCGCCATGTTGCAGATGGTGAGCCGGCTGGAGACGCTGACCTGTGATGCGGACGGACCGGCGAACTCGATCGAGCGGTACTGGGCAACATCCGACCCGAACCGTCCGGCGATCCACAGGACAACGTCCTTCCACGACACGTGCTCGTCGAGCGATCCCTCCAGATCGAATCGGATCGTCTCAGGGACCCGGAACCAGAGAGTGCCGGTCGCCAGCGCGTAGGACATCTCGGACGTGCCGATCCCCGTGCTCGCCGCGCCCAGGGCTCCGTGTGTCGTCGTGTGAGAGTCGGTCCCCACCACCAGCATTCCGGGCCAGACGTGCCCTCGCTCGGGTAGCAGCTGGTGGCAGATACCGCTGCCGGCCTCGTAGAAGTTCTCGATCCCGAAACCGGCGACGTGCTCGCGGATTCTCTTGTGCTGCTCAGCAGCCGCTGTGGTGGAGGGAGGGACCAGGTGGTCCATCACCACCACGGTGTGCTCCTGGTCGAACACCTGGGTGATCCCGGCGTCCACGAGGTGGTCGAAGACCTGGGCAGCGAAGATGTCGTGGGTCATCGCCAGGTCCACTGTGGCGACGACAAACTCTCCGGCGACCACACGGTCCTTGCCCGACGCGCGGGCAAGGATCTTCTCAGCAAGGGTCATACCCATCTCGGCCACCAGTCTCTCAAGAGGTCATGCAGGTGTTCGTTCATCACGAGGTCATCTGGGTCGGGCTGGGACACATCGGCTAGTACGAGCCGATGGATCGTCCGCCGCAGACGTAGATGAGCTGACCGGTGATGTATGAGGCTTCGTCCGAAGCGAAGAACGACACGGCCTCAGCGATGTCCGCCGGCGTCCCCACCCTGCCCATCGGCACGGTGGCGGCCAGTCGATCCTTGGTCTCGTCGCCCAGTGCCTGGAACAGTGGCGTGTCCACGAGCGCCGGTGCGACACAGTTCACGGTGATCCCGAACTTCGCGAGCTCCAGGGCCAGGGTCCGGGTGAGGCTCACGACCCCGCCCTTGGACGCCGAGTAGTTGACCTGGCCGGCGCCTCCGAGCCAGGCCCGTGAGGAGATGTTGACGATCCTGCCGTGGCTCTGCTCGCGCATATGGGGCACCACTGCCCTGCAGGTGAGGAACTGCGACTTCAGGTTGACCGTCATGACCGAGTCCCAGTCCTCATCGGTCATCTTGCTGATCCACTTGTCCCGGGCGATCCCCACGTTGTTCACGAGGATGTCAACCCGCCCGAAACGCTCGGCGGCCTGCGCGATCAGTGACTCGGCACCCTCCTTGGCGCTCACGTCCGCGACCACGGGGAACGCGACCGCGCCCTCCGCATCGAGCTCTTTGCCAACCTGCTCGATCTTGTCCGGAGCGATGTCGTTCAGGACGACCTTCGCCCCTGCCAGCGCCAGCCGTCGGGCGATACCTGCGCCGATTCCCTGACCGGAACCGGTGACTACGGCAACGCGATCTCTTACCTGCATGTCGCTTCCTCCCTCAACATTCCTTGACCTCGGTCGCTCAACATCCCTTGAACTCGGGCGCGCGCTTCTCGACGAACGCCTTGACCCCTTCCATGCGGTCCTCGCTGGCTCGCAGTACCGCATGGCAGTCCGCCTCGAAGGCGAGCCCGGTGTCCAGGTCCGTGTCGAGCGCCTTGTCCACAGCGGCCTTGATCCGTCCGAGCGAGAGGGGCGCTCGCTGCGCGATCTCCACAGCCAGTGCCAGGGTCTGCTCAGTCAA
>DHJN01000106.1:0-556 GCA_002404345.1 Actinobacteria bacterium UBA4719 | reverse complement strand
CCCCGGAACACCTTGCGCACCAGGAACCCGAGCTGATCCTCGGTGGACCCGGAGTCGTAGTCCTTTGCGCGGCCCTTCAGGTCAGCACCGACGCAGAATGCCTTCTCGCCACACGCCCGGAGCACCACCACCCGAATGCTGCGATCCCCCTTGACCTTGCCCTGAAACGCGAGGAGCGACTCCAGCATCTCGACATTCATCGCGTTCAACGCCTGTGGTCGGTTCAGGGTCAGCAAGCCAACCGCGCCCACCTGCTCGAAGAGCACGGGTTGCTCCACCACCTGATCTTCTTCTGTTCCCAGCTCTGAGCTCATCACTGCACCTGTCTCCTGGTCATGACCGACACTTTTGGCGTCTTGCCCGGCACTACGAACGTTCTCGGTCCCCTTCTTGGTCTGGGACGAAGACGGCCCCGCTGGCGAGAAGATCTGAGATCTCCGCCTCCGTGAGGCCGCCTTCAGCCAGGACCTGCACGGTGTGCTCCCCGGCGATTGCGGGGGTGAACTCGCGCACCTCGGCCTGAGAGCTCGAGAAACGGACCGGTCCGCGCACAGTC
>DHJN01000116.1:4306-26956 GCA_002404345.1 Actinobacteria bacterium UBA4719 | reverse complement strand
TTCATGACTGACGATCGTTGGCTCACCGCCGACCAACTGAGCGCGTGGAAGAAAGTCATCGCGGTCGTGGAACTCCTGCCGGGCGCCTTGGAATCGCAGTTGCGGCGCGATGCCGACCTCAGCCATTTCGAGTACTTCACGATGGCGATGCTGTCCGAAGCCCCTGAGCGCACGTTGCGGATGACCGCTTTGGCCTCTCTGACCAACTCAACTCTCGCGCGCCTGTCCCATGTCGTGTCGCGCCTAGAGACGAGAGACTTCGTCCGTCGCGAGCTTTGTGCCGACGACCGGCGGGCCACCAACGCGGCCCTCACCCCTAACGGATGGGCGAAG
Organism: Actinobacteria bacterium UBA4719; assembly: GCA_002404345.1. Taxonomy (GTDB): domain Bacteria; phylum Actinomycetota; class Actinomycetes; order Actinomycetales; family Dermatophilaceae; genus UBA4719. The sequence continues at coordinate 26,623 of DHJN01000116.1, read as the reverse complement.
GTCGTCGACACCGCTCCGGGCCACGTAGCAACGGTACGTCAGAACGTGATCGACCCACTGACTCCCGACGACGTGGTCGATCTTGATCGCATTATGGGCCGCATACTCGGCGCGCTCGACCCGTCCAACAAGATGCTAGCCACCAAGCCGACACAGTGACGGGCCGGCCGGGGCGGTTCGAGCACCCTGAGCCCAACGACGGAGAGCCACCCGCGTACCTTCGCCAGTGCACGGGTCGACACCCCGATCGACCGCAAGGTGGCCCCGTCCGAAGCGTCACAGATGGATCGTGCTGCGGTGCGACTAGATAGCGAGCGGTGATCCGGTGCTCCCGGCGATGCCTTATCGGCTGGTGGGGACGCGGCTTCGCCCGGGACCGTAGGAGCTCTCGAAGGGCACGTGACCCGCTTACGCACGCCGACGGACACAGCCTGGCTGGTGTTTAAGAAGTTGGCTTGCCAGTTGGACTACGCCCGAGATGTTGGAGGGCGGCTTGGAGTTGGCCCGCGATCAGTTTCCATCCGTACAGATGCTGCTCGAGAAGGTCGGGTGTGAGTGCCGAGTGCGAGATCGTCATCAGCGTCTGGCCGAGGCCGTAGGGCACCAAGGTTACGAGGACCTGGCTTGTCAGCGTTGGGTCTGGCCACGTTGAACAACTCCAGGTGAACCCAACCCGACTGGGTCGGTCCAGATCGGTGTAGGTGCCGTGCACGTAGAAATGGACACCTGCGTCTTCAATGTCGATCCGCAGTCTTCCGCCGAGCCGCGGTTCGGCCTCGACCTTCAGGCATCGCGCTGGCCTTGGGCACATCCATTCCAGTAGCGCGTCCGGATCGATCCATTCGTCGTAGACCTCATCGGGTGTGGCCGGAAGCAGTCGTTCGACGATGGCGCTTACCACCCCGGGGGTGCTCATGGGCCTGAACGCTTGCGTTCCAGCCGAGCGCCAAGGGCATCGCCCGGCTGCTCCAAAGGATGGTTTGCTCCGCGATCCATTGCTGCGCTGGATCAAGCGCAGCAGGTCGCAAGGACAGCCAGTGGTTCCTCCCTCGGACCGTTCTTTGCACGAGTCCTGCGGACTCGAGGACTCCGATGTGTCTGGAGACACCGGCGAAGGTCATCGGTAGTGGGCTGGCGAGGTCGGTGATGCGGGACTCGCCGTTGCGAAGGGCGATCAGCAGTGCTCGGCGCGTCGGATCGGCAAGGGCTGCATAGGTGCGATCTAACACCTGATCTTCAAGCATGTTGTTGAACTTATTACTCGCAGGACGTGATATAAAACAAGTCCGTTGAATGATTCCCAGACGTGAAGGCCCGCGACGAGGGCGTCGAACAGGTCATGGAGATGACCGGTGGGGTCGGCGCGGACGCGGTCCTCGAGTGCGTCGGGACCGAGGATTCGGTGGCCCAGGCACTGCGCTCGGCCCGAGCCGGGGGGATGGTCGGCTGGGTCGGCGTCCCGCATGTCACGGAGCTGCCGCAGGAGCACATGTTCTGGAAGAACGTCGGCCTGCGCGGCGGTCCTGCGCCAGTCCGCGCCTATCTCCCCGACCTGCTCAAGCGTGTGTGGGATGGAACCATCGAGCCCGGCAAGGTCTTCGACCTCACGCTGCCCCTGGACCACGTCGCCGACGCGTATGCGGCTATGGACCAGCGCCGCGCCACCAAGGTGCTGCTGCGTCCGTGAACCGATTGCTGCCGCAGGGGGTCATCCGTCCCACTCCAGGGATGGGGCAGCGTTCACGCCGTCCTGGCCCTGGTGGTGGTGTCCGCAGCCTCGTGCTCTCGAGCCCACCACAACCAGGGGGCTGCGAACGTCACACGAACCACCTGTCTGAGTCCACGCTGCCAACCGTGGCATGGGTGGCGCCGAACGCCCGATCAGTAGCCGCATTTCGCGCGGTGTCATCGGCGCCTCACCTGTTGCCGCGTGCATGGTGACGTGGCCACGTGCCTTGTAGCGGAGCCGTTCCGGTGGCCGATCCCCGACCGGTGACGGGATCCCAGTGAGACGGGCCGCTGCGCGCGGCGCAGCGTGCGAAGCCCGTTCCTCGAATGACAGGTCTCATTGCTCGGGAACAGCGCAAAAGGCGCCTTCTGAGAACCCTGCGGGTCGGATACCCAGGGCTTGGTTGAGCCGCCCCCGGTGGTTCTCCCACGCGATCGCGGCGGCGAGCTCCGCCAGCTGCGCCTGGGAGAACTGATCCAGCAGGGCTTGACGGAGGTCTTCGCTGACATGGGTTGGCGTCCGGGTCATCGCCTCGGCCAATTCCAAGACCAGCTTCTCGGTTTCGCTGAACTCCTCGCTCTCGCGAAATGACGGCAGTGACCGCAGCTGCGACTCGGTCAAGCCTTCAGCTCGGCTAAACGCTGAGCCGATATCGAGACAGAACTCGCAGTTGACCAACGCGGCCGCCTTAATCTGCGCGAGCGCCTTGAGCCGAGCGTCGACCCGCGCGCTCGTCACCAGCGCCACCTCGTGCACGGCGACCGCCGTGAGCAGCTGCGGCCGGCGGCCCAACCATCGCAGCAGGTCCATTCGGTTGCGGCGGGCGGTAGGAAACACGCGGCGAAACGAACCCATCTGACCGACCACGCCCATGCAGAAGGTCTACAACAGCGGCCGGCTTCATACAAGGTCTCTTCGGTCGGGCCATAGCAGCACAAAGCATCCGGTCGGACTGTCCGGCTCATCTCACGTCATCGGCTACTAGGAGGGCGCCTTGCCTTTCGACCTGTTGTCCCGCAAACCGATGGCAAACGATGATCATCCGCTAAACCCGTTCACAGCCACCGCACCGATCACGCCAGCCCGTAGACACCCCGTTTAACACCGCCCACGTAGGCGGCGGGGTTGGGCGCTTCACTGGTGTCGGCGGACGAGGACTACTGCGACCGAGGTCACCAGGAAGGCCAGGCCGGGGAGCAGTACTTGCGGCTTGCAAAGCGTCGCGCCGACAGTGGCCAGGACCACTCCGGCCCCGGAGGCGACGAATAGCGGGATGCCGGCGCAACACACCGCGGCCGCGGCCAGGCCGGCCACGGCCCAGCCGGCCGTGTGCCCTGGTGGCCGTCGCGGGGTGTTAGGCACAGCAGGAGGTGGGTAGCTCGTTGCGGAACAGGCCCGCTGCGAGACGGATGCCTTCGGCCATGGTCAGGTAGGGCGCCCAGGTGTCGGCGAGCTGGTCGACGGTGGACCCGGCCTTGATGGCGTAGGTGGCGGCCAGCATCATCTCCCCGGCGCCTTCGGCCAGGGCGTGGACACCGAGCACTTTGCCGGTGTCGGCGTCGGCGATGACCTTGATCCCGCCGCGGGTGTCTCGGTTCGCCAGGGCCCGGGGTACGTCGGTCAGGTTCAGCAACCGGCACGCGCGCCGACGGCGGGTGGGACGGCCACGCTGAGCTACATTGCCGCGCACCAGACGCTCTACATCGTCGAACAGCAACTTGCTGGATCCCGCCCTTTTCGCCATGGTCACCTACTTGGCCCTCTATCCGGCCCTCAAACACCTGGACAAGAGCCTCGCGGCGTTGGTGCGGTGGTCGGGGGCAGCGCCTGGGCGCTCACCTTGGGCATCCCGACCACGACCACCGGACCTCCAGCGCTGGTTTATCTGAGTGACCAGTTCATGGCCACTGCCGATCCCGCCCGACGCGCCGCCTTTGCGACGGCCGCCGAGACCCTGATCGCCCAGAATCGCACCACGGTGGTCGTGGGCCCGCTGACAACCGTCGGTCTGCTGATCGTCTCCATCGTGATGCTGAAGGGCGTCTTCCCCAAGGCCGTGGCCTACCTTGGCGTCGCCACCGGTGTCCTCGGCATCTCCGCCGAGGCGCTGAGGATGGTATCGAGGGCTTCTACGGCATCTATGGGGTGCTCCTGCCGATCTGGATGGGCGCCGTCGGCTGGAACCTCTACCGGCTCGGACGAGGCAGTGGACATGTGCGAGCAGTGAAGTCAGTCGAGGGTAGCCGCCCGGGGGCTGTGCGGCTACTCCAGCTGGGGCGTTGGTGGCTTCGCGACCAAGCGTGGAAAGGCGGGCTGGTCTGACCAGTCACTCGGGCACGCGAAGGGCAGGACCTTTGTCACTTTGCCGGACACTCGTGCGGGCGAGAAGATGCAAATGGCCGCCCAAAGTCGTGATCGGATGGGCGGGTAACGGAAGGAGGCCACCATGCGCCTCACTTTGAAGGACGGGTTGGCGACCGTTTTCGTCGGTGCCGCGGTCGTGCTCTACCTGCTGTCTCAAGGTGGCACCGCGGTCGCGGGACTGTCTGGGCCCCGCGCGCCGGCCGTCGCTATCTTCGGGCTGGGAGTCGGGGGGTGCTATACGGCCAAGTCGCACATGCAGGACGTGTACGGCGTCGGCGGCAGACCGCGTCCGCCGCTGCTTTACGTCGTGCTCGCCTCAGTCCTGGGTGGCGTCACGCTCGTGGCGGGAATCGTCGCGATTTCCGGTGGCAGCACTGCGGCGCTGGCGACGTTGACCGGGGCGGTGGTCGCGCTGTGGGCGATGGCCACGATCCGCCACCGGGCGTCGCGCACGACCCCCGTGGTCATCCGCACGGCGCGCTGATTCAAGGGCATGCTGGCTGCGGCCGCAGATCATCACCAGCGTTTACTGACGGCTTGCCCGCCAGCGCCGGCCCATGTGGAAGAAGGTGCAGTGATATGTCGCCGGTCGTCCTGGTCACCGGCTGCTCGAGCGGCATCGGACGAGCCGTCGCCGGGCACCTGACGGCCGCTGGGTACACGGTGGTGGCCACCGCCCGAGCAGTGGAGTCCCTCGACGGTGTTGCCGCCGCCACCAAGCAGGCTCTGGATGTCACCGACTCCAGATCCGTGCAAGCCGCCGTCGATACGACCCTGCAGCGGCACGGTCGTATCGACGTCCTGGTCAACAACGCCGGGTACGCCGTGCGTGGGGCGATCGAGGAGGTTCCGGACGCCGCGGTCAGGGCGATGTTCGACGTGAACGTGTTCGCAGTCTTGCGGATGGTTCGCGCGGTCGCCCCTGTCCTGCGCCGGCAGGGCGGCGGGCGCATCGTCACCTCTCAACCTCCATGGGCAAGAAGCGGGCCGGCCCGGACGCTGTCGCCCGGGTGGTCCAACGTGCCATCGAAGACCGTTCCCCCAAGGCTCGCCACCTGGCTGGAGTCGGACTGTCCAGCGCGCTCGTGCTGCACGCACGTGACTACCTGTGGGCCCCGTGTCGAAGCGGCTTTTCACCTACGCACCACACACACCGGGCGCACCGCCCGGGCCCGGGCCGACGATACCCCCGCATGCACGGGACGGAGGGCGCTGATGATTGAGGACCGTTCCGGTCGGCGGACTACACGTACCGAACGTGCCACGAGCAAGACACGAGAATCCTTGAGTTCATAGCCTGGGAGGCGAGGAGATGATGGCTAGCATTCAAGGTGAGATCGTCATCGGTCGACCGATCAGTGAGGTGTTCGACTTCGTCGCCGACGAACGGAACGAGCCGAAGTACAAACCCCGCATCCTGAGTGCCGAGAAACTCACCGAAGGAGCGATCGGCAAGGGTACGCAGTTCCGGGCGACCATCAAGTCGATGGGCCAGCCGCTGGACATGCTCCTGGAAACCACGGACTACGAGCGTCCAACGCGGCTCGCGAACACGACGAGCATGTCCTCGGCTGAGATCCGCGGTTTTCTGACGTTCGAGCCTGACGTCGGTGGCACACGGATGCGCTGGTCGTGGGACATCCAGCCCAGAGGCGCGCTCAAGTTCCTCACCCCGATCATCGGCCCAATGGGCAAACGTCAGGAGGCCGCCATCTGGGCAAGCCTCAAGCGGAATCTGGAGTCAATGCCGATGGTGGGCGGTTAGCGCACGACGTCGTTCATGATGCAGATCCGCCGACCTCGTCTGCAAGCCGTCGCAGCGTCCAGCGCGCGATAAAGGGAAAAGAGAGTACCCACTCCCTCTCACTCTCAACATATAGCGCACTGGGGGGCTTGCGGCAAGACCCGGGTCGTGCCGCAGAATCGCTGGCCGAGGCCAGAACCTACGGAAATGGGAGTTGCGAAATGCGTGTGTTGTTGTCGACGTATGGGTCGCGCGGGGACGTCGAACCGCGCGGGCACGACGACGAAGGCCAGAAATGCCCACCAGGTTCGTCACGCCGGCTCAGACACCTTGATGCGCGCAATGGTTGCAAGCGACTCCCTCTTTTCTCATTCATAGCAGAGTCCAGCCGCGCTCGTGGGCCCAAAATTTGGATCTAAGGTGGCGAACCTCAGACCGGAGCTGATGACGTGAACCCTGTGACTACCAGCGCGTTTGACCTTCCCGACCACCTCACCCGCAAGGCCGACCCGACGCTGATCGCCGGCGACGAGCGGCACTTCGCGGCCATCGCGGAGAGCCTCGAGCAGTCGATCGCCGACCTGTCCGACCGCCTCGATGCCGAGCGCAGGGCGCCTGGCGGCATTGGCCAGGAGGCGATGGACAGGGACATGGAGATCCACCGGCTGACCGCTCGCCTGCGCGCCCTGCGTCGCTTCGGTTTGGACCTGTGCCTCGGACACATCGTCAGCGCAGACAACCCCGATCCCGTATACATCGGACGACTTGGCCTCACGGACAGCGCGGGTCGTCGGCTGCTGCTCGACTGGCGCTCCCCCGCGGCTGAGCCGTTCTTCGGAGCGACCCACGCCAACCCGATGGGTCTGGCAAGCCGTCGCAGGTATCGCTGGACCCGCGGACGGATCAGCGACTACTGGGACGAGGTGTTCACCTCGGACGGGTTTGAAGGGCACCAAGCCGCGCTCGACGACCAGTCCGCCTTCATCGCCAGCCTAGGCAGCAGCCGGTCGCCCCGGATGCGAGACGTGCTCGCCACCATCGCGGCCGACCAGGACGCCATCATCCGCGCGGGATCCCGCGGCGCTCTCGTCGTCGACGGCGGTCCGGGCACGGGCAAGACCGTCGTCGCTCTGCACCGCGCCGCCTACCTCCTGTACTCCGACCCTCGCCTCGGTCACCGCCGGGGCGGCGTGCTGTTCGTCGGTCCGCACCAGCCGTACCTAGCCTACGTCGCCGACGTCCTCCCGAGCCTCGGGGAGGAGGGCGTGCAGACCTGCACCCTGCGCGACCTCGTGCCGGAGTGCGCCACCGCGCCGCCGCAGGACGACCCGGACGTGGCGCGGCTGAAGTCGTCGGCGCGGCTCGTGTCGGCGATCGACGCGGCCGTGCGGTTCTACGAGGACCCGCCCACCGCGGGGATGGAGGTGACGGCCCCGTGGTCCGAGGTCTGGATCGATGCCGACGACTGGGCCGTCGCGTTCGACGCCCCGGACCCCGGGACACCGCACAACGAGGCCCGCGAGGTGATCTGGGACGAGCTGCTGACGATCATCCTCGACAAGCACGACGACGAGGAGGTTCCCGAGGACCTGCTCCGCCGGTCCCTCCGGCGCGACGAGGATCTGCGGACGACCTTGGAGCGCGCGTGGCCGCTCATTGATGCAGCGGACCTCGTGGGGGACCTCTGGTCGGTGCCCGCGTACCTGCGGCTGTGCGCTCCCTGGCTCCAGCCGGACGAGGTCCGGGCCCTGCAGCGCTCGGATGCCCAGGCGTGGACGGTGTCCGACCTGCCCTTCCTCGACGCGGCACGGCACCGGCTCGGCGACCCGGAGGCGACCCGCCGTCAGCGGCGTGAGCACGCCGCCCTCGAGGTCGAGCGCGAGCAGATGGCCGCGGTCATCGACGACCTCATCGCCGCCGACGACGACTTCGAGGGCGTGGTGACGATGCTGCGTCACCCGGACCTCCGGGAGAACCTCGTCGACGAGGCCGCCGTGCGCCGCACCGACCCCGACCTGCTCGTCGGGCCGTTCGCCCACGTCGTCGTCGACGAGGCCCAGGAGCTGACCGACGCCGAGTGGCAGATGCTGCTGCAGCGCTGCCCCTCCCGCAGCTTCACCATCGTCGGGGACCGCGCCCAGGCCCGGCACGGGTTCACCGAGTCGTGGCAGGAGCGGCTCGAGCGGATCGGGCTCGACCGGATCAACCTGGCCTCCCTGAACATCAACTACCGGACGCCGGAAGAGGTCATGGCAGAAGCCGAGCCGATCATCCGGGCCGTGCTCCCGAACGCCAACGTGCCGACCTCCATCCGCAGCAGCGACATCCCCGTCATCCATGGTTCTGTCTCGGATCTGGACTCGATCCTCGACAGCTGGCTCGACGCGCATGCCGACGGGATCGCCTGCGTCATCGGCACTGGTGGCATTGAAGCTGGCACGTTCCGGGCGACGTCCCGCGTCCGGTCGCTGACCCCGGAGCTGTCGAAGGGGCTCGAGTTCGACCTGGTCGTCCTCATCGACCCAGAGGCGTTCGGCAAGGGCATCGAAGGAGCGGTCGACCGCTATGTCGCGATGACCCGAGCGACCCAGCAACTCGTCATCCTCACGAGCTCCTGACGTCAGCCAACACAACGTGATCGCCGCCTGACGATCATGTGGACCGCCACCGAAGTTCAACGGCCTACAGGCACGCTCGGAGGCTGCGCCGACCTGGCACAGACATGGCTTTCGTCGTTCCGTAGCGGGATCCCGATACGAGAACGACCCAACCCCCAAGTGCCCGACCGCCTGCCTGTCCGACCGTGCCACATGGCACTGAAGAAACCGTGCCGCCTTCCACTGAAGGCATATCGTCCTCCTAGATATCAAAGGATATCACGCCTGCGGCGCATCGCAATGCTGACTCTTGTATGACATTGTCACACACTAATCAGGTGGAGCAACGGCCGGCTCCACGGCGTGAGCGGATGGGTGGCGAACAGCAGTGACCAGAGGCCCTACCGGCAGGAGGACCGAGATGAGTGACCTAAAGAAGCTGCTTCGCGAAGACGCGGAGCACGCGGAACAGAACAAAGATGCGACGCCGAGCAGCGACGCGAAGATCGGCCAGCCGGGTCGTGACCGCTCCAAGGTCTTGTCCGTCCGGCTGAACGCCAAGGAGTACGAGCAACTCACTGCCCAGGCCGAGCTGGCCGGTGTAGGCGCATCGACCCTCGCCCGCTCGATGATCCTCAATGTGCTCAACCCGAGCGAAGGCCATGCGCCGAACGACCCGTGGGTGAGATCGGTCTCTGAACGACTCTCAAAGATCGAGGCAAAGATCGGCGCCGAAGGCTGAGACTGATCGGACAGTCCGCCCTAGATACTCGGCGTTCGACGCGGCCATTCCACTCGCCGCTGACACAGCATTCACGGGACCACCGCAGGTAATTTGCCGGATCCACCGATGCCAGGCCGCGGCGGCGGAGGCCCGGCTAACTCGGTCCAGCGCGTAGGCGCACCAAGAGCCGTCCCGCAACCAGCCGTACTGGTAGACCCGGTGCTGCGTGCTGGCCGGGAACGCTCCCTGTGACGTCTGCGACCGCACGAGCAGAGCACCCATCTGCCGCGGATCGTGCGATGGCGTCTCTGTTGGGGATCGTCCTGCGGACATGGATCCGTGGCCCCGATGCGTCCGGTCCTCCTTCCGCCGTTGGGGCGTCACAGGTGGTCTGAACATCTCGCAAAGCTGGGCATCACTGTCCGTTACGAATGTCCGGCCTCCAGTTTGTACCTGCACAATTCGGTCAAACGGTCCCACGAGGGCGAGGAGTTGCCGATGTCTGAGGACAGGAGGGCGACTGCGATGGCCGTTTCGTCCTGTTCGGACTTCGGGGTCGCCTGGACCGCACTCGTCTTCTCTGGGCGGTGTTCGACGAAGGACACCACGGTGTTGGCGAGCTCTTCCAGCCGCGGATCGGTCGGGTCCCAGTCGAATGACCGGTCGTAGGCGAGGTAGAGCGCTCGGAGCTCCGTGTTCTGCAGGTCCGCGCTCTTCTGTCTGAGCAGTTCCGTGGCTTGGCGCGGTGCGCCCGCGACGAGCAGGATCCAGCCGTCACGTTCGAGCCGTATCGTGCGCGGGCTGACTCCGAAGGCTCGGAGCTGGTCGAGATAGTCGACGAACTCGGCCGGCAGGAAGAGGCTCTCGCCGCCGTTGAGCTCGGCGAGACTGCGCCGGTGATCCGTGAGGTCGCGGATCTTTGCTGTCAACGCTTCATCGATCTGGGCGATGGCTTCGGAGAACTGCTCGGGTTCGGCGTTGAGCAGCTCCTCGACCCGCGCCAGAGGTACGCCGGCCCCGGAGAGCGTCTTGATCCGAATCAGGTCGACGACTGCGTCGGCTTCGTAGCTCCGGTATCCCGAGCTGTCGCGAGCTGGTTCGGCTAGCAGTCCACGCTGGTGGTAGTGCCGTATGGCGCGCACGGTTACCCCGGCGTAGGCCGCGAGCTGGCCTATGGTGAGCACCGTCGACCTCCTTTGGCTGGCTTACCTGACCGGGTGCGGGAAGCACCCACCATATTCATCGAATGTGCATTCATCGAGTGTGCATTCATGGGGTAGGGCTCAATGCGCCGGGCCGCGGTTGAACACTGTCCGCGCCCAGAGGTACCCGGCCAATGCGATGCACACACACCAGGCGACTGCGATGACGGCGCTCTTGCCGATCGGTGCACCCATCAGCAGGCCCCTCAGCGTGTCGATGATCGGCGTGAAGGGCTGGTACTGAGCGAACCAGCGGACCCCCCTGGGCATCGTGGCCAAGGGGACGAACGCACTGCTGATGAATGGCAGGAGGAACAGAGGCAGCACCACATTGCTGGCTGCCTCGGGAGTTTTGGTCACCAGGCCGAGTGCGACCGCAAGCCAGGTAAGCGCGAGGGCGAGCAGTGCCAGCACGGTGATCGCCACGATCCACCTGACGGGATCGGCAGTGGGCCGAAAGCCCATCAGCAGGCTGACACCGACGACAAGACCTACGCTGACCATCGTCTGGATCATGCTCCCGACGACGTGCCCGGTAAGTATCGACGCACGAGATATCGCCATGGTGCGGAATCGGGCCACGATGCCTTCGGTCATGTCGGTACAGACGGCCACCGCCGTCGGCATCGACCCCGAGCCCACGGTCATCACGAGGATCCCGGGGACGACGTAGTTGATGTAGCCCGCGTTGATGTACGCCGCGTCGATGTATGTGGTGGCGTTGTTCGACGCGCCGGCGAGGCTGGAGCTCATCGCGCCACCGAAGACGTCGACGAAGAGCAGCAGCATGATGATCGGCATCCCCACGACAGAGACCGTCATGGAGGGGTAGCGCAGTGCGTGCCGGAGGTTGCGCCGCAGCATCGTGGCCGAATCCTTCGCGGCATAGGAAAGTGTGCTCATCCGATCCTCACTTCCTCGTTCCTGGAGTGGCCGGTGACGGCAAGGAAGACGTCATCCAGATCAGGGGTGTGGACCGAGAGTCCGTCGACCTCGATCGAGTCGTCGGCGAGCCGATCGAGCAGGGCCTTCAGCGACCGGACGCTGCCGTCGTTCGGCACCTGCAGCACGAGTCCGTCGTCGTGCCGAGATACCGCGCCGAGGGTACGGGCGGCCGATTCGAGTCCACTCGCGTCGGCGAACTGCAGTCGGACGTGAGCGCCAGGGATCAATGCCTTCAGCTGGTCGGCAGTGCCTTCGGCGACTAGCTTCCCCTGGTCGAGAACCGCGATCCGGTCGGCTACCTTGTCGGCCTCCTCCAGGTGCTGGGTGGTCAGGAAGATCGTGACCCCGCCGGCGACGAGGTCGCGGATGATCTGCCACATGCTGCGGCGGCTGCGAGGGTCGAGGCCGGTGGTCGGCTCGTCAAGGAAGATGATGCCCGGATCGCCGACCAGGGTCATCGCTAGGTCGAGCCGCCGACGCATCCCGCCTGAGTAGGTCGCGACAGTCTTCTTGGCTGCGTCAACCAGGTCGAACTGGTCGAGCAGCTCGGCTGCGCGGCGTCGGCCAACGCGTCGATCGAGGTGGTGCAGGTCCGCCATCAAGATCAGGTTCTCCTGGCCGGTCAGGAGGTTATCGACCGCCGAGAACTGACCGGTGACACCGATTGCGGCGCGGATCAGGTCCGGCTCCCGGCGTAGGTCGTGGCCGGCGACGTAGACCTGCCCGGCGTCGGCCGGGATGAGAGTGGACAGAATCTGCACTGTCGTCGTCTTGCCGGCGCCGTTGGGCCCGAGCAGGGAGAATACCGTTCCGGCTGGAACCTCAAGGTCGATGTCGTCCAGCACAACCAATGGGCCGAACGCTTTGCGGAGTCCGGCCGCAGTCAGTGCGGGCGACGAGAAGAGGGTCACCTCGACCCCGGCCCGACCGGCTTGTCGTTCGCGCCACCAGCTCCGCTGTCGTGTGGGCGACCAGCCCTTCTGGTAGCCAGCAGGGGCCAAGGTCTCACTCGCTTCTTCATGAGCCAATCCTGCAAGGCTGACGCAGGGTCAATGTCAAGCCCGGCCAGCCCCGAAGACGCAATTGGTTCGCGCGAAAGCCCCGGGCGGCGGGCTGAGATCCTCGTCATACAGCAGCGGTCCCAGTGACACATGACATTGACACCCACGAGACATTGACACCCACGAGATTGAGCCGCTCCAGGCGGCCTGAGGGCGGCGCTGGCGGGCTGTCCTCCACCGCCCTAGCTAGCTCACGACCCGCTTCGTAGCACCGTCGCGCCCGCTTCCGTCACGGAGTTTGGGTATGTCGTGCGCGCTGGCCTCCCATGGGACTGTTTGATCGTGGCCATCGGAATCGTCGGTCGGATCATCGTTCTCTTCGTCCTGCATGAGGTCGTCCCTGGGCGGCCGACGCCAACGTCGTCTGAGTACAGCGAGCAGGCCAAGGATGACCAGGAGCAGGACGACGAGGCCGGCTATGGCGAGGTACAGCCATCCGGGTCGGGTGGACGAGGTGATCACCGAGGGCGCTGCCCCGGCAGCCGGGAAGGTGATGGTTGCCCGTGCGCTGCGTTCGAGCAGTCCGCTGCTCAGGGTGATCCGTGCGTCCCACGGAGAGGTAGAGGCGGATACCAACGCGGCTGACTTGAACGACGCCGCCACCGGCGATGGGAGTGGAGCGTACTTCGGCCCAGACCACGCCGTACTGCTCGCCGGGGGCAGCGTCGCGCGGGACGCCGATCGTCACGGTTGCGGTCACCGTTCCGCCGGCTGGGACGTCGGGCGCACTTGGGCTCACGGATGTCCAGGTGGACAGGTCGTTGGGGGCGTGTCCTGCGGCGCCCAGGAATGAGCCTTTCGCGATAGTGGCTGCAGCGGGATACAGGAGGATGTGCGCGGTTGAGCCCGTGGTGTTGGAGACCGCGACCCGGCGGCGGATGACCGTTCCTGGGGCGAGGTGATCCACGATGTAGACACGCGCTCGAGGATCGTCGCGTGCGGCAACCGGGGCGTCGACGAGCCGCAGCCCGAGGCTGCCAGCGTGTGCGGTTCGAGGGGCCGGGCTGGGCGTCGCGGTGGACCCGCCGGCGGGCGCGGCAACGCATGGCCTGGCGGTCAAGGCCAAGACAACCAAGACGAATAAATTGGGCCGGACGACGCATTGCGTTCTTACCCCGCGGCCAGGACGGACCGTCACGACTGGACGAACCTACAAAACTGAGTGGGTGATCGTTGCGGAATACACTCCGGCAAGCGTGCCGCCGGAGACGGCCACGTTGATCGTCGGGTTCCATGTTGCGGAGTTGTCCCCGGTGATCCCGGTCCTGTGACCGCGGGCACTACGCCCGACAGGTTGCCCGGATCATCGGCCGCGTAGGTCGCGGTGCCCACCTTTGTGATCGGCCCGGCTGTGTAGCCGACCGCGCTGGCGGCAATCGTCGGTCCCGCCGGCGGGGTGAAGGCGGTGGAGATGACGCTCGCGACCCAGCCAGAACCCGCGGCGGCGCTGCGCGCGTCGTTCACCTGCACCTGGCCCAGCGAGCCGCTGATCGTCCCGCCGCCCACGGTGTTGGCCCTCGTCCCGAGACTGCCGGCGGCCGCTGGCACATTGATCGACAAGGCGCCGCCCGTCACGGTGACGGTGGCGGTTGTATCGCCCGGCGCCGCCGTGGCAGGCAGAGGGACACCGAACGTCAGTATTCCAGCGACACCGGCGACAAACAGGCTGCGCGCTCTCATGAGGTGACCTTCGCACCGGGTTCAGCTACGTGACAGCTACGCGCCGATGTCAGGCCTCGCCGGCTGCCTGGGCCCGACACTCGGCAAAGCGCAGGTCATCCCTGTGGAGGAGCGGGGCCCGTCCACGAAACTGGTACCGAAACAGTCCCCGGTGGTGGAGGATGTCAACATGGCCTATCTGAAGCCGCCGCCGATCGAGACCCGGTTCTTCAACAAACTGGCGATGCACAGCACGCTGTGGGATGTCCACACTCTTGAGGTTCCCCGGCGCAACGCCGTTGACCCGCAACGGGTTCCGGTGATTCCGCTGGAGCTCGACGGGTCGCTCTACGTCGTGTCGACCAGAGGTGAGTCCGACTGGGTCAAGAACGTGCGCGCGGCCGGCATCGTCCGACTGGGCCAGAAGGGCAACTTCGAGACGTACGCCGCCACGGAGGTGCCCGCGGATGACCGCGCCGACATCCTCAAGGCATACCGCAAGAAGGCTGGGCGTGAGGTGAACGGCTACTGGAAGAGGCTCCCCGGGGACCCCGACCATCCGACGTTCAGGCTGACCCCGAGCTAGCGGCTCCCTGACCCGGGCCAGCGCGATAGAGGTCCTCCGGGCCCTCGCCAACACGGGCCGGCCGCTGACCCCCGCACAGTGGCAGACCAAGGACCGCACTCCGGTCGGCACGCGGCCGGGCTACGTGGTTGTGGACAGGACCTGTGCCTGCGCGACGAGCAGCTGGACGAACGCCGGGCTCACCCCCAACGGATCCGCCACCGGCAGGTCCGTACATGCGGCGGCCACCGAGTCGGTCAGCCGCCCCGGCGCCACGAAGAGCGAAGCGACCGCCGGTCTCGCAATCCCCTTGTCGGACAACGCTTCCAGAGCCTGCGTCACCGAGGGGGTTCCCACGCAGGCTTTGGCGGCGAAGGCCGACATCACAGGTATGCCGTGGGAGCGCTCGAGGTCATGGGCCAGGCTCCCGATGCACAAACGTGCCGACTGCGAGCTCGACCCTGCCGATGCCAGAACCAGCGCGTCGACCTGCGCGTCGGCCCCCGCCTGGACCAGGCGGTCGGCCAGGGCTGTGAGCAGCAGGTCGCGCCCGCGACTCCCGGCGGAGAGCAGAGGCGGTGCCACGCTGACGTCCATCCGCCCGGTGACACCGCTGGCTGCGACGGCGAACGGAACGTCGTGGGTCAGGTGGTAGCCCGGCGTGAACAGCAACGGCACGACGCGCACGCAGGTGAAGCCGTCGGCCGCCAGCTGTTGCAACGCGACCGCCGGAGTGGGCGCGGTGAAGTCCAGGTGAGCGGCGCGCACCGTGAGACCGGTGCCGGCTGCAACAGCCGAAACCAGCTCGCCGACAACGTACTCGGCTCGCGGGTCACGACTGCCGTGGCTGAGCAGGAGGACCGCGGACGATGCGGTTGTCGTCACTGGGATCGTCACTGGGATCCGCTCCTTAGATGTCCCACTCGTCGGCGTGGTCACCCTCACCGGCCAGCGGATCTCCGACCATGCCGGCAGCGAGAGTCTGCCCGCTCTGCCCGTCGATCAGCAGGAACGCACCAGTGCGACGGTGCCGGGCATACGGCTCGGCCGCGATCGGCTCGGCGGTGCGGATCCGCAGACGCCCGATGTCGTTGAGCCCCAGGTCCTCGGCCGGCACGATCTGCACGGTATCGAGGTCCAGGACCCCGTCGACAGCACTGATGATCGCCCGGGTCGTTCGGGTGGTGTGCTTGAGCAGCACCCGGGTGTGCCTGCTCAACGGCACATCCGAGAGCCAGCAGACGGTGGCGACCAGATCCCGCGTCGGCTCCGGAGCCGAGGACGCGGCCGCAATGAGATCCCCACGAGCCACGTCGATGTCATCGGTGAGGCGCAGCGACACCGAGCGTGGGGCAAAGGCCTCGGCCAGCTCGCCGTCGGCGGTGTCGATGCCGGCGATGGTGGTTCGGCGTCCGCTGGGAAGGACCACCACCTCGTCACCCACCCGGACGACTCCGGAGGCGATCTGACCGGCATACCCGCGGTATTCACGGTGGGCCGCATCGCGCGCGGCCTCCTGCGGTCGCAGGGTGAGCTGGACGGGGAAGCGGAACTCCTCGTGGCTCGGGTCGTCAGCGACTGGAAGGTCTTCGAGGATCTCAAGCAGGCTGGGCCCGGCATACCAGTCGGTGCGCGACGAGTGGTCCACGACGTTGTCGCCCTCGAGGGCCGACACCGGGACGGTGCGCAGGTCTGGCAGTCCGAGGTCGCTCGCCACCGAGGCCAGGTCCGCAGCAACCTTCCTGTAGACGCCTTCGTCGAAGTTGACGAGGTCGATCTTGTTGACGGCGACCACCACGTGCGGGACGCGGAGCAGCGCGGCAACCGCCAGGTGGCGCCGGGTCTGCTCCAGGACGCCCTTGCGTGCGTCCACCAGCAACACCACCGCGTCAGCCGTCGATGCTCCGGTGACCGTGTTGCGCGTGTACTGCACGTGTCCCGGGCAGTCCGCCAGGATGAACGAACGGTCGGCCGTGGCGAAGTAGCGGTAGGCCACGTCGATGGTGATGCCCTGCTCGCGTTCGGCGCGCAGACCGTCAGTCAGCAGTGCAAGGTCGGCGTGGGCCAGACCGCGGTCGCGCGAGACGCGCTCGACCGCATCGAGCTGATCCGCCAGGACCGACTTGGAGTCGTGCAGCAGACGCCCGACAAGGGTGGACTTGCCGTCGTCGACCGAGCCCGCCGTCGCGAGCCGCAGAAGTGTGGGTTGGTGGGTGGTTGGCATTAGAAGTACCCCTCCTTCTTGCGGTCTTCCATCGCCGCTTCGGAGATCCGGTCGTCCGCGCGGGTCGCGCCCCGTTCGGTCAGGCGGGTGGCAGCAACCTCGACGACCACGTCCTCGACGGTCACCGCATCGGACTCAACGGCACCGGTGCAGGACATGTCACCGACCGTCCGATAGCGAACCTGTTTGGTGACAACGGTTTCAGTGGCGCGAGGCTGCGACACAGGGCCCACCGCCAGCAGCATCCCCTCGCGTTCGAAGACCTCACGCTGATGGGCGTAGTAGAGCTCGGGCAGGTCGATGCCCTCCCGGGCGATGTAGCGCCAGATGTCGAGCTCGGTCCAGTTGGACACCGGGAACACCCGGACGTGCTCACCCGGGCGGTGCCTGCCGTTGTAGAGATTCCACAGCTCGGGGCGCTGGTTGCGTGGGTCCCAGGCACCGAACTCGTCGCGCAGGCTGAAGATGCGCTCCTTGGCACGGGCCTTCTCCTCGTCGCGACGTCCGCCGCCGAAGACCGCGTCGAACCTGTGCTCTGCGATGGCGTCGAGCAACGGCTGGGTCTGCAAGGGGTTGCGGGTGCCGTCGGTGCGATCGAACAGCCGACCATCATCGATGTAGTCCTGCACCTTGGCGACCTCGAGGCGCACGCCCTTCTCGGCGACGGCACGGTCGCGGTAGGCCAGCACCTCGGGAAAGTTGTGGCCGGTGTCCACGTGCAGCAGAGGGAACGGGACGGGCCCGGGCCAGAACGCCTTCGCCGCCAGGTGCAGCATGACCACGGAGTCCTTGCCGCCGGAGAACATCAGCACCGGTCGTTCGAACTCCGCAGCGACCTCACGGAAGATGTGGATGGACTCGGACTCGAGGGTGTCCAGGTAGTCCAGGGTCAGCCGGCTCTCAGCTTGCTCGGCAGCCTCGGCCTTCTCGACGGTCTCGGTGGTTGTCATGAGTGGATCCCGCATTCGGTCTTGTCGTTGCCGGACCAGCGTCCGGCCCGGGGGTCTTCGCCAGGGGCGACCTTGCGAGTGCAGGGAGCGCAACCGATCGACGGATAGCCCTGTGCGACAAGGGGGTTGCGCGGCAGGTCATGCTCGACCTGATAGGCCTCGACATCCTCGTCGGACCAGGCCACCAGCGGGTTGATCTTGACCAGATCGTGCTTGTCGTCCCAGGAGACGATGGGCGTGTTGGCCCGGGTCGGCGCCTCGATCCGGCGCACACCGGTGACCCAGGCGGCCCGGCCGTCCAGCGACCTCGCGAGCGGGTCGACCTTGCGCAGGAAGCAGCACAGGTTCGGGTCGCGTTCGTACAGCTTCTCGCCGTACTCCGCGTCCTGCTCGGCCACGCTCTGGCGAGGAAGCGCCTCGACCACGGTGATCGGCAGGTCACGTGCGGCCACATCACGGGTCTGCAACGTCTCGGCGAAGTGGTAGCCGGTCTGCAGGAAGAGGACGTCGACACCGGGGATCAGCTGGGCGAAAAGATGCGGGAGGATCAGGTCCTGCATCGATGCCGCGACGATGACATCCGTGCCGAACGCGCTGGCCGCCCAGGCGGCGATCTCCTCGGCGGACTTACCCTCCAGCGCAGCCGAGACTTCGGCAAGGGCCGAGTCCCGTTCTGCCGCAGGCAGATCGCGAACATGGGTGACATCAACTGAGACATTGTCGGGGGCAGTCCTCATACCAGCAGCTCCTCTTGCGCACGTAGGGCCCACGTCGCGAAACGCTCGCCCGGCTCTCGGTCGGCAACGAAGTTGCGAACCACCCGCTCGACGTACACGGGCAGCTCGTCCACGGTGGTCTTGAGGCCGCGTACCTTGCGGCCGAAGCCGGACTCCAGACCCAGGGTGCCGCCGAGGTGCACCTGGAAGCCGCCGACCTGGTTGCCCTGGTCGTCAGCGACCAGCTGACCCTTGAGGCCGATGTCGGCGACCTGGACCCGACAGCACGAGTTGGGACAGCCGTTGACATTGATCGTCAGCGGGACATCGATCTGCTCGATGATCTCCGAGAGCCGATCCTCAAGGATGGCAACGGTCTTGGCAGCGACGCCCTTGGTCTCGACGATCGCGAGCTTGCAGTACTCGATACCGGTGCAGGCCATGGTGTGACGGCGGAAGAGGGACGGGCGGGCCTGCAGGCCAACGCTACTCAGCGCCTCGACCAGCGGTTCCACCTGCGACTTCTCGATGTCCAGCACCAAGAGCTTCTGATGAGGCGTGAGCCGGACCCGCGAAGAGCCGTGCGCCTCGACGACGTCAGCCACCTCGAGCAGCGTGGTGCCGGACACACGACCGACCATCGGGGCTGCCCCGATGTAGAACCTGCCGTCCTTCTGCTCGTGGACCCCGACATGGTCGCCCAGGTCGGCCGAGGGCTGCGGGGCCGGACCGTCGGGCAGGGCACGCTTGAGGTACTCCTGCTCCAGGACCTGCCTGAACTTCTCGACGCCCCAGTCGGCCAGCAGGAACTTCATCCGGGCCTTGTGCCGCATCCGGCGGTAGCCGTAGTCCCTGAACAGCCCCGTCACCCCGGCCCAGACGTCTGGCACGTCATGCTCGGCGACGAAGACGCCGAGGCGCTCGGCCAGGCGGGGGTTGGTGGACAGCCCGCCGCCGACCCACAGGTCGAAGCCCGGGCCAAGCTCGGGGTGCTCCACGCCGACGAACGAGATGTCGTTGATCTCGTGCACGACGTCATTGGTGAGCATGCCGGTCATTGCTGTCTTGTACTTGCGGGGCAGGTTGGAGAAGTCGGGGTTGCCGATGAAGCGGCGCTTGATCTCCTCGATGGCCCAGGTCGGGTCGATCAGCTCGTCCTTGGAGATGCCGGCGACCGGAGAGCCCAGCACGACGCGGGGGCAGTCTCCGCAGGCCTCCGTGGTCTGCAACCCGACCGCCTCCAGCCGAGACCAGATCTCGGGCGCATTCTCGATCTCCACCCAGTGCAGCTGGATGTTCTGCCGGTCGGTGATGTCAGCGCTGTCGCGGGCGAAGTCGCGGGAGATCTGGCCGATGACGCGAAGCTGCTCGGTGGTGAGCGCGCCGCCGTCGATGCGGACACGCAGCATGAAGTACCTGTCCTCGAGCTCGTGCGGCTCGAGCGTGGCGGTCTTGCCCCCGTCGATGCCCTGCTTGCGCTGGGTGTAGAGCCCCCACCAGCGAAGACGACCGTGCAGGTCGTCGGACGTGATGGAGTCGAAGCCCTCCTTGGCGTAGATCTGCTCGACCCGTGCCCGCACGTTGAGCGCGTCGTCCTCGAACTTATACTTCTCGTTGGCGTTGAGCGGCTCAAGCTCACCCAGGGCCCACTGACCCTGGCCACCCTTGGTCCCGGACCCACCCCTGGTCTTGGCGGTGGTCCCGGTCGCGCGCCCGGCATTCGCAGTCATAACGTCAAGTTTGACATATCCAAACACCTACTAATGAATCGTGTCAGGATCCGGACTCGTTTCTCATGCCGGCTCAGGCCCGGTGAGCGAGAATGAGGGCATGACCCGCCACGATCCCGTCCTCATCAGCGGCTGCTCATCAGGCATCGGCGCCGCCACGGCTGCGGCCCTCGTCCGCGCCGGGCACACCGTCTATGCGACGGCCCGCCAGATCGAGACGCTCGCCGATCTCGAGGCGCTGGGTTGTCACCCGCTCGCTCTGGACGTGACCTCCGAGGAGTCGATGATCGCGGCAGTCAAGACCGTCGAGGCGGAGCATGGACAGGTCGGCACCCTGATCAACAACGCCGGGTATGGCGAGTACGGACCGATCGAGGAGTCTGACCTCGGGCGGGTGCGGGACATGTTCGAGACCAACGTGTTCGGGCTCGCGCGGCTCACCCAGCTGGTCCTGCCCGCGATGCGTCGGTCGCGATCCGGGCGAATCGTCAACATCGGCTCGATGGGGGGACGGATCACCTTCCCGGTCGGCGGTTTCTACCACGCCACGAAGTACGCCGTGGAAGCCATCAGCGACGCCCTGCGGGTCGAGGTCAAGCCCTTCGGCATCGACGTCATCCTCGTGGAGCCAGGCATGGTCCGCAGCAACTTCGAGAGCCGGATGAACGAGAGCCTGGAGGCGGGAACCGGCGCAGACGGTGAGGACACGGCATACGCGGACCTGTTGGCGGCGAACGAGAAGAACGCGACCGGCAGCTATGCGAACGACTTCATCGCGACCGACCCCGAGTCGGTCGCCGCGGTGATCGTCAAGGCGCTCGACTCAGCACGACCCCGCTCGCGCTATGTGGTCACCTCGGCGGCCAAGGTCATGATCAACCTGCGGCGGTTTGGCGGCGACCGGGTGTGGGACAGGGCCATGCGCAAGCAGTTCGGGCTCTGACCCGTGGCCCCCCTGCTCGGGCCGTATGACGCGCTGCGCCGGATCGCCTACCTGCTGGAACGTTCACGCGCGGGCACGTATCGCGTCAAGGCATTCCGTGGGGCGGCAACGACCGTCCTGGCGACTGACCCCACCGAGCTGCGGTCCCGAGCTGCCGCGGGAACTCTCACCGAGCTGCCCGGCATCGGTCCCGCGACCGATGCGGTCATCCGGCAGTCCCTGGAAGGGGAGATCCCGGCATACCTGACCTCGTTGGAGGACAGGGCAACCGAGCCCCTGGTGGCCGGCGGACTCGAGGTGCGGGCGGCGCTGCGCGGCGATCTGCACACGCACTCGGACTGGTCCGACGGCGGCTCCCCCATCCAGGAGATGGTGGTGACGGCGATGGAGCTGGGGCACGACTACCTGGTGCTGACCGACCATTCGCCGAGACTGACGATCGCAAACGGACTGTCGTCACAACGTCTCACCAAGCAGCTGGGCGTCATCGACGGCATCAACTCGGCCCTCGGGCTCAGCTCGGGCGTCGGGCTCAGCTCGGGCAACGGGGGCTTCCGCCTCCTGAAGGGCATCGAAGTCGACATCCTCGACGACGGCTCGCTGGACCAGAGTGCGGAGATGCTCTCTGCGCTGGACCTGCGGGTGGCATCGGTCCACTCGAAGCTGGCGATGTCGGCGGCTCCCATGACCCGCCGGATGATCGCCGCCGTGCAGAACCCGCACACGAACGTCCTCGGGCACTGCACCGGACGCCTCGTCGAGGGCGAACGGGGCACGCGGGACCAGAGCTCCTTCGACGCCGCCGCCGTGTTCGAGGCCTGCGCCGCCCACGAGGTCGCGGTGGAGATCAATGCCCGCCCCGAGCGCTGCGACCCGCCCGATGAGCTGGTCGCCCTGGCACTTGATGCAGGGTGCCTGTTCTCCATCGACAGTGACGCCCACGCGCCGGGGCAGCTGGACTTCCAGATCTACGGATGCGCCCGAGCAGAGCGGATCGGCGTGCCCTTGAACCGGATCGTGAACACGTGGGAGATGGACCGGCTGCTGGCCTGGGCCAACCCGGGCTGAGGCGACCAGGTTTCACTTTGGAGATTCCGCGCACTCTCCCCTATGCTTCCCTAGTCCTCGACGGATCCGAGCTGCTGCTCGCTAGCGGCGAGGGGT
>DHJN01000116.1:0-4121 GCA_002404345.1 Actinobacteria bacterium UBA4719 | reverse complement strand
CGACCCCGCCCCTGGCCACCACTCCCACCGCAGGCCAGACACCCTCTGGCCTGCGGTTTCGACGTTCCGGGTCAAAGTGGGGTCCTGGTAGGCCATGACCGAGACTAACTGCCAGGAGCCGCTAATGCCGGTTGTTGGGGGCACGTTGGGGGCACGAGGCGGCCGGGCGAAAACGCACCTGGCGCGTCACCGTGAACGTGGGAGTCTCGAGGCTGGTCGTAGCCCAGCATCCCTAGAGGCGAACGACTGCACTCCCGATCCTGCTTCCCTATGGACCCGTGCGGGTCCTAGACCCCTGCCCCGTGAGAGCTGAGGGCCTGGGGGCCGGGCGGAAGGTGGCAGCGCCGACCCCCTCCCCCTCGTCCCCAGCGCTTGTAAGACAGACTGCGCGGTCGGGTCCCACCCGCAGCCGTCCGTTGCGCTCGCCTGCTTTTGCCATTGGAGGTGTCAGGACCCTGCCTTACTGTCATCACAAATTCTGCCCGGCGACCCGCGGATAAACGACCGGCTCAAGCGGCCCATAAGTACAGTGCAGGAGTGAGTATGACCACCATGGAAGCATCCGAAACGGACGCGTGGGCTAGCTATGGGGAAGTGTTCACTCGTCGTTGGGTGGTCGAGACACTTCTGGATCTGACCGGCTACGAACCCGACAGGGACTTGGGTGCCCTTCGGCTGGTCGAACCGTCATTTGGCTCGGGCGCTTTCCTTGTACCTGCGGTGGAGCGTCTGCTGGACAGCGCTGAACGCCACGGACGCAGCTTGGAGGACCTGGGCGACGCGATCCGGGCGTACGACCTCCAGCCACAGAATGTGAGCCGTTGCCAGGCCATCTGCAGCAACATGCTCGAAGAAGCAGGTGCCTCCAGTGAAACCGCAACAAAACTGGCGCACACCTGGGCGCGCCAGGCCGACTTCCTTCTTGACGGCGAACCGGTCAAAGCTGACATCGTCATTGGCAACCCGCCCTATATCCGGATCGAGGACCTGCCGGCCGAAATCTCTGCGGCATATCGGCGCGCGTGGCCGACAATGATGGGCCGTGCCGATATTTACGTCGGCTTCTTCGAACGCTCCCTCGGAATGCTGAAACCCGACGGCAAGATCGGGTTCATCTGCGCCGACCGCTGGATGCGCAACCAATACGGTGCAGCTCTGCGGAAGATGGTCACCTGCGGGTTCGCCGTTGAAGCCGTCTGGACCATGCACGATGTAGACGCTTTCGAGGCGAAGGTATCCGCGTACCCCGCCATCACCGTCCTACGGCGTGGTGAACAAAGACCGGCGGTCGTAGCAGACACCACTTCCGAATTCGGAGCAGCCAGCGCCGCCAAGCTTGCGACCTGGTCGATCGCCGACCAATCCTCGCTCGCCTTCAAAGCATCCGGTGTGGCTGCTCACCGGCTGCCCCACTGGTTCCCTGGCGGCGAGATGTGGCCATCAGGATCACCGGGCCGCCTTGCTCTGATTGAGCACCTGAACGATCAATTCGCGTCGCTGCATGACCCATTCACCGGGACAAAGGTCAGCATCGGCGTGGCCACGGGTGCGGACGAGGTGTACGTGGTCAAAGATTCCACGGTTGTCGAGGACGACCGGCTCGTCCCGCTGTCGATGGTTCGAGACCTCGCGAGTGGTCATTTCGAATGGTCCGGTCACTACCTCGTCAACCCGTGGACGAAGGACGGATCGCTCGTCGATCTGGCCGACTTCCCGCGCCTGGAAAAGTACCTGCTCACCACCGGGGACCAGCTGCGTGGCCGTTACGTCGCGAAAAAGGCTCCGCATGCCTGGCACCGCACGATTGACAAGGTGCACCAAGACCTCCTGGCGAAGCCGAAACTCCTTATCCAGGACATGCGCACCACGATCAACCCTGTCCTTGAACCAGGCGGCCACTACCCGCATCACAACCTCTACTACGTCGTCTCCGACTTCTGGGACATGGAAGTCCTTGGCGGCCTTCTGCTGTCTCGGGTAGCCCAGGCGTTCATCGAGGCGTACGGCGTGCGCATGCGCGGTGACACGCTTCGCTTCCAGTCGCAATACCTCAAGCGAATTCGAGTCCCAGATCCCGCATCGCTAGATGAACCAACTCGCGAGGCACTTCGATCGGCATTCCGTGACCGGGACGCCGTCGCAGCTACCGTCGCGGCGGCTGTCGCGTACAAGATCGACCTCTCGCAATATGACCTCGATGCAGGAGCCCCCCTTGCAGGATGAGCAGATTCAGTCTGTCGTCAACGCCTTCTGGACAACGCGCGCGACTCAGGCCGCAAAACTCGCCGACGGTGGACTCGCCGGGGGTGGAGCTCGGGCCGCCGGTCACATGAAGGACATCACGAACTTGGTGGGCGGCCTCTTTGTTCGGGCAGGCTTGCCGGAGTCCAGCATCGTCTTGGAACCCTATCTGCCGGGGTACTACCGTGTTCGTAAGAAGTGGGACATGGCCGTCGTTTACAAAGGTTCCTTGGTAGCTGCGCTGGAGTTCAAGTCCCAGGTGGGCAGCGTCGGCAAGAACATCAACAACAGGTTCGAGGAAGCCCTTGGAACCGCCACGGACACGTGGGCCGCCCAAAGATTCAATGCGTCGTACGGTGACATTCCGCCGTGGCTCGCTTACGTGTTCGTCCTACAGGAGTCGCCCGAGACCGAGGTTTTAGGGCGTGACATTACGGCGCTGTTCCCAACCGACCCTGTATTCCTGGGCATTTCCTATAGTCAGCGTTATCAGGAGATGCTCCGGCGCTTCATCGGCGACAACATCTACCAGGCCGGCTGGTTCCTGACAACGCAGATAGAACCTGATGGCACGTTCTCGTACGCTCAGCCGCTCGCAACCGCCACCGGCAAGTCGTTCCAGGTGGCCATCCAGGGCAGGGTCGACTACGTGCGAAGCGTCTTGGACGTCTGAGGCCTCCGCCACGTCATGGACCGCCGACGGGGGCGTGCGGAGTTGGCTGCGCCGACCCCCTCTCCTCGTCCCAAGCGCTTGGGTCAGCGCGTCGTGCCGTCCATCGCAGACGAATGAGGGGATAGTCTGCCGATATGTCTAAGAGCGGCGATGATCCCATCAGCCACCTAAACCCTAACGACCGGCTGTGTTTGGAGATCGGCCGGATTGCCCTTGCACACATTCGGCTGGATCGGCATCTTCGCGAGATCCACCGGATGCTCGGTATGCCCAGCAGCGCGATATATCTGACCAATTCCATCACGAGCACTGACCGGTTGGTGGACGACTGCAGAGTGATGATCAGTAAAACTGCGGCGTCGCCCGAACTGTTGGCAGCGGCGCAGGCGGCGCTTCAGGCGGCGAAGGACGCGAACAAGGCCAGAAATCGGGTAGTGCATGACATGTGGCTTCCGGCATTTGCGCCGGATGGCACCGATATGATCGGTCACTGGAGCTTGATGCAATTGGACAAGAGGGGCCTTGGGTACATGGATCCAGGCACCCCGAAGGACATTTCATTCGCGGAGTCCGTTAATGCGGAACTCGGGAGGGCAGGTATCCGAGTCTTCGCTCTTCTCTGGGCCTTGCAGAACGTGCTTCCGTTCTACCAAGGTGGTTTGCAGGCCGAGCCCGTGGCGGATTGGGTGGCCATCATGAACGATCGCTTCGTGACGAACCCTGATGGTTCATTCAGCGTCCTTCCGGAGTCTGACACCTAAAAAGGCCATTGTTACGAAGCGGCCGAGAGCGATGGTCGAGGACGGCGCGCCAGTGCCGCCCGCAGACCGCCAAGCGCGCCGAAGGCGCGCCTTGATCTCATAGAGGTCAATTCGGCAGACACACCGTGAGACAGCTTGCAGTACCATCGCCGCGAGAGGGCGGGGACTTGAGAAGACTACCGAGGGGACCAGGCAGACCAACGGTCGTTGTGGCCGAGGTCAAAGGTGAGCCGGACCACGCCTGGAAGGCGCTGAGCCTGGTCAACGATTGGATCAAGCACGCCGAGACCAAGGCTGGTGCCACGCTGGCCGCAGCTGGTGTCGTCGGTGGCGTGCTCTTCAACCTGATGCAGGACCGTCACAACGCGGGCTGGAACTTGGACATCGCCTCTACGGTGTGCGGCAGTGCCGCCCTTGCCACGGCAGGGCCTCGGCATTGTCCTGAG
>DHJN01000209.1:6280-11438 GCA_002404345.1 Actinobacteria bacterium UBA4719 | reverse complement strand
CGTCGCCGGCGTGGAAGACGTTGGCAACACGCACGCCTGCCTCGTCCGAGATCGCAGCGATGCGCCGCAGGACCTCGGGCAGAGCGGTCCGCGGGATGACGCCGTCCTGGACGATGTAGTCGGGACTGATCCGCCCGACCGCGGCGAAGGCGGACTTGCGCCCCTTCCAGAACAACGCCCGCTCGGCCTCATCGGCCGCGATGCGGATCTCGAACGCACCGTTGTCACGGCAGAACGCCTCCACCTCGTCGAACTGGTGGGCCACCTCTGCGGCCGGACCGTCCAGCTCGACGATCAGCACTGCGCCCGCACCGTCCGGATAGCCGCAGTGGACGGCTGCCTCTGCTGCCTCGATCGCCAGCGCGTCCATCATCTCGATCGCCGCCGGGATGACCCCGGCCCCGATGATCGCGGACACGGCCGCGCCGGCCTGGTCGGTGTGTGAGAAGGCCGCAAGCAGGGTGCGCACCGCCTCGGGCGTGCGGGTCAGCCGGACGGTCACCTTGGTGGCGATACCCAGGGTCCCCTCCGATCCCACGAGCGCGCCCAGCAGGTCGTAGCCCGGTGCGTCGACGGCCTTGCCGCCGATCTGCACGACCTCACCACCGGGGGTCACCAGCTCGAGCCCGGTGACGTGGTTGGTGGTGAAACCGTACTTCAGACAATGCGCGCCGCCCGAGTTCTCGGCGACGTTCCCACCGATCGAGCAGACCTGCTGGCTTGACGGGTCGGGTGCGTAGTAGTAGCCCTGCGGCTGCGCTGCCCGGGTCAGCTGGAGGTTGATCACGCCGGGCTCGACGACGGCCCGCTGGTTGGCCCGGTCGATCTCGAGGATCTCTCGCATCCTGGACATCACGATCAGCACGCCGTCCGCGTGCGGGAGGGCGCCGCCGGACAGGCCGGTGCCCGAGCCCCGCGCCACGAACGGCACCTTGGCGTCGGCGCACGCCCGGACGACGGCGGCAACGTGGGCCGTCGTGTCGACCAGCACCACGAGCGCGGGAATCACCTTGTAGTGCGTCAGTCCGTCGCACTCGTACGTGCGCAGGCGCTGGTGGTCCGTGATGATCGCGTCGTCACCCAGGAGGGGACGTAGCTGGTCGGCGAGCCCGCGCGCATCCATGCCGTCAGGGCATCCGCTCGTATGCCGGGAGCGTGAGGAACTCGGCGAAGTCGTCGGCAATGGCGACGTCGACGAACGTGGCCCGCGCCTCCGCGTAGTCACCGGGCTCCCCGGGTAGCTTGGCGATCTCCTCGTCGACGATGCGCTCGACCAGCTCGCGGCTCACCACCTCGGCGGTGTCGGCGAGCACGATGTCGTTGTGCAGCCACTGCCACACCTGCGAACGTGAGATCTCCGCGGTGGCCGCGTCCTCCATGAGGTTGAAGATGGCCACCGCGCCTAGTCCATGCAGCCAGGACGCGAGGTACTGGATGCCGACGCTGATGTTGTTGCGAAGCCCGACCTCGGTGACGTCGCCGGGCGTGGCTGCGACGTCCAGCAGCTGTTCGGCCGTGACGTGGACGTCCTCGCGAAGCTTGTCGAGCTGGTGGGGACGCTCTCCCAGCACTGCGGTGAACGCCGCCTTGCACACTTCGACCATGCCGGGGTGGGCGACCCAGGATCCGTCGAAACCGGCGCCTGCCTCGCGGGTCTTGTCCTCCTCGACCTTGGCGAAGGCTGCCTCGTTGACCTCGGGGTCCTTGCTGGGGATGAAGGCCGCCATGCCACCGATGGCGTGGGCGCCGCGCTTGTGGCAGGACCGCACGAGCAGCTCGGAGTAGCTGCGCATGAAGGGCACCGTCATCGTGACCTGGGCGCGGTCCGGCAGCATGAAGTCGCGTCCGCGGGTCCGGAACTTCTTGATGACGCTGAAGATGTAGTCCCAACGACCGGCGTTGAGCCCAGAGGAGTGCTCGCGCAGCTCGTAGAGGATCTCTTCCATCTCGAACGCGGCCGGGTAGGTCTCGATCAGGACCGTGGCGCGGATGGTGCCCGCAGGGATGCCGAGGGCTTCCTGGGCGCGGATGAACACGTCGTTCCAGAGCCGCGCCTCGAGGTGGCTCTCCATCTTGGGCAGATAGAAGTACGGGCCGTTGCCCGAGTCGATCTGGCGCTGGGCGCAGTGGAAGAAGTAGAGACCGAAGTCGACGAGGCTTCCCGACATCGGGGTTCCGTCCACGACGATGTGCTTCTCGGGCAGGTGCCAGCCGCGTGGCCGGACGACGATCGTGGCGAGGTTCTGCCCGAGCGCGTAGGACTTGCCCTCGGGCGAGGTGAAGTCGATGGTGCGGTCGAGGGCGTCGCGCAGGTTGAGCTGACCTTCGACGACGTTGGCCCACGCGGGAGTCGACGCGTCCTCCATGTCGGCCAACCAGACCTTGGCGCCGGAGTTGAGGGCGTTGATGGTCATCTTGCGGTCAGTTGGGCCAGTGATCTCGACGCGACGGTCGACCAAGCCGGGCGCCGGTGGTGCCACCTTCCAGTCACCGTCGCGAATCTCCTGGGTCTCGGGCAGGAACCCCAGCGTGCCTCCGGTTGCCAGCTTGTCGTATCTGTCCCCACGGGCCTGGAGCAGCTCGAGCCGACGAGCATCGAAGCTCCGATGCAGGTCGGCGAGAAAGGCCAGAGCCGGCGCGGTGAGCACCTCGTCGTAGCGCTCGCCGGTGTCGCCGGTGATCTGCACGCCTTCGGGGGTCGTCATCGATGCTCCTCGCTTCATGAGCTCTTTGGTGTTTTGGTTTCTCGATGTTTAGATTCCACAATGCGGAATCCATTTATCTATCCTCAGAAGAGTAGACAGGCTTTGACCCGAGGTCAATGTTCAGGACCCGAGGTCAATGTTCAGGACCCGAGGTCAATGTTCAGGACCCGAGGTCAATGTTCAGGACAAGCCTGTCCTGGACTGGGGCCGGCCGGACGCAAGGTCGTCCGAGAGCCGCCGGGCGGCGTCGGTCAGCGCCGGGACGGCCCGGGATACCAAGTCGTCGGTCATCCGCGTGGCCGGCCCCGAGACGGAAAGGGCAATGCGTGAGGGGGCCCGGGGCACCGCGACGGCGACACAACGCACTCCCAGCTCCTGTTCTCCATCGTCCACGGCAAATCCATGCTCGAGCACCTGCTCCAGCTGGGCGGCCAACACTGCAGGGTCGGTGATGGTGTGCTCGGTATAGGGGTGCATGCCGGTGCGACTCAGCAGCGCCTGGACGTCCAACGGGTCCATCAGGGCCAGGAGCGCCTTGCCCACGGCGGTGCAGTGCGGCGAGACCCGTCGTCCGACCTCGGTGAACATGCGCATGGTGTGCCGGGACTGGACCTGCCCGACGTACACGATCTGGTCACCGTCGAGCGTGGCGAGGTTCGCCGACTCACCGAGGCTGTCGACCAGATCTGACAGGTAGGGCCGGGCCCAGGTGCCGAGCATGTGTGCCGAGGACTCGCCCAGCCTGATCAGCTTGGGGCCGAGGGCGTACTGGCGGGAGGCCTCCTGACGAAGGTAGCCGAGGTCGACCAACGTGCGCACGAAGCGGTGGGTGGTGGGTAGCGGCAAGTGGGCCCGGGTCGCGAGCTGGGAGAGTCCCAGCGTCCCTCCAGCGTCCGCCATCGTCTCGAGGATGCTGAAGGCCCGTTCCAGCGACTGCACGCCCCCGGCGCGCCGGGGGGCCTTCTCGCCAGCCTCTGCTTCGGACATCTCTGCTGTGGACATCTCTGCTGTGGACATCTCTGTGTCGGACATCTCTGTGTGGGACATCGGCGGGCCCCTTCGGTTGCTGGCGACAGACGAGGTTACGATCCATTCCAACTTGCAGAAGGAAGTATCCACGATACAGAAGGATGACCGCATGCTGACTCTGAACGAGGCCATGAGCCTGTGCACCGCCGCGCGGGACACGGCGATCGAGCAGGGCGTGCCGCCCATGTCGTTCGCGGTCATGGACGCGGGCGGGCACCTGCTCGCGTTCGCACGCATGGACGGGGCTCCGTGGGTGAGCGCCGACGTCGCGCTCGGCAAGGCGTGGACCTCCGCGGCATACGGCGTGCCCAGCTCCGCCCAGAAGGAGAAGATGACCCCGATGCCGAACTTCGCGACCGCCATCATCGCGATGACCCAGGGCCGCTTCACCCCGCAGACCGGCGCGGTGCCGATCTACCAGGGCGACGCGCTCCTCGGCGCACTCGGGGCCAGCGGAGGCACCGGCGAGCAGGACGAGGACATGTGCGCCAGGGCTGTCTCTGCCACCGGCCTGCGCACCGCGCCCATCAGCGGCGGCGCTGGCAGCGACCACACCAGAACAGGTTCCGGCCCGCGATGAGCTGGGTACGGATCTTCGAGCCGCACATGTGGCAGGGTTCGCCGGTCCGCTTGTAGAGGTAGAAGCGTCGCTCGAACGTATGCGCGGCCGCCGAACCATTCGCGACCTCGGCCACGGCGTCGGCCACCTGGTCGTCCATGGTGAGGATCTGCCCGAACGCGACACCGAGCGGCATCAGGGCAACCAGGTCGTCCCAGATGGCCCACCACGTGGTCGGCCGGATCTCCCGACCGAGCCGGAACGGGTCGATGCGATGCCGGAACAGAACCTCGCACCGGTAGACGTTGCCGACCCCGGCCAGCACGCTCTGGTCCATCAACAGCTCGGCAATCGGCCTGGTACTACGCGAGATCCGGCGTAACGCCAGGTCCGGGTCGGCGTCTTGTCTCAGCGGGTCGGGGCCGAGCAGAGCCTGGATCTGCTGGACCTTCTCCGGGGTGACCACCGCACACACTGTTGGCCCCCGCAGGTCCCAAACCCAATTGTCGTTCCGCAGCCGGAGTCGGACCTGCCCCTCGACCGGGACCTGACCGTCCGGCATACGCATCACGGAGAACTTGCCGATCAGCCCGAGGTGGACGTTCAGCCAGCGCTCGCGCTCGAACTCGACGAACAGGTGCTTGCCCCATGCCGAGGCGCCCACCAACGTCAGCCCGTCGAGCAGAGCGGCGCCAGCGGCGAACTTCCCCTGCGGGCTGGAGGCACCAACCGGCGACCCGGCGAACGCAAGGTCGAGCCGTCCCGCCAGCGCGTGGGTCGTGTGACCTTCCGGCATCGGCTAGCTGGCCTCGCCGCGCGCGGCCTTGGCCCGCTCGACGCTGCGCTGCAACGCGGCCAGCAGATC
>DHJN01000209.1:941-6258 GCA_002404345.1 Actinobacteria bacterium UBA4719 | reverse complement strand
GCGGTCACCAGCGCTTGGACGGCCTGCTCGTAGTCGTCCTCGTAGTCGTCCGAGAGGTAGTTCCCGGCGAGCGACTCGACCAGCATGTTGGCCATCGCCAGCTCGGCCGGCTTGGCGTCGGTGTCCTCACCGAGACTGGCGAAATCGGGCGAGCGGATCTCGTCCGGCCACAACATGGTCTGCATGACGATGACGTCGTCTCGCACGCGTAGCACCGCGATAGTCATCCGGGTCCGGATCGAGACGGTCACGATGGCCATCCGGTCGGCGGCCTTGAGCGCGTCACGCAACAGTGAGTAGGCCTTTGTTGCCGTCTTGTCCGGCTCGAGGTAGTAGGACTTGTCGAGCAGCATCGGGTCGATCTGATCGGCGGGCACGAACTTCTCCACTGCGATCTCGCGGTTGCTCCGAGTCGGCAGGTCTGCCATGTCCTCGTCGGTCAGCACCACCATCTGGCCGTCCTCGGTCTCATAACCCCTGGCGATGTCGTCATAGGACACCTGCTTGCCGTCAATGCTGCAGATGCGCTGGTACCTGATCCGGCCGCCGTCCTCGCGGTGTACCTGGTGCAACGGCACGTCGTGGTTCTCCGTGGCGGAGTAGAGCCGGACCGGGACGTTGACCAGGCCGAAGGACACGGCGCCCTTCCAGATGGCACGCATGATGAGATCACTCTCCCAGTCCTTGAGATCTTCGCTCTGTCCTTGAGATCTTCACTGTGTCACTGAGATCGCCACTGTGTCGCGGACCTCGTTCCGTCCGTCAGGATGGACCCATGCGCCCCATGCTGGCTAGTGCGGGAGCCGCGATCCCGCGCGGTCCTGCGTGGACGCACGAGATCAAGTGGGACGGTATGCGCGTCATGGCCGATGTCGCCGATGGCCGGCTGAAGCTGTTGTCCCGCAACGAGAACGACGTCACCATGAGCTTCCCGGAGCTGAACGCCCTGACCGGCCCGGGGATGCCCGACGACATGCTGCTCGATGGTGAGGTCGTGGCGCTCGACGGTGGGCTCCCCTCGTTCTCCGCGCTTGCCGAACGCATGCACGTCGGCAACGCCGGGAAGGCACGCATCCTGGCGGTCGACCAGCCCGTCACCTACCTGGTGTTCGACCTGCTGCGCCTCGATGGCGTCGACCTCACCTCCCGCCCCCTTGCGGAGCGACGGGCGATGCTGGAGCGGATCGGCCTTGCCGGTCCCAGCGCTGCGGTGCCGCCCACCTATGACGACGGTGAGGCGCTCCGGGCCGCCACCCTGGAGCAGGGCCTGGAAGGCGTGGTCAGCAAACGACTCTCGTCGAGATACAGCCCGGGACGGCGCAGCCCTGACTGGCTGAAGTTCCCCCATCGCGGGTCGCGGTCGGTGGTGATCGGCGGATGGCGGCTGGAGACCGACAGCGCACACCGTCTGGGCGCCGTCCTGGTCGGTATCCCGACCCACCGGGGACTGGCATATCTGGGTCGGGTCGGAAGCGGTCTGGCAGGCAAGGAACAGGATCGCGTTCTGGGCGCCCTGCAGGATCTGAGCGTCGACACCTCGCCCTTTGCCGACGATGTGCCGAAAATGGACGCGCAGGGAACGACGTGGGTTCGACCGGAGGTCGTCGTGGAGGTGCAGTCCCTGGGCCTGTCCGCACAGGGCAGACTGCGGCAACCGGCATACCGTGGCCTGCGACCCGACCTGTCACCCGACGACGTGCACGACGACGTGCACGACGGGGGGTGAGCGCGCTTTGCCGGAGCGGACAAGCGACCTGGTGACGGTACTCGTTGGCGGCCGTCGCCTCCAGCTGAGCAACCTGGACAAGGTCATGTACCCCGCGACCGAGACCACCAAGGGTGAGGTGCTCAACTACTACGCCAAGGTTGCCCCGTTCCTGCTGCCGCACCTGGCCGACCGGCCGGTGACCCGCATCCGCTGGCCGCACGGTACGAACGGACCGTCGTTCTTCGAGAAGAACCTGCCCAAGGGAGCGCCGTCATGGCTGAGCACTGTGGAGGTGCCCACCAGCGGCTCGCGATCGGAGCGCGGCAACGACACGATCCGCTACCCGGTGGTGCAGGACACGGCAGCCCTGACGTACCTCGTGAACCTCGCCTCGCTCGAGCTCCACGTCCCCCAATGGCGGTTCGATGCCGACGGCCACCCGTGCCGTCCCGACCGGTTGGTGATCGACCTGGACCCGGGTGCCCCGGCCGGGCTGCACGAGTGCGCGCAGCTGGCTCTGCTCGTGCGTGAACGCCTTGAGCGCATCGGGCTCAGCACGGCACCAGTGACCAGCGGCAGCAAGGGAATGCAGCTGTATGCCGCATTGCCCGGCGAGCAGGACTCCGACACGATCCGCGACATCGCACGTGAAGTCGCTCAAGATCTCACCAGGCTGCGACCCGAGCTCGTCGTGTGGAAGATGTCGAAGTCGCTGCGGCCCGGCCGGGTGCTGCTGGACTGGAGCCAGAACGTCGCGGCAAAGACGACGATCACGCCCTACTCGTTGCGCGGCAAGGACGCTCCTTTTGTCGCCGCACCCCGCACGTGGGTGGAGGTCGAACGAGGGGCGGAGAAGCGCGACACCCTCAGACAGCTGGACCTGGACGACGTCCTGGCCCGACTGGTCAGCGATGGCGACGTCTTCGCCACAACCCTCTCGCGCCACACCTGAGTCTGGGTCAGCCGTGTGAGTCTGGGTCAGCCGTGTGCTTTGTCGTACGCAGCCAGGATCCCGGCCGAGATGCGGCCCCGGTCGCTGACCTGGTGACCGTTCTTGCGCGCCCACTGACGGACGGCGCCCAGGTCGCCCCGACGCTGACCAGCGCTGGCCCCTGCCTTGCGCGAGCTCTTGCGGCCGCCGGAGCGACGGGCATGACCCACCCACCCGGCCAGGTCGTTGCGCAGCTTCTTGGCATTGGCGACGGTCAGGTCGATCTCGTAGGAGACGCCGTCGAGTGAGAACGACACGGTCTCCGCCGCCTCGGCGCCGTCGATGTCGTCAACCAGCAGATATTGAACACGTTGCGCCATGAAGACTCCCGAATGAGGACCGTTTACGAGCCGATGATCTGTGTTCACCGGCAATTCATCACTCCACCATACGCGACAATTCTCACAAAGCGGAATCCCGCTCGCCATTATCGTTGGATTCGCTCGCCGAAGATCCCAAACGCTCTTGATCGGCTTCCCACTTGGAATGCGCCAGCCGCTCACTGCGGTCGCCTTCGAGCATTGCCTTGATGACCAGATAGAACAAGAAGGCGACGCCTGCGCTCGGCAACAGCGCGCCAAGGGCGATCACAACGAAATGCAGGCTCATGTTCACTCCGGTTTCAGCAACGGGAACAGAATGGTCTCGCGGATACCGGCGCCGGTGAACAGCATGACCAGGCGATCAATGCCAAGACCGAGGCCACCCATTGGCGGCGCGCCATACTCCAGGGCACGCAGGAAGTCCTCGTCGAGCTGCATCGCCTCGACGTCTCCGGCAGCAGCCCGCAGGGACTGCGCCGTGAGCCGATCGCGCTGGATCACCGGGTCGATCAGCTCCGAGAAAGCCGTCCCACGTTCGGTACCACCGATGATGAGGTCCCAAGCCTCGATGAGCCTGGGGTCCTTGCGGTGCGGTCGGGCCAGCGGCTGGGCCGACGGCGGATAGTCGCAGACGAAGGTTGGCTGAAGCAGTGTCGGTTCGACGATCTCCCCGAATAGCTCGACGACCAGTTTCTCGGCCGCCCATTCGGGCTGGACCGGCACATTGTGGCGACTCGCGATCGCCCGCAGGGTCTGGGCATCGGTGTCGGGCGTGACGTCCTCGCCCACCGCCTCGGAAAGGCCCTGATAGACGGGTAGCCAGCGCCATTCGCCGGCGAGCTGGATCTGCCCGGCCGGGGTGTCGATGACCCGGGAACCAAAAGCATCCGCGGCCGCCAGGACGATCCCCTGCATCAAGTGGGCCATCGTGTGTTGGTCGCCAAAGGCTTCATAGACCTCGAGCATCGTGAATTCCGGGCTGTGCGTGGAGTCAACACCTTCGTTGCGGAAGATCCGGCCCATCTCGAAGACCTTGTCCACACCGCCGACAACGGCTCGTTTGAGATACAGCTCCAGGGCAATACGCAACGACATCTTGATGTCGAAGGCATTGAGGTGCGTCGGAAAAGGTCGGGCCGCCGCACCACCATGGACGAGCTGCAGAACCGGCGTCTCGATCTCGATGAACCCAAGACCATGAAGGGTGTCACGCACCGCACGAACAATGGCCGCGCGGTCGCGGACCATGTCACGCGCCTCTTGGCGCACGATCAGGTCGGCGTAGCGCTGGCGTACCCGAGACTCCTCGGACAGCTCGCTGTGCATGGTCGGAAGTGGTCGCAGCGCCTTGCTCGCCATCGCCCATTCGTCGGCCAGCACGGAGAGCTCGCCACGCTTGCTCGAGATCACCCGGCCGCGAACGAAGACGAAGTCGCCGATGTCCACATCAGCCTTCCACGCGACCAAGGCCTTCTCGCCAACCTCGGCCAGGCTGAGCATCGCCTGGAGACGGGTCCCGTCGCCCTCCTGCAACGTGGCGAAGGCCAGCTTGCCGGTGTTCCGGATGAATACCACCCGACCCGCGACGCCCACGACGTCCTGGGTCTCCTCGGCGATCTTCAGGTGCCCGTAGGCCTCACGCACCTCCGTGAGCGTGTGAGTGCGAGGCACTCCCACGGGATACGGCTCCCGGCCCTCGTCCAGCAGCCGAGCTCGTTTGTTCCGGCGGACGCGCATCTGCTCGGGCAGGTCGATCTCGGGAACGGCGGGGGCAGGTGTGTCACTCACCCGGCAAGGGTACCCAGCAGAACTGTTCTGCCTGACCGGTCGTTCAGCACACAGCTCGAATGCATCAGAACGGTCGTGCATCAGAACGGTCGTGCATCAGAACGGTCGTGCATCAGAACGGTGGTGCATCAGAACGGTGGCGGCCCCGGGTCGCGTGACGCCACTGCGGCTGTGGCTGCGGCTGCGAGTTGTTTCTGGTTGGCTCGTGCCGTGTCCCAGGTGTGTTGCCGGGGTTGTGGGGTGGCGGGGGCCAGGGCTTGTGCCCAGTCGATCTCGTCGAAGATGTTGAAGTGCCCGGGCAGGGGGATGTCGGGGTTGATGACCTGTGCGAGTCGGCGGCCGAGCCGCGATTCCAGGGTTGAGGTCTTGACGGGTTGGTCGTCGGGGTGGTCGTACCCGTAGGGGTAGGTCGTGACCTTCCGGCCGGTGGCGGTGGTCCAGTACAGCGTCCCGTCCGGTGACTGGTCGCTGTCCCAGAAGCCGGCGGTCTTGAGGTTGTGATGCCCG
>DHJN01000209.1:0-765 GCA_002404345.1 Actinobacteria bacterium UBA4719 | reverse complement strand
GATCGTGGACAGGGACACGATGAGCTGCTGGCGGTGCAGCCGCGCACGAAACGTCGCCTCGGACAGCGGTGCCACACCCGGCAGGGGCACCCCGTCGGGGCCGGTCAGTGGCCGCAGGACCCGGTTGGCGATCACCGAAGCGGTGAACGCGTCCAGATGGCCGGTGGCCTCGGTCAACGCCATCGCCCGGGCCAGGGTGACCCGCCCCAGTCTCATCTGCTCACGGACCGGGCCGACCCGCTCCGGCTCACACGCCGTGAACCACACCCGGCGTTGGCACTGGGTGATCGGCAGGCCGGTCGCGACCTGGATCTCCGCCGCGGCTGCGGAACGACAGGTCCGCAGGAACCGTCTGCACTCCCACGTGCTGGGCGGGTTGGAGTGTGATGGTTCTGGTTCCAGAGGCACGAAGTCTGTCTCGAACTCGGCGACCATCGCCGCGGTCGCGTCAATGGAGACCGCGTCGGCCCACGCCTTGACCGCCTCCACTGCCTCGACCACAGCCAACGCCTGCCCACTGCTGACCCCGGACAACCCACCCGGACCCGCCGAGCTCAGCACCAAAGCCAGCTCAGCCAGCTCAGCCAGCACCCCAGCGGCGAGACCCGCGGGCGAAAGAACCGGGGCCGGGGCGGGATCGGCCACCGACTCAGCCGCGGGAGTTGCGGGAGTTGCGGCCTCGGCCATCATGACTTTCGCACTCGCCATACCAGTCACCCCTCGATCCCCTGTTGTCGAACGTGTGTACTGCGTATCTGCTTGAGT
>DHJN01000009.1 GCA_002404345.1 Actinobacteria bacterium UBA4719 | reverse complement strand
AAGGACGTCGTCACCCAGCTCGCTGCAGTGAACCGCGCCCTGGACCGGGCCGGTTTCGCCATCGTCGCGACCGGCCTCAAACAGTGCCTGACCGAGTCCGGCGGGGAGGAGTCCGTGGACATCAAGACCATGGAGAAGCTCTTCCTCTCGCTCGCCTGACCCAAGGCGGCGCGGCTCCGCGATCAGTGACCGACGGCCAGGGCCAGTCGGAGGAGGCGACAGGTTGCAAGGCCGCGGTCCTGCGATACTCACCGGGGGGCGCCAACAGCTCGCACAGCCGGGTGGCGGTGGTGACTCACCCGAAGACGACGACCTTTTCGCCGACCACATCCAGTCAGCTCAATCGGGCGAAACGAGGCCACGATCTCGATCGCGGGCGGCGGTAAGAGCGGTGACAACGTCGCCCAACGGTGGCACACCCATCAGCCCTTCGGCGGTGACATAAACGCGGCAGGCCACGGCCGGTCCTTGCCCCAAGACGTCAAACGGGTCGACGCCGTCGATGAGGATCGTTGGCGAACCGACAAAGCCGCGTTCCTGCGCCTGCTCCCAACTGACAATCACCGTTATACGGACGGACTGCGCAGTCAGACCCACTCGCTCCAATGCCGAGCGCAGCACCGACAGAGCGCCGAACTCGTTCGGACAGTCCGGCACAACAAGAAGCTCCACATCCACAACGCACATCTTGCCCCGCGTCAGCGACCACAACCTGCCCACCCCCCGAAGGACGCGTTCGACGTTTAACTTGACAGGTCTCAAGGCCCGGCACATCCTCAAGAGGCAAACCCGGCCGCAAGGAGGCCCCATGCAGCACAAGCAACACAAACGAATCTTCACCTACGTCGCCTCCGTAGCCACCGTAGCCATTGCCGCAGCGCTGATCGCGGTCGGCGCCCCAGCCGCTTCCGCAGCCCCACGCGTCATCAACGTCACCGGCATTATCACCGGGTTCACCCCGAAGACGATCAACGTGACGGCTGGCGAACAGGTCAGCATCTGCCTCACGTCCTCGGATACGAACCATGACCTGACCATCTCCACGGTCAACAACTTCCAGGTCGTCGCACCGACGGGTCCCGCCGTCTGCAAGACCCTGACCGCGCCGGCCAAGGCCGGCACGCACAAGTTCATCTGCTCAATTCCCGGCCACGAGTCGGCTGGCATGGTCGGCTCTTTGGTCGTCGCTCCAGCAGGTGCGGCTGTGCCCGCCGCACCTCAGGTCAAACAGGTTCCCGCCAGTGGGGCTCAGACCGGTGGCCGTGCGACCGCTGGCCTGACCCATGTCAGCCGTCTGATGCTCGGCGGGGGCGTGTTGATCGTCGCGATACTCAGCGCCCTGCTCGGCTGGAGGGTTGCCCGAAAGGACCCAGCCACACGGCATACCTCTGGGTCCTAGAGGTGACCTTGGCAGTGACCGCGCAGGAGAGCGGAAACGGGGTACGGCTGGATGTTCGTGGCGAAGTCGGCATCGACCAAGACAGGGGCGTTAGCTCAGCTGTGGTGCTCAGCTGTGGTGCTCAGCTGTCGAGCTCAGCTGTCGAGCTCAGCGGTGGATGTTCACCACTTGCCGAACGACGTCGGGCGCGGCTTGACGCTGGCCAGGTCGATGGTCGAGATCGTCTCGGCCGGCATACCGGCTGCTGCCTTCTCGGCGGCGTCGTTGGCCAGGATGTCGGCGGCGGTGTTCAGCGGGAACTTGTTGCCCGGGTCGTGCCCGGGCACCTTGACGAATTTCACCGTGCCGGCCCGAGCATCCAGGGCGGCCCAGATGTCCTTGACGATGCCGGCGTTCTTCACCGGCTCCTTCTTGGAGTTGCGCATCCCGTTGCGCTGCCAGCCGGCACGCCAGGTGGTGGAGCAGTCACGGGCATACGTCGAGTCGATCTGGATGACCAGATGAGCAATGTCGGGGTGGTCTACCAGTGCGTCGAGCACAGCTCGCAGCTCGGCGATGTTGTTGGTGCCGGCGACCTGCCCGGACGAGTGGTAGTTGCCGTGCTCGTCCACCCAAGCCCAGCCGGCCGGCCCTGGGTTGCCCAGGCACGCACCGTCGGTGCCCACGGTCAACGATCCATCCGACATGTCAGTCCCTCTTCTTGTTGGCTTCGACGGCGCCCTCTTGAGCTCGACGAATTGTTCCGGCGACCGAGCGTAGGCGCGACAGCCGCCGTTGATCCCGTTGGGGCAGTGCGTGCGTGGCTGGTGCGCCTGGTACTCCCTCGAGATGTTCGTGCCGCCTAGTCCGATGTCGTCGACTCCACTCTCGATGGAGCGGCCTCATGGCATCCGCCCCCGCGACGCGGAAGCATAGGGTCCTTCAGCCGGTGCGGCTGGCGGTTCCACCGACCCAGGGACGATGTGAGGTGTGTCATGACGAACATGATGCGTGCGTGGGTGGTCTCCACACCCCGGCCGATCAGCCAGTCCCCGCTGGCCCTGGTCGAACGCCCTGTACCGATACCGAGGCCGGGCGAGGTACTGGTCCGGGTCCGTGCCTGCGGTGTCTGCCGCACCGACCTGCACCTGGCTGAGGGTGATCTGCCACCCAGACACAGTGAGGTGGTCCCCGGGCATGAGGTCGTGGGCGAGGTCGTCCAGCTCGGTGAGGGCGCGAGCCGTTTTCTGACCGGTGACCGCGTCGGCATCGCGTGGTTGAGGCACACCTGCGGTACGTGCCGGTGGTGCCGCACCGGCCGCGAGAACCTGTGCCCCGAGTCGCGTTACACGGGATGGGACGTGGACGGGGGGTATGCCGAGTTCGCCGTGGTACCAGAGGTTTTCGCCTACCGGATACCGACCTCGTTCGCGGATGAACAGGCCGCGCCGCTCCTGTGCGCCGGGATCATCGGATACCGCTCC
Source organism: Actinobacteria bacterium UBA4719 (assembly GCA_002404345.1). Taxonomy (GTDB): domain Bacteria; phylum Actinomycetota; class Actinomycetes; order Actinomycetales; family Dermatophilaceae; genus UBA4719. The sequence continues at coordinate 4,607 of DHJN01000009.1, read as the reverse complement.
CTGCAGCGCGCACAGGTACCTCCGGGAGGTCGCCTCGGGATCTACGGTTTCGGCGCCAGCGCGCACCTCACCGCACAGGTGGCCATCGCCCAGGGCGCGGAGGTGCACGTCCTGACGCGCGGTCAAGAAGCACGCGAGCTCGCCACGCTGCTCGGCGCGGCGTCGGTGGGTGGGCCGTTCGACCCGGCACCGGTGCCCCTCGACGCGGCGATCATCTTCGCGCCGGCCGGAGACCTGGTGCCGCTGGCACTGGAGTCCTTGGGCCCTGGTGGGACGCTGGCCCTGGCCGGCATCCACATGAGCGACATTCCGACTTTGGACTACCAACGCCACTTGTTCGGAGAGCGCACCGTCTGCAGCGTCACGAGCAATACCCGCGGTGACGGAGAGGAGTTCCTTGTCCTGGCGCAGCGGCTCGGGGTCGAGATCACCACGACTCCCGTCCCTTTCGAGCACGCCGACGTGGCGCTACGGGATCTTGCCGAGGGTCGCGTACGGGGCGCCGCAGTTCTGACCTTGACCTGATCACATCGGCGAGTCCCGACGTCACCGTGAGCCAACACCCGTCGACGGCAACAGCGCGAACGCGGCATAGCCGACCACGCGCTGTGGGTCTCCGACAGTGTCAGCAGAGGTGCCCAGGTGCAGCAGCCGCACGTCGAGCGCATTCCGGCTCGCCCAGTGCAGGAGACCGCGAAGGGCGAACACGCCGCACGCGTCGTGCGGACCGATAGCTGCGGCATCCCGGTCCACCACAGCCTCCGCCGTATGCCGATCGCGTCGTTGCGCGCTCACCTGATCGAGGTAGTGGGACAGGTCGGTGCTGACCACCGGCAGCACGTCGCCGTCGACGCACAGGGTGTCCAGCACGTCAGCAACCTGCTCCGGCGCGGTCACGCCGACCGCGAGCGGGACGAAGGTCCATCCGCCGGCCAGCACGCGCTGCAGGAACGGCAGCTGGACCTCGATCGAGTGCTCCGGCCGATGGGGGCGGTCGTCAACGGTGACGCATTCGTGCCGCTCGGCCAGAGCGGCACACGTGTGAACCTCAACCGGTATCTCGCCAATCGGCGTGGCGAACGCCGCAGCCGACGGCACGGCGATGCCGGTCAGCGGGACGAAGTGAGCTGGCCCCAGAACGGCGATGCGATGCACTGGCCGGTCACGCAACCTTTCGTATGCCGACGCGGCCACCGGGCCCGAGTAGAGGTAGCCGGCGTGCGGGGACACGAGGGCAACCGGCGCCGGGGCGACGGCGCCGTCCGATGCCCGGAGCCGTGCCCGCTCCAGAAGGTCGTCAACGACCGCGGAGAGCTCGTCGGCGTCGCCAGGGTAGAAGGAGCCAGCCACGGCCGCCGGCCGCACGACCGACCTCCCAACAGGGCTCCCCGCCGAATTCCCAACCAGGCTCCCCACTGGGCTCACCGACCGGCGTTGGCGATGGACACCGGCAGGCGACGCCTGCCCCATTGACCGGCCGGGCCGTCATACACGCCCGGGATCTGCGTGCCGCAGGCACTACAGGCGCCGTGGTCGTCCAGCAGGTAACGACGCATCGCGTACCAGTCGCGGACCACGACCTCGGTGTCGCAGCCCGGACAGGTCGTCGTGCCGCCGTCGGTGTCGTGGACGTTGCCGGTGTAGACGTATCGCAGCCCGTTGTCGAGGGCGATGCGGCGCGCGCGGGTGAGTGTGGCCGCCGGGGTGTGCGGGACGTCCATCATCTTGTAGTCCGGGTGGAATGCGGAGAGGTGCAACGGCACCTCGGTGCCGAGCTCGCTTGCGATCCAACGGGTTTCGGCGTCGACCTCGTCATCGGAGTCGTTGTGGCCGGGGATCAGCAGAGTGGTGATCTCGAGCCACACGTCGGTCTCGAACCGGAGGTAACGCAGCGTGTCCAGCACGTCGGCGAGCCGGGCGGCACAGGTTCGATGGTAGAAGTCCTCGGTAAACGCCTTGAGGTCGACGTTCGCGGCATCCATGTGCCGGTAGAACGCGGCGCGCGGCTCCGGGCACATGTAGCCCGCGGTCACCGCGATCGCCTTTATCCCGACCTCATGACAGGCATCGGCGACGTCCGCGGCATACTCCCAGAAGATCACCGGGTCGTTGTAGGTGAACGCGACGCTACGACAACCGAGAGCATCGGCCGTGCGCGCCAGGGCATCCGGAGTAGCGGAGTCTGCCAGCGTGTCGATCTCCCGTGACTTGGAGATGTCCCAGTTCTGGCAGAACTTGCAGGCCAGGTTGCAGCCCGCGGTGCCGAAGGACAGGACAGCGCTGCCAGGCAGGAAGTGGTTGAGCGGCTTCTTCTCGACGGGATCCACGCAGAACCCGCTTGAGCGACCGTAGGAAGTCAGGACGATCTGGTCATCCACGCGGGCCCGGACGAAGCACAACCCACGTTGGCCCTCATGCAGCCGACAGGCGCGCGGGCACACGTCGCACTGGACTCTGCCGTCCTCCAATGAGTGCCAGAACCGCGTGGGCACGGTGTGCGGGTCGTCGAGAGTGATGGCGTCGTCCATCGCTTGCCTCCAGAACTTAACTCTACGACCCTGCTGGCGGAACATGGAGGTCAGTGGCCGGTCGAGAGTCACCTCAGCTCGCCACCACACGCTGCCCTTCGCACTGGCGGGTTCCAGTTCGGCGGATGCGCCGATACTCGTCGTCCGAAGCCGGATACGGACGCCGGGGACAACGTGCGGCAGAATGGTGGTGTGAAGCCCCAAGCCGACTCTCGCCCCGTTACCTCCCTCGAATACCAGGAGATCGGGTCCGCGACACTACCGCCCGGTTGGGTTTTGGTCACCCCGCGGGCTGTCGTCGACGCAGCCGACCTGCACGCACTTCTGCAACGCCACGAGGTCGCCGCTCGCGGCCGGTCCTCAACCACCCGAGACGTCGTCGACGCCGACGTCAGCGCGACGGGCTTGAAGACCCACCGTCACCTGTTACTACGCGATGAGGCGGCAAAGGCGCGGGGCTGGGCGACGGTGCACGACCGTGCCGCGGGGCGCGCGCTTGTCTCCGTCGTGGTGGACCCCGAGCTCGAGGCGGGCACGGCCGACAAGATCGCCGAGGCTCTGTTCGCATGGACGGCACACGCCTCCGCCGACCTCGCGCTCGATCGCGGCCTGGACGTCACCCAGATGGACAGTGGCGCCTTCGAGGACGACGCGCGACAGAAGCGCTGGCTCGCCGGCGCCGGCTTCACGCACACAGCGACCTGGTTGCAGATGAGCCGCCCGGTCACGCCAGCGGAGGCGGACCTGGAGGCGCCACCCGAGCTGGATCCGGCTGTCGTCGTTCGGCGGGTCCGCCGGGCAGGCCACGGCATGCCAGAGCAGGAGGACCTCGTCACGGTGCACGACGTCCTCGAGGAGGCGTTCACCGACCACTTCAACTACCACTACGAGACGTTCGACGAGTTCTGTTCGCGGCTGCGCGAGGATCCCGGGCACCGCTGGGACCATTGGTGGATCGCCGAGCTGGTCGACGACTCCGCTGACGCCCCACGACCTGCTGGAGTGCTCGTCGCCACCGTTTCACCTGGCGATGGCGACGCCCCCGACGGCAGCTACGTCGCCTACCTCGGCGTGCTGCGGTCCGCCCGCGGAACCGGAGTCGCCCGGTCGCTGCTGAATACGGTCATCGTTGACGCCGCCGAGCGCGGCCGCGACCGCGTCGGGCTCGAGGTTGACGCCGACTCGCCCACGGGTGCCGTCGACCTCTACGCCTCCACAGGTTTCCGCACGTCGTACATCACCCAGTCGTGGCACCGCGACCTACCGGTGGACGCCTGAATGGAGCTGCGCCGCAAGGGTTGTCGTCACTGCCACCAATCCAGTTCTGGACCTCACGGAGACGACCTCCGTGCGCTTCGAGCCGGGTCCCGGCGACAACCTTCGATGCAGGTCGAGCAGCAGCTCGATCGTGATGGGTTCGCCTTCGTCTGCACTCCGGATGGCGGCGACCATCGCGTTGATGTTGCCGAGCACCTCCAGCGCGGTCACGTCGCTCGGAACGTCGCCCAGGCCGCGTGCGACCTCAGCGCGTAGCAGACGGCGAGCGCCTACCTCCAGCCCCTCGATCTTGGAAGACAGGTGATGGCCGGGGCCCCTCTCAGCGGGGATGACGAATGTCCGGACCTGCCGCCGACGAGCGTGTCTTGCCCGAGAAGGCGTCCAGTACTCGACCGACAACGGAGGCCAGCAATAACACTCACGCTCACGCTTGGTCGGACTAGCGGACCGGGGCGGCGCGACGTCGGCGCCGTCGTGGGAGCCACCGCCGCCGCGTCGTTGGGCTGACGGGAACGTCCGGCACGGTGCCGCCCCAAGTCGGTGCCGTGGGCGCCTGCTCGAGCCGCTCGTGAAGCCGGGTACGGATCTCTTCGGGCGCCAGCTGCGTACGTTGTCGCTGCTCACGGGCGATGATGACACCTGCTGCCGCGACACCGGCAAGACCGGCGAGACCGAGAACCTTCCAGAGGTTCATGAACAGCAGACTCCTCGGTGGATGATTCAGTGGTGAATGATTCAGTCGTGAATGACGCAGTGCTGAGCCTAGAGGCAGCCGTCGACTTGACCGGCACCGGCGACCTG
>DHJN01000200.1:12755-13524 GCA_002404345.1 Actinobacteria bacterium UBA4719 | reverse complement strand
AAGCGCGAGTAGTCGCTCCAGTTCATCCCGAACTGGAACTCCTGGACGATGCCGGTGACCAGGCCGAGGGCGAAGTTGATCGTGAAGAGCTTGCCGAAGAACTTCGTGAGCCGCAGCATCTCGGGGTTGCGGTGACGTAGCCAGGCGGTCTCGAAACCGGCGACGATCACCGAGAGCCCGATCGTGATCGGGACGAAGAAGTAGTGGTACACGGTCACGATGGCGAACTGCCATCTTGCGATGTCCACGGCGTCCATGGGGCTCCTTCGGTGCACCGGTTACTGCGGGTCGCACCAGATACTACGGAGTTGGGGACCCCCATGCTGTCGCGGTCCGGAGACCGACCGCAGAACCGTGTCCGGAGACCGACCCCAGAAACATTGGGTACTATGGCTTGCTTGCCCGACCGGGTGAAATACCCGCTTGGGCGGAGGGAACACATGCGTTGGTGCTGGAAGGCGCTCAGTGCTGCGTCCGCCACCAGCGTGGTTCTGCTCGCGCTGGCACTGCTGTTGTTCACCCCGGGTGCCGCCGTCGCCGGCCCGCCCCAGCTGACCGCTTGGCAACCAGCCCCGGGCGACCCGACCGCCCTTGCACACACGTATGAGGCAAACCGGCACGCCATGGAGACCGCCGGGGCGCCCTACGCGGGGTGGACGGGACGGGGGCGTCAGTTCCTGAGGTTCGACCCGCGTGGCAATGGCCGGATCATCGAGGTCTTCGGCGATCTGCGGACAGCAGACCGGATCGCCGTGCTCGTGCCGGGGGT
>DHJN01000200.1:10857-12695 GCA_002404345.1 Actinobacteria bacterium UBA4719 | reverse complement strand
GCCCTGTATGACGCCACTCGCGCGGCGGCGCCCAGCCAGCACGTCGCGGTGATCGCCTGGCTGGGCTACGACGCGCCCCAGGGCGTGGGCCGGTCTGCCGCGCGCGAGGAGCTGGCAACGGCTGGCGCCGCCATGCTTGACGGATTCACCAAGGATCTGGCCATCCTGCGCCCGCGCGCGAATGTCACGGTCATCGGCCACAGCTACGGGTCAGTGGTCGCCGGTCTGGCCGCTGCCCACCTGCCGCCGCAGGTGAAAGATGTCGTCGTGGTTGGCAGCCCCGGCATGGGCGTCTCGCGCGCGGCGGACCTGCACACGTCGGCCCGGATCTGGGCCGGCCAGTCGGCACAGGACTGGATCTACTGGGTCCCGGCTTTCCAGGTCTGGGGCGCCGGACATGGCACGACACCCACCACCCAGGGATTCGGCGACCGGGTCTTCGGCACCCGCGGGGTCACCGACCACGACCACTACCTGAGCTCGGGCACGCAGTCACTGGCCAACATCGTCGAGATCCTGCTCGGACGAGACGCCTCCGTCAGCGCTCCCGACCCCGCGGTCATCGGCCCCGACCCCGCGATCAGCAGCCCCGACTCCACGATCATCCCGCCCAGCTCTGAGGCCACGTTCGGTCAGGCGTCCGGATAGCCGTCCGGGTTCTGCGACTGCCAGCGCCATGCGTCGGCGCACATGTCGTCGATCGTGCGGGTGGCGGTCCAGCCGAGCTCGGCATGGGCGCGGCTGGGGTCGGCATACGAGGCTGCGATATCCCCCGCCCGGCGCCCGACGACCTCGTAGGGCAGGGCGCGGCCCACGGCTCGCTCGAACGCGTGCACCACGTCGAACACGCTCGTGCCCACGCCGGTCCCGAGGTTCCAGGTGCTCACGGGCGAGTCAGTCGCCGCCAGCTTGGCGAGCGCGGCGACGTGGCCTGCCGCGAGGTCCTCCACGTGGATGTAGTCACGCAGCGGGGTGCCGTCGGGGGTGTCGTAGTCGTCACCAAAGATCTGCAGCTTCTCGCGGCGCCCCACTGCGACCTGGGAGATGTAGGGCACGAGGTTGTTCGGGATGTCGGACGGGTCCTCGCCAATAGTGCCGGATTGGTGGGCACCGACGGGGTTGAAGTAGCGAAGCAGGGCGATCCGCCAGGCGGGTTGGGCCACGGCAACGTCACGCAGGATCTGCTCGATCATCACCTTGCTCCACCCGTACGGGTTGGTCGCAGAGGTGGGGAGGTCCTCTGTCATCGGCACGGGAGCGCTCGCACCGTAAACCGTTGCGGATGAGGAGAACACGAGCTGGGTGACGTCGTGTCGCGCCATCGCACCGGCCAGCACGTAGGTGGAACCGAGGTTGTTCTCGTAGTACTCCAGTGGTTTCTCGACGCTCTCGCCCACCGCCTTGTGCCCGGCGAAGTGGATGACCGCGTCGATCTGCTCGTGCGCAAAGAGCTGCTCGGTCCGGTCCGCGTCACGGAGGTCGAAGGCGTGGACGGGCAGATGCGCACCAGTGATCGACTCGAGCCGCTTGATCACCGCCGGTTTGGAATTGGCAAAGTTGTCGACGATCAGGACCTCGTGACCGGCGTCGATGAGCTGGATGACCGTGTGCGAGCCGATGTAGCCGGCCCCACCGGTGACGAGAACGCGCATTGCCACACCGTATGCCGGGCCACGGCGACCCGTTGTGCCGGACCCGATCGCGTGGTCCCATGGAATGTGAGCATCGCGCAACCCCTGCGACCGGCCCTGGCACGGGTCGTGACCCGTGATGGTCATCGCAACGTGTGGTTCGTCGGCGATGGGACAGACTGTGCGGTGATCGACCCGGCCGGCGAC
>DHJN01000200.1:10374-10576 GCA_002404345.1 Actinobacteria bacterium UBA4719 | reverse complement strand
GCTGGCATGCACCGTCATTGTCGGCAGTGTTCACCGGCAGGTCGCTCGGGCTGTTGGGTCCAGGTGGAGCCGACCTTCCGGCATCAGATCGCTACACGCTGTTGGCCTCTGTCCGGGCCGGGCTGTTCACCCTGTCTTCGGAGACGATGGTCCATCCGGGGCAGGGACCTGACACCCGTATCGGCACGCAGCGTTGGGACCG
>DHJN01000200.1:2466-10243 GCA_002404345.1 Actinobacteria bacterium UBA4719 | reverse complement strand
ACCTAGGGACGGTGTCGGCCGGGTCCACCGAGACGTGATTCTCCCTGGCGCACGGTCCCTAGGTTTGTGGGTCAACTGGCCGCACCGTCCCTAGGTTTCTGGGGGTTCGGGACCGGCCGCGGAACTCCGCAATGACCATCCCATCGGACTCGCGGGTGAGGGTGACGTCAGTGATCCCATTGCGCCCGTATGCCGTCCGCTGGGTTGCGTCCGCCATGAGGATATCGCCGAGGCGAGCGGCTGCGACGAAGGTGATGTCGGCGCCCGCCGCCACGGTGAGCAGGCCGCGCGAGTTGCACGCCAGCGCGAAGGCTGAGTCGGCCAGGGTGAAGAGGAACCCCCCGTTCGCGATCGCGTGACCGTTGACCATCGCGGCGGTGATCGTCATACGCACCCGCGCGTGGTCCAGCCGCAGGTCGAGGAGCTCGATGCCCAGTCCTCGCGAGGCCGCGTCGGCTGCCCACATCTGTTTGACGTGGCTCAGATCCGTCATGACCCCCCCTGAGCGCCCAGCGCCGGGCTCGGCCGGTATCGACCGCCGGGGAAGGCGGCATCGAGCCGGCGCAACTGCGCGTCGATCACATCGAAGCCGATCTCGGCGCCCCAGGCGATCGGACCCTTGGGATAGTTGGTGCCCAGTTCCATTGCGGTGTCGACGTCTTCGGCGCTCGCCTCACCGCGTGCGACCAGGTCGACGGCCTCGTTGACGAGCATTGCCAGCGTTCGACCGACCGGGTTGGTGAGGATCGGACTCGCCGCGAGCGCAGCGGCCAGGGCTCTGTCAGGCAAGGCATCCACCGGCTGCCCCGACCCGTCATACCGGAAGACCCCCTGCCCCGTCTTGCGGCCCAGACGACCATCGGCCACGAGCTGGCGCTGGAGATCCGTTGGGGCGTAACGCTCGTCGTGGCCGGTCTGCTCCCACACCGATGTCCCCACGGCGAGATTCACGTCCTGCCCAATGAGATCGGTGAGCTCCATCGGCCCCATCCTGAAGCCGCCGACCTCGCGCATGGCCAAGTCTATGGTCGCGGCATCCGCGACCCCAGCCTCGACCATGCGCTGGGCCTCGCCATAGAACGGTCGGGCGATGCGGTTGACGATGAAGCCGGGGGTGGACGTGCAGCGCACCGTGGTCTTGCCCCACGCCCTCATGAGCTCCGTTGCAGCAGTGAGGGACTCATCGCTGGTCTGTTGGCCGTGGATCACCTCGACCAGACGCATCAGTGGCGGCGGGTTGAAGAAGTGCAGTCCGAGCATGCGTTCGGGGTGGGGCAGTCCCCGGGCGATCGCCGTGATGTCCAGGCTCGAGGTGTTGCTGGCGAACAACGTGTCGGCAGGTTGCGACGCCGCCAGCGCGGCGAACAACGCCCGCTTGTCGGCCAGGTCCTCGCGGATTGCCTCGATGACCAGTCCGCATTCGGGCAGGTGGGTGCAGGAGTCGGCAACGTGGAGGTTGGCCGTGGTGGCGTCCGCCTCGGCGAGCGTGATCCTGCCTTTGGCCGCCGAACTCGCCAGCGTGGAGGCGAGGCGTTCGGTCGCCGCGATCGCCGCGCCCGCGAAGGTGTCGACGAGATGGACCATATGGCCGGCCTGCGCCGCGATCTGGGCGATGCCCGATCCCATCGCGCCGGCGCCGATGATGGCGACGGAGGGCAGGGGGAAGTCAACGGTCAAACCACACCACTACCTCCGGAGGTCTGAGTCTCGCCGTGGACGCAAAGCGACGGGCACTTCGAGCATCTCCGCCTTGGTTCCCAGGTCGCCGACCAAGCGAACAACTTGCTGCTGAGGGTAACCCCTCATGGCGTGGCTGTTGCTTTTGCCGGCCGTGCTTCTGCAGCCGGCCGGTCGACGGAGCCGGATGACGTGGAGCCACCCCCCAGGTACGCGGCACGCACCCTCTCGTCGTCCGCCAGCTGGTCGGGGGTGCCCTCGGCGACGACCCGGCCACGGTCCATCACCAGGACGCGGTCGGCGACCCGGAAGGCGGCGCGCACATTCTGCTCCACCAGCAGCACGGCGAGGTTCTGGTCGTCGCGCAGCCGGCCGAGGGTCGTGATGATCTCCCCTACAACCCGGGGCGCCAGTCCGAGGCTGGGCTCGTCGAGCACCATCACCGAGGGACCGGCCATCAGGGCCCGCGCCATCGCGAGCATCTGCTGCTCGCCACCGGACAATGCCCCGGCCGGCAGGCAGATCCGGTCGGCCAATCGCGGGAACAACTCCAACACCTGACGTCGACGCTCGGCCCGGTGTCCATCCTTGCGTCTTGTCCAGCCGCCCAGGCTGAGGTTGTCGTCGACAGTCAGCGACGGGAAGACCAGCCGGTTCTCCGGCACGTGGGCCAGGCCGCGGGCGGCGATCCGCTCCGCGCTGGCCGTGGTGATGTCCTCCCCGTTGAGCAGGACGCGACCGGCGCGCGGGCGCAGCAACCCCGAGACCGCGCGCAGCAGCGTGGACTTACCTGCGCCGTTCGCGCCGATCACCGCGACGAGTTCTCCGGGCGCCACATCGACGTCGATGCCGTGCAGCACCTGGAGGCGGTCGTAGCCGGCCTCGAGCCCCTGCACCTGCAGCCCGGCCATCAGTACACCTCCTTCGCGGCCTGGCGCAACAGCGCATCCGCCTCGTCGTCGGTGCCCAGGTAGGCGGCGATCACGGCGGGGTCCTGGCGCACCACCGAGGGCGCGCCGAGGGCGATCAGCCGGCCTTCGTCCATCACCGCGACCCGGTCGGCGAGGGCCATCACCGCGTCGACGTCGTGCTCGACCAGGACGACCGCCACGCCCGCCTCCCGGGTCCGGCGCAACAGTGCCGCCAGCCCGTCACGTTCCGGGCCGGACAGGCCGGCCATCGGTTCGTCGAGCAACAACAGCATGGGTGACAGCGCCAGGGCACGGGCCACCTCGACCTTGCGCTGTCGGCCGAACGGGAGGTCCTTGACCAGGCGGTCCGCATCGTCCGCCAGTCCCATCGCGGCCACGGCAGCACGCGCGATCCGCTCGATGTCGCGCTCCTCGCGGCGCGCCAGCGAGAGCATGCCACGGACCACGCCAGAGCGGCTGCGCAGGTGGCGCGCCACGGCGACGTTGCCGAGCACCGTGCTGCTGCCGAACACCTGGAGGTTCTGGAAGGTGCGCGTGGCGCCCAGGGCCGCGACGACGTGCGGGCGCCTGCCCTCGACACGCCGTCCGCGCACCTCGATCGTGCCGTCGGTCGGGGCCAGCACGCCGCTGATCATGTTGAAGCATGTGGTCTTCCCGGCGCCGTTCGGTCCGATCAACGCCAGGATCTCACCCGCGTACACGTCCAGGTTCACCTCCCTGACCGCGGTGACGCCGCCATACCGCTTGGTCAGCTCCCGCACCGAAAGCACCAGGCTCCCCCGCTCCGGGATCTGTGCAGAGTCGAGGACGTCACCCAGGTATGGCGATCCCGGCTCGCCGTCCTCGCCATGGCCGCCCTGCCCACCTGCCGCGGGTGCACCATCCGACTCCAGGGGGGAGCTCCGACCGGCGGCTGGCCGCTCGACCTGCCGGCCGCGAAGCCGTGCCGTGACCATGGCCGCCAGCTGCGCCAGGCCGCCCGGCAGCAGAATGATCACCAGGACCAGAACGACGCCGAAGCCGACCAGCTGCACCTCCCCGGTGGCGCCGGGGATGAGTTGAGGTATCAGCACGCGCATGCCCTCGTCGAGGCCCTGCACCATGATGGAGCCGGTGATCGCGCCCCAGACCGTGCCGAGCCCGCCGAGGACCACCATCAGCAGCATCTTCACGCTCAGCTGGAACCCGGAAGCCTCGGGGCTGACGACGGCGAGCCAGTAGGCGTAGAAGACACCGGCCAGACCGGCATACCCGGCGGACAGGATGAATACCCGCAACCGTAGGGCGAACGTGTTGACGCCCAGGCACTCTGCGGCCACCTCGGAGTCGTTGACGGCGCTCAGGGCCCGCCCGGTGCGGCTGCGCACGAGGTTGCGGGCCAGCAGCAGGCCGATCACCACGACCGGCGTCATCAGCCAGAAGAACTCCTGTGGCGTGTCATAGACCCGGCCATTGATCTCCGGCTTGGGGATGCCGAAGATGCCCGACGTGCCACCGGTGACGTCGAGCTCGCGGACGACGACCGAGACGATGATGCCCAGACCCAGCGTGGCCAGGGCGAGGAAGTGACCGCGCAAGCGCAGCAGCGGAATGCCCACCAGCAGCGCGATGAGCATCGACACCACGACCGCTGCACCGGCCGCCAGCACGCCGTGGACCTGGTAGCGCGTGATCAGGATGGCGTTCGTGTAGGCACCAACCGCGAAAAAGGCCGCGTGCCCGAGGCTGACCTGACCGGCCAGGCCCATGAGCAGCGACAGCCCGATAGCTGCGAGCCCGTAGATCAGGGCGAAGACGCCGATGTTGACCAGGTTCGTCGACGCGACGAATGGGAACACCACCAGAACCGCCGCGAGGACGGCGAAGGGGAGGTACGAACGAAGCACGCCCTCGGAACGCATCAGACCCGCGCCGCCGATGCCTTGAGCACCAGGCCCTGTGGGCGCACCAGCAGCACGAGCAAGAGGACCAGGAAGGCGACCGCGTCGCGATACCCGGTGTCGATGTACCCGGCGACCAGGTTCTCCAGGACGCCGAGCAGCAGACCGCCGAACAGCGCCACGCGCAGCGAGACCAGGCCTCCGAGGGTCGCGGCAACGAAGCCCTTCAGTCCGAGCCCCAACCCGTAGTCCCAGGAGCTGAAGTAGATCGGGCTGCCGACCAGGCCTGCGACCGCGCCGACGAAGCCGGCCACGCCGAAGGCGATCATCGTCGCCATGCGTGGGGAGATGCCCACCAGTCGCGCGGCGACGGGCTGCTCGGCGCAGGCGCGCATCGCCTTGCCGAGCAGGGTGTGCTCGTAGGCCCAGACCACTGCAGCGCCGACGACGGCGCTGATCCCCAGGATCCAGAGCTCCTGCGACCGGATGCTGACCCCCGCCAGGACGATGTCCCGGCCGGGGAAGGCCGGCAGGCCACGTGCCTGCGGGCCCCAGATCAACAGCATGATGGCTTTGAGCGCGGTCGAGATGCCGAGCGTCAGGATGATCGACAGCAGTGGCGTCATCTTGCGAATGGGGGCGATGCACAGCCGCTCGATCAGTACCGCGACCATCACGACCATCGGCACCACCAACACGACCGCCGGCAGGAGCGGCACCCCTGCTGTCACTGCGCTGATGGCGCTCAGGCCGGCCAGGGCGGCATACTCGCCCTGTGCCAGGTTGACGATCTCACGGACCGCGAAGATCGCCACGAACCCCAGCGCGATCAGTCCGTAGACCGCGCCCTGAGCCAGTCCGGAGAAGACCAGCTGCAGCAGGTCACTCATCCGGCCGCCGGGACGAGTTTCCACTTCCCGTTGTCGACGGTCACCATCACCAGGGCGTCCTTGGTCAGGCCGGAGTGATCCTCGGGGGTCATCGTGAAGACACCGCTGATGCCGGGCCAGTTGGACACACCCTCGATGGCGTCACGGAGCTTGTTCGGGTCGGTGCCGGCCTGCTTGAGCGCGTTCACGGCGATGGTGAAGCCGTCATACGCGTGCCCGGCGAAGGTGGAGGGCGACTGGCCGTACGCCGCCTTGTAGTCCTTGATGAACTGGGTCACGACCTTGTTCTGCGGGTCGTTCGCGGGCAGCTGGTCAGCCACCAGCATCCGGCCCAGCGAGGCCAGCAGACCGTTGGCCGAGGCGCCGGCGGTGTCCAGGAAGACCTGGTTGCCGATCCCGTGGGACTGATAGACCGGGGCCTTGATGCCGAGCTGGCGATAGGCCACCTGCGCCAGCGAGGCAGCCGGCGGGATGCCCCAGATGACGACGGCATCGGGTTTGGCCTTGCGGACGTTGACCATCTGGGCGGTGAAGAGGGTGGCGTCCGGAGCGAACTTCTCGACCGACACGACGTTGATCTTGGCGGCCTTGCCAACGTCGGTGAACATCTCGGGAATACCTTCACCGAAGCCGGAGGCGTCGCGGGCGATGGCGATGTTGTGGTACCCCTTCGCCGCCATGTCGTCGACGATGTTCTCGATGACCACCTTGTCGTTCTGGGCGGACTTGAAGACCCACTTGGAGCCGTGGACGATCTTCTCGTTGGCCGCCAGCGAGATCATCGGGATCTTCGCCTGCTCGGCGATCGGGCGCATTGCGAGGCTGGGGCCAGTGCGGGAGGCACCGAGCAGGATGCTGACCTTCTCGGTCTGCAGCAGCTTGCTCGCGGCGCGCGCCGCACCGTCCTCGGTCGACTGGTTGTCCTCGATGAGCAGCGTGATCTGACGACCGTTGATACCGCCCGCGGCGTTCACCTGCTTGGCGAGCATCTCGAGCGTCTGCCGCTCGGGCACGCCAAGACTCGCGCCGGCGCCGGTGATGTCGAGCACCGCCCCGATCTTGATCGGGCCCTCAGTGGAGCCACCGCCGCCCTTGTCTGCGGGCGACACGCTCTCGGCGCATCCCGAGAGGGCCAGGACGGCCACAGCCGCCACTCCTAACGTCAGTGCGCGCGATTGCCGTGCCATATCGGGAGTCTCCCCTGATCACGTGGCGCCTCAATGGCACCACTGCTCTCTGTCCGCTCTCTGTCCGGACTATGATGTGGATCACATGACTACGGACACTAAAGGGATTCTCACCCAATATCGACCGAACTGTGATTTTGATCACACTACAGGTGGGTAGAGGACCGTCGTCAAAGAGTCGACGGTCCTGCGTTCAACCAGGCGCTCGCCGGACAGCAAGCCGGCGCCGATTCCACCCACTTGTCCATTGACGCCACATGCTTGTTGATGACCCACATCTCGGCGGCATGCGTAGCATTCCTGCATGACGACAACCGACTCGACGTCATCAGGCCACGCCGCGATGCACCTCGCCGAAGCTCATCGCGAGACCCTTCACCAGGGACGCGAAGCGCTCGCGTCGCGCAGCTACTTCTCGCGCTACCCCGAGTCACCCTCACCTCGGGTCTACGGCGAGACCGCAGCCGCCGACGGCTTGGCGGCCTTCGAGGCCCACCTCGGCGCCGAGTTCTCCGCGCTGGGTGACCAGCCCACGGACGGGACGTTCGCTGGGAGCGAGCTGTCGCCATACGGGCCACCGCTGCAGGTCCGCTATCCGCGACTGGACGTTGATGCCGCGATTGAGGCGGCCAAGAACGCCATGCCCGTATGGCGCGACGCCGGGGCGCTGGCTCGTGCGGCGGTCTGTGTCGAGATCGTCGACGCCATCAACAAGCGGTCCTTCGAGATCGCCAACTCGGTGATGCACACCAGCGGGCAGCCGTTCGTCATGTCCTTCCAGGCGGCCGGACCGCACGCCCAGGATCGAGCGTTCGAGTCGATCGTCGGTGCGCTGGTCGAGCAGGAGCGGGTGCCCGTCTCCGTGGTGTGGGAGAAGCCCGGCAAGGATGCGCCGATCCGCCTCCGTAAGGACTACCGCATCGTTCCGCGTGGCATCGCTCTCGTCATCGGTTGCAACACTTTTCCGACATGGAACAGCTACCCGGGTTTGTTCGCATCCCTTGCCACCGGCAACCCCGTCATCGTCAAGCCGCACCCGCGCGCGGTTCTGCCGCTCGCCATCAGTGTTGAGATTGCCCGGAAGGTGTTGCGGGACAATGGCTTCGACCCGGCCCTGGTGCAGCTGGCGCCGGAGTCCGACGGCGAGCGACTGGCCAAGACTTTTGCTGAACGGCCCGAGGTCGCGATCATCGACTACACCGGCGGTTCCG
>DHJN01000200.1:0-2288 GCA_002404345.1 Actinobacteria bacterium UBA4719 | reverse complement strand
GATGCCCGCAAGGTGACGCACCCGTCATACCCGGATGCGGTGGTGCGCGCTCCCGGACTGGTCGCGCTCGACGTCGCCAACGACGCGGCATACACGCAGGAGTGCTTTGGGCCGATCACGTTCCTGATCGCGACCGACTCGACGGCCCAGTCGCTGGAGCGCATGCGCGAGACGACCAAGGAGCACGGTGCCATGACGGCGGCGGTCTACTCGACCTCCGAGGCCGTCCTGGACGACGCTCGTGACGCGGCTGCTGACGCCGGCGTCGCCCTCTCGGAGAACCTCACCGGGCCGGTCTTCGTCAACCAGACCGCGGCGTTCAGCGACTACCACGGCACTGGCGCCAACCCGGCGGCCAACGCGGCGTACGTCGACGCGGCCTTCGTGGCGAACCGCTTCCGCGTGGTCACCTCCCGTCGCCACATCTGACTCCCTCGAAGAGATCCCGACCGAACACCGCGTCGGCACCGTTTCAAGCTGTCAAAACCGTCGAAACGGTGCCGGCGAGGTGTTCGGACAGGTCGAGCCAGCGGTCACCCTGACGCAACCGGCCGGTGAATCGGCCAAGATCGCCGCGACCTCGGGCAGCGGCAACGTGTCGGGCGACGTCAAGCGAATGGTGACGAATCTGGTCAGTGTCCCAACGTACAAACTCGAGGCCGAGGCCACGCAGGTCGTCTTCCCTTACCTTCTCTTCGACCACGCGTAGGGCAGCCGCCCGACCACTCGGGCCGCCAACATCCGCGAGACCAATCAGGTACTTGCCATGGCCGTCGGCCTCCCCAACCACGCCCTCGGCGATCCACATCCCGTCGACCCGCCCGACGAATCGTCCCCATTCGTCGAACACCTCCACCTGAGGAGTGGGCAGATCCACCCCGAGATCGTGCAGCGTGACGAACGAGAACGACTCAAGCCAGGTCTCGCGGCGTGGATCGACGAGCGCCAAAGCCGCTCTGGCTCTTGGCCTGCCGCGCCATCGTCGTTGGGTCTCGAGCAGTCGATCCACATCCCCGAGGGTCGTCGCACCCGAGCCCACGGCCCGGTCGGCGACCGCCACGGCGTTGGCTGGGCGCATCGTCCGGAGGCAGTCGGCGACCGTTCTCTCGGGTGTGAGCAGCCGAAGGCCGTGCACCTCCACCACGTCATTGATGATCGAGTCGCTGTGGTGGAGAACCAGGTCATCGACCCGACGCGACCTCGGTTGAACTGTGAGCGCGGTGAGATGCACGGGCATGTCTGGGTGCAGCAGGACCGGCAGTCCCATCGCGAGTGCGGCGCTCTGGTGGCTGAGGGCATGACCCGGGTGAGCCAGAAGTGCCGCCCGACCTCGCGCAAGGTGCTCAGCCTCAAGAATCTGCCACCGCTCGACCTCGACCTGCGCACCGGGGTTCTGCTGGTAGACACCCCGGTGTGAACGGATCAGCTGACCCCGCCGAGCGAGCCGCGCCAGGACCCGACGTGAGATACCCGCGGCCACGGCCTCAAGGGTGGTGAAGGAGGAGGGCAGTGCGGCCAAGGCTGGGGACACGTCATACATCTCATGACGGTGGGGCGGATCGGCACGCCAGGACAGGGGTCGGGCCAACCTGTGGACGACGTGGCATCCCGACCAGTCCATGTGGACAAAGTATTTCAACCCGACCAGACACCTCCCCGGCACCGTTTTGGGCCCTTCGGAGGCACGAAACGGTGCCGGCGCGGTGTTCGGTTGAGACTTGGGCGGTCAGCGGCCGCCGTCGGGCAGGGCCTTGTTCAGGATCATCGACACGACCGTGATGATGATCGAGCCGAGCACGGCGTCCCAGAGGAACTGGTCGACGCGGAAATCGAGGCTGAACTGAATAGCGAACCACGATGTCAGCTCGAGCATTGCCGCATTGACGACCAGGGAGAACAGCCCCAGCGTCAGGATGATGAACGGCAACGAGAAGAAGCTCAGCACCGGCTTGATCACGGCGTTGATCAGGCCGAAGATCACGGCCACCCACAAGACCGTCACGAGCCGACTGCTCGTGGTGGCACCGGCCGGGCCGAGGCTAATACCTTTGAGCAGGAAGGCGGCTACCGACAGGGCGACTCCGTTGACAAGGATCTTGATGGCGATCGACTTCATGGGCCCATCGTGGCATGCAAACACATGATTCAGTCGGCGGCCATTGGCAATACAGTGCAGATATGACCGACACCGTCCGCCTCCGAGAAACTCTGGCTGCCGTACCCGCCTACAAGCCCGGCGCGCCGACGGTCGCCCGCGAGGGCGTCACGGCGTACAAGATCAGCAGCAA
>DHJN01000040.1:27278-29041 GCA_002404345.1 Actinobacteria bacterium UBA4719 | reverse complement strand
AAGGACGTCGTCACCCAGCTCGCGGCGGTGAACCGTGCCCTGGACCGGGCCGGCTTCGCCATCATCGCCACCGGCCTCAAGCAGTGCCTCAGCGAGCCCGGCGGTCAGCAGTCCGTAGACCTCAAGACCATGGAGAAGCTCTTCCTCTCACTGGCCTGAGCCGGGTTGGGTTGGGTTGGGTTGGGTTGGGTTGGGTTGGGTTGGAATCCGACATCGATGATCCCTGAAGTCGCACAGATCGACCCAAAACGGACACCGGAGGTCGATCTCTGCGACTTCACGACATGGACTTCACGGCATGAGAGCGTCGCGCTTGGGCTGTGGTCCGACGACGACGTTGGTGGACACGACCTTGTCGTGTAGGGCCTGCTTCTTGTCGTCCCACAACGGCCACAAGACGTCGAGCAGGCTCGCGATGTTGACAAGCGAAAAGCCGTAGTAGCACGCCGTGCGGCCCAGGATGGTCTTCATCGGCATCGGTCCGGCTCGGTCCCGCAGACGCACGCTGATGCCCACGATCTTCTTGCCCGGAGTGGCGCCAGTGCGGTTCAGGAAGAACACCTCGTAGGCCCCCTTGATCAGGAGTCCGATGATCGAGGCGGCGACAAGGAACTGAAGCACGTCCCATGGCGGGAACAGCACGACCGGCGCCGAGCCCGCGGCGGTCTGGTCGGAGATATCTCTGCTCCAGTCAACGACTCCGACGAAGTAGCGGTAGAAGAACCAGCCGGTGAAGGGTAGCGACACCACGAGGGTGATGATCCCGTCCAGCACGCGGGCTGCCACGCGCAACCACCAGCCCGCGAGCTGGACACCGTCGGGGGTGGTCGCCGGGTGCGACTGCCAGCCCAGCTGTTGTTGCCCGAGCTGCCCTGGTCCTTGCCCGTATGCCGGCCACTGGCCGCCCTGCTGCCCCTGGCCCTCCTGCGGCGAGCCGTAACCGCCTGGCGCAGTGGGAGCGCCCTGCGCCCCGCGTGATCCGGGTGACTGCGGACGCGCTGAGGCCGGGGTGACGCCGTACGGCATACCGATGTGGGACTGCTCCACGGTCGGCGAGACCTTTGGTGTGACATGGCTGGACCAGACCACGCCGTCCCAATATCGAAGCTGGCTGGGATCCTGTGGGTCGTCGTACCACCCGGATGGCTGCGTCATGGGATCTAGCCTGTCACGCTTAGGCAACAAGCCGAGCCATCCAGAGCAGTCATCAAAACGTCAGCAGACCTAGAGGTTGCCGCGGCGCTCCTGCTCAAGCTCGATGGCCTCGAACAGTGCCTTGAAGTTGCCCTTGCCGAAGCCGAGCGAGCCGTGCCGCTCGATCACCTCGAAGAACACGGTCGGCCGGTCGCCGATCGGCCGCGTGAAGATCTGCAGCAGGTAGCCGTCCTCGTCGCGGTCGACGAGGATCCCGCGCCGCTGTAGCTCCTCGACGGGGACACGCACGTTGCCGATGCGCTCGCGCAGGGCCGGGTCCTCGTAGTACGAGTCCGGGGTCACCAGGAACTCCACCCCCTCGCCGCGCATGGCGTCGACGGTGGCCAGGATGTCGTTGGAGGCCAGGGCCAGGTGCTGCACGCCGGGTCCCTGGTAGAACTCGAGGAACTCGTCGATCTGGCTCTTCTTCTTGGCGATCGCCGGCTCGTTGAGGGGGAACTTCACCCGATGGTTGCCGTTGGCGACAACTTTGCTCATCAGCGCCGAGTAGTCCGTGGCGATGTCGTCGCCGATGAACTCGGCCAGGTTCACGAAGCCCATGACCTTGT
>DHJN01000040.1:20164-27237 GCA_002404345.1 Actinobacteria bacterium UBA4719 | reverse complement strand
TCGACATTGCCCACGACGTGGTCCAGTGCCTGGAAGATCCCCCTCGGCGCACCCTCGCGCCGCACGAAGGCTGAGGTCCGCGCAACGTAGCCGGGCAGGTAGACCCCGCCGTACCGAGAGCGATCCACCAGGCTGTGCCGAGTCTGGCCGTAGGCCGCGATGGCGCCTATCCGGATCGTGCCGTGCTCGTCGGTACTGTCCTGCGGTTCCGCAACGATCGTCGCGCCGGTGGAACGCGCATGCTCGATACACTTGTCGACGTCCGGCACCTCGAGGGCGATGTCGACGACGCCATCACCGTGGGCGCGGTGGTGGTCCAGCAGCGGGCTGTCGGGGGCGACGCCGCCCTTGATGACGAAGCGACATGAGCCGCTCTCGAGGACGAAAGCCTTGTGGTCGCGGTTGCCGGTCTCGGGGCCGCTGTAGGCAACCAGCTCCATCCCGAACGCGGTCTGGAAGAAGTGCGACGTCTGGGTCGCGTTGCCGACCACGAAGACGAGGGCATCCCAGCCGATCACCGGGAACCGGTCCTTGGTCTCGTCGTACTCCACCAGGCCGACCAGCTGCTTGAGCTGTTCGAGGTCGAGGTTGGCGTGGCGCTCTTCAGACGTGAGGGTAACCGCGTTGCTCATGACCTACTGTGAACCCGCCGGGTGCACTGTGGCAATGCGCCCTGGACAAAAGTCCCAGTGACTCAGCGGCGGCCGACGAACCAGCGCCGGATGGTCTCGATCCGCTGGGCGACCTGTGCGGCACTGGCCTGGTCCAGTGCCGGCCCGCCAGCGCTCTTGCGCAGATCAGCATGCACGACGGCGTGCGGAGCACCGGTCTTGCGGGCGTAGGCGGACACCAGTGAGTTGAGCTCCTTGCGCGTTGCCGCCATCGCACGGTGCGTGGCCAGCTCGGGGTCAGCCTTCTTGCGGCCGGACCCCTTCTGCGCCGACTGCCGTGCGCGCAACAACGTGGCCACCTGGTCGAGCTCGAGCAGGCCGGGCAGCCCGAGGAACTCCTGCTCGTCCTCGCTGCCCACCTCGGCGTTGAGCCCGAACTGCTGGGCGTCGAAGAGCACGTGGTCGAACTCGGCTTCGGACTCCAGTGCCTCGAATGACGTCTGGTCGAGATCTGCGGTCGAACCGGTTCGGTTGGCCGCCGCAAGGAGGTCGTCCTCAGCCGACCAGATGGAAGCCTCGTCGCCGGGCTTGGAGACCCGGTCCAGGGCGTGGTCGCGCTCGTCCTCCAGCCGGGCCGCATGCTCGAGGATGAGCGGCACGCTCGGCAGGAAGATCGATGCGGTCTCGCCGCGACGCCGCGCGCGAACGAAACGACCGACCGCCTGGGCGAAGTAGAGCGGCGTGGACGTCGACGTGGCGTAGACACCGACGCACAGCCGGGGGACGTCAACGCCCTCGGAGACCATCCGGACCGCGACCATCCAGCGCTGGTTGCCTTCCCCGAACTCCTCAATCTTGCCCGACGATCCGGCATAGTCCGAGAGCACGACGACGGGCTGTTCGCCCGAGATGCCGTGCAGGATCTTGGCGTAGGCCCGAGCCTGGGTCTGGTTCGAGGCGATCACCAGGCCGCCCGCGTCGGGCACACCGCGCCGGACTTCGGTCAACCGCTTGTCGGCTGCCGCCAGGACTGACGGGATCCACTCGCCCTTGACGTCCAGCGCCGTGCGCCAGGCCTGGGCGGTTGCGTCCTTGGTCATCGGCTCCCCGAGCCGGGCCGACACCTCGTCGCCGGCCTTGGTGCGCCAGCGCATCGAGCCGCCATAGGCGAGGAACAGCACCGGGCGGACAACCCCGTCACGCAACGCCTCGGCATACCCGTAGGTGTAGTCGGCCTCACTGCGACGGATCGAGTCCTTGCCCATCTCGTAGCGCACGAACGGGATCGGGCTGGTGTCGGAACGAAACGGCGTGCCGGTCAGCCCGAGCCGACGCGTGGCCGGTTCGAAGGCCTCGCGGATGGCATCGCCCCACGACAGGTCGTCGCCGCCGTGGTGGATCTCGTCGAGGATGACCAGCGTAGGCGCGGCCTGGGTGCGCGCCCGGTGCAACAAGGGCTTGCTGGCCACCTGCGCGTAGGTCACGGCCACGCCGTCATACTCGGCACCGTGCTGCCCGGCCGCGTTGGTGAACCGCGGATCGATCCGGATGCCGACCCGCGAGGCCGCATCGGCCCACTGGGTCTTCAGATGCTCGGTGGGCGCGACGACGGTGACCCGGCTGATGACACCCCTAGCGAAGAGCTCGGTCGCCAGACGCAGCGCGTAGGTGGTCTTGCCGGCCCCCGGAGTCGCGACGGCCAGGAAGTCACGGGGGGTGGAGCGCAGGTACTGCGTCAGGGCGTCCGCCTGCCAGGCGCGCAACTTGGCCGCAGTCCCCCAGGCGGCCCGCTCCGGGAAGGCTGGGGAGAGATGGGAGGCGGCCGCGGTGCTCATATGTCAATGATCGTAACGACATCCGGCCGGCGACACGCCGCGGACCACAGCCACCCCGCGACGCCGCGATGTGCTATCGCGCGTCGCCGCAGACGATGACTCAGGCTGCGACGATGACTGAGGCTCCGACTTGTCAGCCGTCCTGCGAGGCGCGCAGGCCCTCGAAGATCTCCTTGCAGGTGGGGCACACCGGGAACTTCTTGGGATCGCGTCCCGGCACCCACACCTTGCCGCAGAGCGCGACCACGGGCTCGCCGGACATGGCGCTGTCCATGATCTTGTTCTTGCGGACGTAGTGCGCGAAGCGCTCGTGGTCACCGGGCTCCTGCACCTGCTCCTCGACCTGCTCGCGCTCGATCACCCCCGTGGAGGTCGACGGGCCAGAGGGCTGCGTCTGGGGTGCGAAGGGGTCGTTCGGGTCATCGAGTGCGTTGACGGCAATCCACGAGTCGCTCATGCGGCCAAGTCTAACCAAGGACGAAGCCGGTATGCCGGGTGGTTCAGTTCATCGTGGGGTCTTCCGGGAGACTTGCGACGAAGGCGAGATTGCCACGTTGTCGACGCAGCACGGTGTACCACAGCGTCTCCGGCTCCGGCGTGAAGGCGTCACGCGCCTCTGACTCCACGACATACCAGCCTCCCTCGCGGATCTCCTGCTCGAGCTGACCACCGGACCACCCGGCGTACCCGGCAAAGATCCGAAGCCCGGCCACGTCGGGCATCACCACGAGTGGCGGAATGTCGAGGTCGACGAGCCCGATACCGCCGAACAACAGCCGCACGCCCATCGGCTCCTGCTGATCGCCCGGCACCGTCACCAGACCGAGCGCCGAGTCCAGCGCGACGGGCCCACCCTGGAAGACGCTCGGCGGATCGGTGACGTAGTCCTGCCACGGAGGCAGCACCGAAGAGACAGGAGCCCGCAAGGGGCGGTTGAGGACGACCCCCTGCGCGCCTTCCTCGTCATGCTGCAGGACGAGCACCACACTTCGCCGGAAGACGTTTCCTCCGGTCCGCGGCGTCGCGACCAGCAGCTTGCCCGTGGCGTAGTCGATCCTCACCGCCCCATTCTCGCTCAGGTCGGGCCGGTGGATCGCACCAGGATCACAACAATCTCAGCCTTGACGCTCTTCGCCAGGTTGGCCGCGACTGCCCGGACAGTCAGACAGCCAGAAGGCCTGGCCGGCTGGTGCCGGTCAGGCCTTCTGGGATGTGCTCGGTCAATCAGCCGCGCGAACCACGATATCCGCGCGGGCCGTCGTTGTTACGACGCGGGCCGCCACCCTGTCCACCGCGACCGCCCCCACTGAAGTTACGACGGTTGCCCCGCTGCTCGCCCTCGAGCAGACGACGGGACTGGCTGGCCGGGATCGGCACACCACTGGGGGTGCACGCACCTGTCGAGGTCAGCAGTGCATCGCCCGGGACCGCTCGGGTCGCGACGACGTCCACGCCGGCATCGCGAGCGAGTCGCTCCATCCCGCGCTTCTGGTGCGGCAGAGCCAGCGTGACGACGGTGCCCTTGTCGCCGGCGCGAGCCGTGCGGCCCGAACGGTGCAGGTAGTCCTTGTGATCAGCCGGCGGGTCGGCCTGCAGGACGACGCTCACGTCATCCACGTGGATACCTCGGGCTGCGACGTCCGTGGCAACCAGAACGGGCAGGCTGCCGTCCTTGAACGCATTGAGCACCCGGTTGCGAGCGCCCTGGTTGAGGCCGCCGTGTAGCGCGGCGGCGAAGATGCCCTGCTCGCGGAGCTGCTCGGCCACGCGGTCGGCGCCAAGCTTGGTCCGCACGAAGACCAGGGTGCGGCCTTGGCGGTTGGCAACCTCTGCGGTGATCGACTTCTTGTGCATCGGGTCGATGAGCAGGATGTGGTGCTCCATCGTGGCGACACTGGCCGTCGCATCGTCAGTGGAGTGGGTGACGGCATCCGTGAGGTAGCGCTTGACGACCGCGTCGATGCCACGGTCCAGGGTGGCCGAGAAGAGCAGTCGCTGCCCGCCCTCGGGGAGGCCGTCGAGGATCGCGGTGATCTCGGGCAGGAAGCCCATCTCAGCCATGTGGTCGGCCTCGTCGAGGATCATGATCGCGATGTCAGTGAGCTGGACGGCACCGCGGTCGATGAGGTCGTTGAGCCGGCCCGGGGTGGCGATCAGCAGCTCGACGCCACGGTCGAGAGCCATCAGCTGCGGCGGGTACGGCATGCCGCCCGCCACCAGCTTGTGACGCAGGCCCATGACGTGGACGAGCGGCTCGAGAGCATCGCTGATCTGCATGGCAAGCTCGCGGGTCGGGGTCAGGATCAGGGCGCGAGGGCGACGCGGCAGGGCCCGGTCACCGGCCGCGAGTCGGGCCAGGGTCGGCAGGCCGAAGGCGAACGTCTTGCCCGAGCCGGTCTGGCCGCGGCCGAGCACGTCGCGCCCGGCCAGGGCGTCCGGGATGGTCGCCGTCTGGATCGGGAACGGGGTCGTGATCCCGTCGCGCGCAAGGCGCTCGACGAGTGCGGCCGGCAGGCCGAGGGCCGCGAACCCGTTGTCCTCGGCGATGGTCACGGGCGTCGTGTCGACAACCGGCCTGGGGGTGCGCTTCTCGTACGTGCGGGCCGGGCGGTCCGTGCGCTTGCCGTAGTTCTCGTCACGCTTGAAGTCCGAACGCGGGGCGCCGGGCTCGCGCTTCTCGTACGTGCGGGCCGGGCTGTCGCTGCCATTGGTGCGAGCCGGGCGGTCGTCGCGATCGAAGGTGCGCGGGGCGCGGTCGTCCCGAGCGCCGTAAGAACGTGCCGGGCGGTCGCTGCCATTGGTGCGAGCCGGGCGGTCGTCACGAGCGCCGTAGGAACGTGCCGGACGGTCGCTGCCATTGGTACGGGCCGGGCGGTCGTCGCGGTTGCCGTACGAGCGGGGTGCGCGGTCGGCAGGCTTCTCAAACGTGCGAGCCGGGCGGTCGTCGCGATCGAAGGTGCGCGGGGCGCGGTCGTCCCGAGCGCCGTAGGAACGTGCCGGACGGTCGTCGCGGTTGCCATAGGTGCGAGGGGCCCTCTCGTCACGACGGTCGGAGGTGCGCGGGGGGCGGTCGTCATAACTACGAGGTTGGGCCTGGCCGCGGTGGGCCTTCTTGGGCACGCCGGCGGCGGCGTCAGACTTCTTGGCGGTGGACCAGCGGGCCTTCTTGGGCGCGCCGGAGCTGGTACGACTATTCACGTGAGATATATCCAATTCGGTACTCGAGGTAGGGACGCCTCGGGCCACCGGTCCAACGGCAACAATGAGAACGAACCTCAGGCGCGATGATCGTGACTGCGCCCGGCGGGCCGGAGATAACGGTCGCTATCCGGCAGGGCCCGATGATTCTCAACTGCTGTGTCTGTGACGCAAAAGTGCGCGCCGTAGCCATCGGGTATGCGCAAACTTTATCAGTGCTGGCGACGACTCCAGACCACGAACGCCAACCCGCCGACCGCGACGCCAACCAGGTCGGCCATCACATCGAGCACATCACCCGCACGGTGGGGCAGCGCAAAGTGCTGGATCAGCTCGCTGACAGGTGCATGCACAGCGAGTATGCCGAGTGCCCACCGGGCGCGGATACCTACCATGAGCGCCGCAAGCGCCGGCGCAGCAAAGATGAACACGTGAACGATCTTGTCGAGCCGGGAAATCTGCGACCCTCCGGGGCCGACCGGGGAATACACCGCGATCAGCTGCACGACCAGGGCAACTCCGAAAGCCACGCGCCACAAGAGTTTTGGGGCGCGTGGGTTTGGCGTGCGGACAACCGTGCCGGTAACGGTGCGGGGCCCACCCATGGTGGGCCTCGTCATACCGCCGGAGTCACCTTGGGTGAAACCGCCGCGGCCTGGACGGCTGCGGCCACCACCTTGGCCACATCAGGGTGGAAGACGCTGGGGATGATGTAGGTGGGGTTGAGCTCGTCCTCGCCGATGATGTTCGCCAGGGCGTCGGCTGCCGCGACCAGGAGATCGTCTGTCACCACATTGGTCTGGGCATCGAGCAGTCCCCGGAAGACGCCGGGAAAGACCAGGACGTTGTTGATCTGGTTGGCGGCATCACTACGTCCGGACGCGACCACGGCCGCGTGTTTGGACGCTTCGGCGATGTTCACCTCGGGGTCGGGGTTGGCCAGGGCAAACACGATCGAGTCGTGATTCATCGTGGAGATGTCCTCGCCAGTGAGGAGGTTGGGCGCCGAGACTCCGATGAAGACGTCGGCTCCGGCGATGGCCTCCTTGAGCGTGCCGGTCACCCCTCGCTTGTTGGTGCGCTCGGAGAGCCAGACCAGGTTCTCGGCCCCGTCGCGGATGATGTCCTCGCGGGCGCCGTGAACCACTCCGCAAATGTCGGCGACCACGATGTCAGTAGCACCGGCCTTCATCAACAGCTTCAGGATCGCGGTGCCGGCAGCCCCCGCGCCGCTCTGGACGATCCGTACGTCGGCCAGCTCCTTGCCGACCACCCGCAGGGCATTGCGCAACGCGGCAAGCACCACGATCGCGGTGCCGTGCTGGTCATCGTGGAAGACCGGGATGTCCAGCTCGGCGCGCAGCCGGGCCTCGACCTCGAAACAGCGCGGGGCCGAGATGTCCTCCAGGTTGATGCCGGCAAAGACGGG
>DHJN01000040.1:0-20087 GCA_002404345.1 Actinobacteria bacterium UBA4719 | reverse complement strand
CGCCTTGCCTTCCATCACGGGCAGCGCAGCCAGCGGGCCGATGTTGCCCAGACCCAGCACCGCGCTTCCGTCGGTCACCACCGCGACGGTGTTGCGCTTGATCGTCAGCCGCCGCGCATCCTGCGGGTTCTCGGCGATCGCCATGCACACCCGAGCCACACCCGGGGTGTAGACCATGGACAGGTCGTCCCTGTTCCGGATCGGCACCTTGGACTCGATCTTGATCTTGCCGCCCAGATGCATCAGGAAGGTGCGGTCGCTGACCTTGTCGATCTCCACACCGTGGACCGCGCGCATCGCCGCCACGATCTCATCGACGTGTTCGGCGTCCCGCGCCGCCGCGGTCACATCCACCTGGAGCCGCTGGTGCCCCGACGCCGTGACGTCAAGGCCGGTCACCAGTCCGCCACTTCGCTCGATCGCGGTGGTGAGCTCACTGACAGCTGTGGTGCGGGCCGGCAGCTCGAGCCGGACGGTGATCGAGTTGGAAACGGAGGGGGCAAGAGTCATGGCCTCATCCTCCTGATTACCAGCAGGTATTCCGAATCCGGCTCATTCCGGGCCCGCACCGTCTACCGGCGCCTCGTGCTTCGACACACCGCTTTTTGACACACCATGCTTCTTGACCCCGATACCGACGGTCACGGCGCCGAGGGCGAGGCTGAGCCAGAGCTCGAGTCGTAGACCGGGCCGGATCGCCATGATCACCAACACGGCTGCAATGAACGCGATCGTCAGCCAGGTCAGGACCGGGAAGGCCCACATGCGCACGGCGGGCTGCACCCCTGCTGCGTCAAGCTCACGGCGCATCCGCAGCTGCGACAACGCGATCACGAGGCCGGGGCGTCACCGCGGGCGGACAGCGAGTACGCCATACGGGACGCGGTGTAGAGGGCGGAGTTCAGGCACGACGCAACGGCGGTCAGGATGACCAGCTCAAGGAGCGTCGAGAACCTTCCCAGTCCGATCTGGTAAAGCACGGACTGGTAGGAGCCGGTGTCGGTCAGGCCTTTGGCGTTCCAGGCGACGAGCGAGACCACGATGAAGATGGAGCCGAGGTAGAAGAGGCTGATCCGCCAGATCACCGAGCTCACGGCCTTGCGGATGCCCATCTCCGGGTTCGGCGACTCAGCCGCCGCGATGGTGACGATCTCGGTGCCCATGAAGTCGCAGCTGGTTCATCGCAGCTGGTTCATCGCAGCTGGTTCATCCCGGCCGACGACGAGGGGCCCGATCGCAAGATCGGGCCCCTCGTGGTTGACGGGTTTGCAGCGTCGTTGACGGTTTGCAGCGTCGTTGACCGTGTCCAGCGCGACGTGCCCATGGGTGGTGGAGGTGGCGGGAATCGAACCCGCGTCCGCTGACGGTAAACCAGGACTTCTCCGGGTGCAGTGCGCTATGGCGTTTCTCGGCCCCAGTGCTCGCACGCACACGTCCACTGACAGGCCCAGTCGTGTAAGAGTCCCGGGCAACCCCCACGACAAGGGCGCCCAGCAAGCTTTCTAGCTGACGCCAGGAACTAGGCCGAAAGCAAACCTAGGCTGACGGACTTCGGTGCTCGCTCAGGCGGCGAGGTCGAAGACGGGTGCTTGAGAATCGGCACCTATTATTTTGCAAGGATCGTTAACGAGATAACCCTGCGTCCTCGACCCGCTTCTCCTGGAATGACGACCAACGTCGAAACCGATCACCCCCATGGGGTGGCACACGTCGCACTGTTCACTTGTCAACACTGGCCTGACGGTCAGTCTTGTCTCATCTTATCCCGAAGGACCGTACCGATGACGACCAGCCGCGAATGGCACCTCGCCCGTCGCCCCCGGGGAGTCCCGGTCGATACGGACTTCGCCCTCGTTGACGTCGAGCTGCCCGATCCGGGCAACGACGAGATCCTGGTCCGCAACACCTTCCTGTCCGTGGACCCGTACATGCGTGGCCGGATGAACGATGTGAAGTCCTACATCCCCCCGTTCCAGCTCGCCCAGCCGATGAACGGCGATGCCGTGGGGGTCGTCGAGCGAGTCGGTGAGGGCGCCGTGGACAGCAACGGCTCGACCATCGCCATCGGCGACACGGTGACCCATATGTTCGGCTGGCGAACGAGGTCAGTGGTCCCGGCCCAGAGCGCCCGCGTCCTGAACACCAGCCTTGCGCCGGCCCAGGCCTACCTGGGGGTTCTCGGTATGCCGGGCCTGACCGCCTACGCGGGCCTGTTGCGGATCGGTGAGCTCGCCGAGGGTGAG
Organism: Actinobacteria bacterium UBA4719; assembly: GCA_002404345.1. GTDB lineage: Bacteria > Actinomycetota > Actinomycetes > Actinomycetales > Dermatophilaceae > UBA4719. The sequence continues at coordinate 17,844 of DHJN01000040.1, read as the reverse complement.
CGCGTGTTCGTCTCCTCCGCGGCCGGGGCCGTGGGGTCGCTGGTTGGTCAGCTCGCCCACCTCAAGGGCGCATCACTGGTCGTCGGCAGTGCTGGTGGCCCCGACAAGACCGCCTGGCTGCTCGGCGAGGCCGGGTTCGACGCAGCCATTGACTACAAGGCGACGCCGATCCGCAAGGGACTGGCGCACGCTGCGCCCGAGGGCATCGACGTCTACTTCGACAACGTCGGCGGCGACCACCTCGAGGCCGCCATCACGGCGCTACGTCCAGGAGGTCGGGCGGCTATCTGCGGGATGATCTCGGTCTACAACGCCACCGAGCCGACAGCCGGCCCGCGCAACATGCCGATGATCATCGCCAAACGCCTGACCCTGCGCGGCTTCATCGTGTTCGACCATGGCGACCTTCGTCCGAAGTTCGAGGCCGAGGTCGGTCAGTGGCTGGCCGAGGGCAAGATCGTCTGGCGAGAGACGGTAGTCGACGGGATCGACAACGCTGTGAACGGTTTCCGAGACCTCATGACCGGCGCCAACATCGGCAAGATGCTCATCCGCCTCTGACTCCCCAGTCCGCATCACGGACTTCCGCCTCATGTGACCGTTGTCTCATTAGGCTGAATCCGTTCCGACGACCGACGTCGACACCCCCCACGGAGGCGCCCCAGTGTTTCGCAAGGTACTCGTGGCCAACCGCGGCGAGATCGCCGTGCGCGCCTTCCGCGCCGCGACCGAGCTGGGCGCCCAGACCGTCGCCGTCTTTCCGTACGAGGATCGCAAGAGCGAGCACGTGCTCAAAGCTGACGAGGCCTACGAGATCGGTGCGGCCGGACATCCGGTCCGCAACTACCTCGACCCGGCAGAGATCACCCGGGTTGCCGTCGAGGCCGGAGCGGAGGCCATCTACCCGGGCTACGGCTTCCTGTCCGAGAATCCCTTGCTTGCCGAGGCTTGCGAGGCCGCGGGCATCACCTTCGTCGGCCCGCCCGGCGACGTCCTGCACCTGACCGGCAACAAGGCACGCGCCATCGCGGCGGCCAAGGCCGCGGGTCTGCCGACCCTGCGCGGCAGCGAACCCAGCGCTGACGTCGCGTTCCTGCTCAAGTCGTCCGACGAGATCGGCTTCCCCATGTTCGTCAAGGCCGTGGCCGGAGGTGGCGGACGCGGCATGCGCCGGGTCGAGCACCGCGAGCGCCTGGAGGAGGCGCTGCGGGCTGCGATGCGCGAGGCCGAGTCCGCCTTCGGCGACGCGACCATGTTCCTCGAGGAGGCCGTGACCGACCCACGCCACATCGAGGTGCAGATACTGGCCGACACCGCCGGCAACGTCATCCATCTGTTCGAGCGGGACTGCTCTGTCCAACGCCGCCACCAGAAGGTCGTCGAGATCGCCCCGGCACCCAATCTCGACCCGGCAGTGCGCGAGCAGATGTGTGCGCATGCCGTCGCCTTCGCGCAGGCGATCGGCTACGTCAACGCCGGGACCGTCGAGTTCCTGCTGGCTCCCGATGGGCGTTACGTCTTCATCGAGATGAACCCTCGCATCCAGGTCGAGCACACCGTGACCGAGGAGGTCACCGACGTCGACCTGGTGGCCACGCAGCTCCGGATCGCTGCCGGCGCAACGCTGCCCGAGCTCGGCCTGACCCAGGACGCGGTTCGGCTGCGCGGTGCGGCGCTGCAGTGCCGCATCACGACCGAGGACCCGGCCAACGGCTTCCGTCCCGACACCGGCCGGATCACCGTCTACCGTTCAGCCGGCGGGGCGGGGGTCCGACTCGACGGCGGCACGGTCTTCGTCGGTGCCGAGATCGGCGCCCATTTCGACTCGATGTTAGTCAAGCTGACCTGTCGCGGCGGTGACTTCGAAACGGCCGTCCGGCGCTCCCGCAGAGCACTCGCCGAGTTCCGCATCCGCGGCGTCTCAACCAACATCCCGTTCCTACAGTCCCTGCTCGAGGAACCCGACTTCGTCGCCGGCCGCCTCTCGACCTCGTTCATCGACGAGCACCCCGGTCTGCTCACCTCCCGGATCCCTGCCGACCGCGGCACCAAGCTGCTGACCTATCTGGCAGAGGTGACGGTCAACAAGCCCTACGGACCCAGGCTCGCGACGGCCTCCCCCCAAGACAAGCTGCCGGCGGTCGACCTCGAGGCACCCCCGGCACCCGGTGCACGCGACCTGTTGCTGCGGGTCGGCCCCGAGCAGTGGGCCCGTGCCCTGCGCGCCCAGAAGGCCGTCGGGGTCACGGAGACGACGTTCCGGGATGCCCACCAGTCGCTGCTGGCCACGCGGGTCCGAACCTGCGACCTGATGCACGTGGCGGGCCACGTCGCGCGCCTGACGCCGCAGCTGCTCAGCGTCGAGGCCTGGGGTGGTGCCACGTATGACGTCGCGCTGCGCTTCCTCGCCGAAGACCCCTGGGAGCGGCTGGCACTACTCCGTGCCGCCATGCCGAACCTGCCGTTGCAGATGCTGCTGCGCGGCCGCAACACCGTCGGCTACACGCCATACCCGAGCGCCGTAACGGAAGCGTTCGTCACCGAGGCAGCCAGTACGGGCGTCGACATCTTCCGCATCTTCGACGCCCTCAACGACGTCGACCAGATGCGCCCGGCGATCGAGGCGGTGCGCGCCACGGGCACATCGGTCGCCGAGGTGGCGCTCTGTTACACCGGCAACCTGCTCAACCCGGGCGAGAAGCTCTACACCCTCGACTACTACCTCAAGCTCGCAGAGCGCATCGTGCAGGCCGGCGCTCACGTCCTCGCGATCAAGGACATGGCCGGGCTGCTGCGGGCGCCCGCGGCCCATGCGTTGGTGCTCGCGCTCCGGAGTCGTTTTGACCTGCCCGTCCATCTGCACACCCACGACACCGCCGGCGGTCAGCTCGCAAGCCTGTTGTCCGCGATCAACGCGGGAGTCGACGCGGTCGACGTGGCCAGTGCGCCGATGTCGGGCACGACCAGCCAGCCGTCGATGTCCGCGCTCATCGCCGCGACCGACGGAACGGAGCGAGAGACCGGTCTGGACCTGCAGACGGTGTGCGATCTCGAGCCCTACTGGCAGGGGGTGCGCCAGCTGTACGCACCGTTCGAGTCCGGGCTGCCTTCACCCACCGGCCGGGTCTACACCCACGAGATCCCCGGCGGTCAGCTGTCCAACCTGCGCCAGCAGGCGATCGCGCTGGGCCTGGGCGACAAGTTCGAGTCGATCGAGGACATGTACGCCGCCGCCAACAGGATCCTGGGCAACGTCGTCAAGGTGACGCCAAGCTCCAAGGTCGTCGGCGACCTGGCGCTCGCTCTCGTCAGCGCCAACGCCGATCCGGGTGAGTTCGAGGCGAATCCGACCCGGTATGACATCCCCGACTCGGTGATCGGCTTCCTCAACGGCGAGCTCGGCGACCCGCCCGGCGGTTGGCCGGAACCGTTCCGCACCAAAGCGCTGCAGGGCCGCAAGACGCGCCCACAGGTCAGCGAACTCAGCGCGCAGGACGCCGCAGCCCTGGCCACGGATCCGCGAAACACGTTGAACCGCCTGCTGTTCCCCGGGCCAAGCAAGGAGTTCGCCAGCTCCCGTGAGTCCTACTCCGACGTGTCGGTGCTCGGCACAGGTGAGTTCTTGCACGGCCTGAAGGTCGGCACCGAGCACCACGTCGATCTCGAGCCCGGCAAGCGCCTCCTGTTGGGCATGCAGTCCATCAGCGAGCCCGACGAGCGGGGTATGCGCACCGTCATGTGTACCGTCAACGGCCAGCTGCGACCCGTGCAGGTCCGCGACGAGCTGATCGCGGTCGACCTACGTCAGACCGAGAAGGCCGACACCTCGCAACCGGGCCAGGTGGCTGCCCCGTTCGCCGGCGTCGTCTCGCTGGCCGTCGAGGTCGGCCAACAGATCAAAGCCGGCGACACCATCGCCACGATCGAGGCGATGAAGATGGAAGCGGCAATTACCAGCGTCGGCGGCGGCACGGTCCAGCGTCTGGCCATCGGCGCGCAGCAGCAGGTCGAGGGCGGAGACCTCCTGATCGTCGTCGGCTGAACAGGCGCAGTCCTACCAGGAGCTGCCTCCGCCGCCTCCGCCGCCACCGCCGGAGAACCCGCCACCGCCGAAGCCACTGCTGCCCGACGAGCCCGGGGTGCTCGTGAAGGTGCCGCTGGCCATGGTCGAGAACGAGTCCATCCCGGAGGCTATGCCGGAAAAACCGTCAAAGCTTCCAGTGCCCGCAAAGACGTACCAGGCCGGCATACCGATGGACTGGCCCGCTGCCGTCGCAGCCTCCGCCACCTCGGAGAAGGTCCCGGCCCACCGGTCGGCCACGCCGAACACGATCGCGTAGGGCAGGTAGCGGCTAAAGATATCCTGCGCCTCCTCGAACCTGATCTGACGCGCCTCCGCGGTCACGAGGTACTGCTTGAACCCCAGCGACTGGGCCAGAACCGCACTGCCGTCCGCCGTCTTGGCCGCCATCCGCCTGCCGAGCAGGTGGATGATGCCGCCTGCGACCAGCAGCCCTCCAGCCAGCACAAAACCCGAGGGGATCACGAAGCTCACTCCGCCGACCCGGTCGGTCTGCGCGCTCTGGAAGCCAAGGAACGATCCCGAAACCAGGCCCGCACCCATGAGGATCGTGCCCAGCGCGGTCCAGCCGCGGCGCGCCTTGTCGGGAGACCTGCGGAACCAACCGCGACTGGTCACCTCGGCGTACATCTGCGACTGGACGGTCGTCAGCGTGGTGTGGAACTTGTTCTTCAGGCCCGAGAGGAGCACCGGGTTGGCGTCGGCGAAGATCCCGGCGAGCAGGGTCTCCTCGTACTGCGCCAGCGCCTCGGCCTGCGCAGGGGGAACCAGCTTGGTGAGCTGCCAGTCCGTGCGCTTGAAGAGACCCCCGGACTCGACCTCCTCGATCTTCAGATAACCCCGTACGGCCAGGTCGACCACCGTGGCAGAGACGTCGATCGTGTTGGCCTCTTCATCGATGATGGTGCCGACCAGCCCTGGGCGTACTCCCTTGGGAGGGTCGAACTGCACTGCCACGGGGCCCCGCTGGCCGCGGGTGACCGGACCGGAGGCACCCTCGACCGGGGTGAGCCCCGGGGTCAGACCGGCATACTGCTCGTCACGTCCGCGCCTCCAGACCAACGTCCCCATCAGGGCGGCCGCCACCGCCGGGATCGCAAGCCCGCCGCCGTAGCCGAGCAGGCTCAGACCCTTGGCCATCGGGGGCGACATCGGCGAGCCCGAGTCGTCGCCGCTGAAACCGGTCTCGCCATCACGCAGATCGGGCGTTGTGGCGGGGATCGCTGACGCAGGGAACGACGCCACGATGCTCACCTGCTGACCCGGGGCGAGGCCGGCGGCGGAGTACGTCGCGGTCTGCCCCGAGCTGGCTCTACAAGGGTCAGCCGATCGGTCGGCACCCTGGAAGCACAGGGCATCCGTAACTGCCGCAGGCCCGTGCACGGTGACCTTGACCGAGTCCACCGGGAGGTCGAAGTGTGCCCCCGTTACGTTCCAGTAGAGCTCGGCATGGTCCGGGAAACCGTTGGCGACGTGAGCCAGCCGGTACTTGACCACATAGGTCTGTTGCTGCGCACCTTCGAACGGCACGGTCGGGCTGCCGATCCGGATGACGTCGTCGGCACCGAGCTGGGAGACGTACACCTCGGAGCTGGCCCCGGTCGGGCTGCTCGCCCCGACATCGCTCATCTCATAGACGCGGTACTTGTTCGGCGGACTCGCGACGCCCGCTCGCACGGTGATATTGCGCTTGATGCCGTGATGCTCACCCGGCCCGAACTGCCACACCAGGGTCTCGGTCACACCGAGGGAGCCGTCGCTGGCCATCTCGTAGTCCGAGGTGAACGACAGGATGCGCTCTCCGCCCGCCGCCTGTGCAACGGACGGCAGCCAGACCATCACCCCCAACGCCGCCAGAATCGTCAAAAACGCCCGAAACCGCCCCCTTGCCCGCACCCGCGTCACCTCTCCCGTCGTGCCGAGATCGCCCGTTGCGCCTCGCGCTCATCCTGCTTTGCCCGCAAAGTCTGCCGCTTGTCGTAGGTGCGCTTGCCCTTGGCCAGGGCGATCTCGACCTTGGCGTAACCGTCCTTGAAGTACATCGACAGCGGCACGATGGTGTGACCGCTCTCCTTGGTCTTCTGGATGAGCTTGGCGATCTCCGCCTTGTTCAGGAGCAGCTTGCGCCGGCGGCGGGGCGTGTGGTTGGTCCACGTGGCCTCGGTGTATTCGGGGATGTGCACGCCCTCGAGCCAGACCTCCCCGTCGCGAACCGTCGCGAAGCCGTCAACCAGCGAGGCCCGGCCCGCGCGCAGGGACTTGACCTCGGTCCCGCTCAGGACCATTCCGGCCTCAAAGATGTCCTCGATCAGGTAGTCGTGATACGCCTTGCGATTCCGCGCAACGACCTTTTGACCCTTCTCCCTGGCCACAGTCGCCATCCCTTCGTCACGTCACGTGTGCGCCGCGTGCGTGGATCAGCGCCGTCGCCGGACAGGCGATGGTCAGGCGATCGTGCGACTGAGCCCCTACGCTACCTGCCCGCAGGTGGCGGGGTTCCACCTCGATTTCTGTATGCCGCGTCGCGGGCGTCCATGCCTGGGCGGGAGTCGGCTCGCGCGGCGGGTCAGAGCCAGAGGCGCGGGTTGACCGGCGTGCCGTCCTGGCGGGTCTCGAAGTGCAGGTGACAGCCCGTGGACTCCCCCGTCGTGCCGGAGTAGCCCACGAGCTGACCTCGACCCACCTGCCCGCCGGTGACCACGAATCTGGTCAGGTGGTTGTAGGTCGTGGTCAGGTCGACACCCCCACGCTGTAGTCCATGGTCGATGACCAGCTGGTTGCCGTAGCCGCCGCTCTGCGACGCGGGCGTCACCATGATGACGTCACCGGCGGCCGCCGCGTAGACCGGCGAGCCACAGTTGGAAGCGAAGTCGATGCCCTCGTGCAGACGCCAGATGTGCAGGATGGGGTGGAAGCGCATGCCAAACTCCGAGGACACCGGGGCATCGACCGGGAAGCGCAGGAATCCGCTGCCGTGGCCCGGCTGCGGGCTCTGCGGCACGGGCCGGTGAGCTGCCCGAGCCGCAGCCTCGCGGGCTGCCCGCTCGCGCGCAGCCTTCTCCCGGGCCGCCTTCGCACGAGCCGCCAGCACTCGCGCCAGTGTGTCCGACCGGGCCTTCATGCTGTTGAGGTTCGTGATCTCGCTGGCCTTCTTGGCAGCCACATCTGCGGCGTCACGAGCCTGGGCGGCATACAGCAGGTCGATCCTTGTCTTGGCCGCTGCTGCGGTCTCGCGGGCCGCTGTGGCCCGGACCAGGGCAACCTCGGCCTGGACATTCAGGACGGCCACCTGCTGGCGCACGGCGACAAGGTGAGCCCGGACTGCCTTGCCTTCGGCCCGCATGGTGTCCAGGCCGCGCAAGGTCGCATCACGGACCCGCATCATGGTGTCCATCATGATCATGCGGTTGGTGAAGTCCTCGGGACTGTTGGCCTCCAGCGCGATCGAGAGGCCAGAGACCCCGCCCTGCTGATAGTCGTCGCGGACCAGGTTGCCGAGCTGGTCCTGGACCTGCTGGCCGTCGCGAGCATTCTGCGCGAGAGCGTCCGTGGCCTTGGCCTCGTTCGCCCTGGCGACCGCAAGCGCCGTGACCACGGCCTCCTTGTGGCGATCGGCCACCCCCTGTGCGGCGCCGGCGGCGGCAAGTGCCTGCCGCGCGCCGGGCAGTTCTGCCTTGGTGCGTTGCAGCTGGACAAAGGCTTGGGCCAGGTCCCGGGAGGTGTCCTCGAGCGCGGTGCGCAGCGCGGCGATGTTGGCGTCGAGCTTCTTCTTGTCACCGGCGGTGTCGGCCGAGCTGACGGACGCCAGTCCCAGGTTGCACACGACAACGAGGACGACGCCCAGGCCCACCAGCCGCAAGCCCGATCGACGGCGGGCGGAGCGTGGCGCGGCCTGGACTCGGTTCATGGTCATCAATTGGACCACGGCCCCCTTGACTAGGCACGAACATTGGCCTGACCCACCCGGCGGCGTGTCTAAACCTTGAGGTACCGACGCAGCGTGAGCCAGGCGGTCAGGATCGCCAGGCCTGCAGCGGTCGCGACGAGCCAGGGCGTCACCGTCCAGACGTCGGCCGTCGTGATGAAGTTGATCGGCAGCTCCGTGCCCAGATAGCCGATGCCGTACCCCACCAGCGCCCACAACACGCCGATCGCCAAGGCCGAGCCGACGACTGTCGCGATCAGGGTCTCGAGGATGAACGGCAGCTGGATGACGAACGCGGAGGCCCCCACCAGACGCATGATTCCCGTCTCCCGGCGGCGACTGAACGCCATCTGGCGAATGGTCGTAGCCACGAGCAGGACCGAGCACAACACCATCAGCGCGGCAAGGGCCAGCGCCCCGAACGACAGACCCCGCAGCACGTTGAACAGCGGGTCGAGGATCCGGCGCTGGTCCTGGACGTCGCCCACCCCTGGCGCGCCCTTGAACGAGCTGGTGATCACGTCGTACTTGGTCGGGTTCGACAGCTGCACCCTGAAGCTCTCGGGCATCTGGCTGGGCTTGATGTCACGATAGGTCGGGCTGTCCTGGTACTGCTCCTTGAGACGGTTGTACGCCTGTTGCTGTGACTCGGGGAAGACGTTCTTGACCAGCGGCCTCATCGCGCCGAGCTGGCTGCGAATCTCCCTGCGCTGGACGTCGGTAACGGCACCCGTGGAGCAGTTGGGCAGGTCGGACTTGGCGGTGCACAAGAAGATCGAGACCTGGACCCGGTCGTACCAGTAGTCCTTCATGGCGTCGACCTGCCGCTGGGCTAGTACACCGAGCCCGAGAAACAGCACCGAGACCATCGTCACGAGCGCTACCGAGATCGCCATGGAGAGGTTTCGGCGCAGGGCGACCCAGATCTCACTGAGGATGAACTGCAGGCGCATGTCTCTCTTTCTTCCCTTCTTAGGCAGGGCGTGTGGTCATGGTCAAAGTCGGGGCACTCGGCGGCAGTGCCCCGCTACTAGCGGGGTGCCCCGTACCCGCCTCTCATCTGGTCCCGGACCAGCTCGCCGTTGTCGAGCTCGAGGACCCGCTTTCGCAGCTGGTTGACGATCTCGTCGTCATGGGTGGCCATCACAATCGTCGTTCCGGTGCGGTTGATTCGATCCAGCAGGCGCACGATGTCCAGGCTGGTCGTCGGGTCGAGGTTGCCGGTGGGCTCGTCGGCCAGCAGGATCGCGGGCTTGTTGACAAAGGCGCGGGCGATGGCCACCCGCTGTTGCTCGCCACCTGAAAGCTGGTGCGGCAGCCGCTTCTCCAAGCCGCCGAGCCCGACCATCTCCAGCGTCTCTGGCACCACCGCCTTGATGTGATGGCGCGACTTGCCCAGCACCTGCAGGGCAAAGGCAACGTTCTGGAAGACATCCTTGTTGGGCAGCAGCCGGAAGTCCTGGAAGACCGTGCCGATCTCGCGACGAAGTGCTGGCACCTTGCGGCTGGGCAGGCTGGACAGCTCGCGGCCGGCCACCAGCACATTGCCGGCGCTCGAAGCCTCCTCGCAGAGGATGAGGCGCAGCATGGTGGACTTGCCCGAACCGGACTGCCCCACGACGAACACGAACTCGCCGCGTCCCACCTCCAGAGAGATCCCTTGCAGCGCCGGTTGGGTAGAGCGCCGGTAGGTCTTGGTGACGTTCTCGAAGCGAATCATGTCGCCGTGCGCCTCTCCAGCTTGGGGACAGGACGCCCCGCCGAGCGGGGAAGGCCCGTGGGCCCAAGGAACCTATGCCACAGGTGCACGTCAAGCGTACGACGGGTTGCTGGCCTTTCGGGGCGCTGCGATCCCCCCGGCGTTGCGGCCTACGCTTCCTCACGCTCGGAACCCACTGTCGCGTTCGTCGAGCCAGCAGATCGCGCGTCCGTCACCACCAACCCACCGCGGACCGGGCTTACGCTTCCTCACGCTCCGCGCTGCGCTTCCAGCGGATCCCGGCCTCGATGAAGCCGTCGATGTCGCCGTCGAACACGCCGCTGGTGTTGCCCACCTCGTACTCGGTGCGCAGGTCCTTGACCATCTGGTAGGGGTTCAGGACGTATGACCGCATCTGGTCGCCCCAGCTCGCCTTGACGTCCCCGGCCATGGCCTGCTTCACGGCATGCTCCTCGGCCTGACGTTGCAGCAGCAACCTGGACTGTAGGACCCGCAGGGCCGCGGCCCGGTTCTGGATCTGGGACTTCTCGTTCTGCATCGAGACCACGATGCCGGTGGGCAGGTGCGTCATCCGGACGGCCGAGTCTGTGGTGTTGACCGACTGCCCGCCTGGCCCACTGGAGCGGAAGACGTCGACCTTGATCTCGTTGTCCGGGATCTCGATGCTGTCGGTCGACTCGATCAGCGGAATGACCTCGACTGCAGCGAACGAGGTCTGCCGGCGGCCCTGGTTGTCGAACGGCGAGATGCGCACGAGGCGATGGGTGCCGGCCTCGACAGAGAGGGTTCCGAAGGCGTAGGGGACCTTGACCTCGAAGGTGGCCGACTTCAGACCAGCCTCCTCGGCGTAGGACGTGTCGAGCACCTCGGTCGGGTAACCATGCCGATCCGCCCACCGCAGGTACATCCGCAGGAGCATCTCGGCGAAGTCGGCGGCATCGACGCCGCCCGCACCCGAGCGGATCGAGATCACGGCCTCGCGCTTGTCGTACTCGCCGTTGAGCAGGGTGCGGACCTCCAGCTCGCCGACCGCCTTCTTCAGGCTGGCCAGCTCCTTCTCGGCCTCCGCCATGGTGTCGGCGTCGCCCTCTTCCACGCCCAGCTGGACCAGCACCTCGAGCTCGTCGATGCGGTTGTCCATCCCGGTGATCCGCTCGAGCTCGGAGTTGGCGCGAGACAGGCGGCTGGTGACCTCCTGCGCGGTATCCGGGTCGTCCCACAGATCGGGCGCCCCGGACTGCTCCTCGAGCTCGGTGATCTTGGTGCGTAGGGAGTCCAGATCGGTGACCTGACGAACCGACTCCATCGTCGCGCGCAGGTCTTTGAGCTCAAGTGCAAAGTCAACAGCCATGACAAGTCAGACTACGCGACCGTTAGCGCAGTCCTGACCGTGCACGCGACTCGACGGTGATGTTCACCGAGCCGCCAAAAGCTTCGACGACCGACGCGGCGATCGGGATGTCGGCAGTGCCCCGCAGCCGGACGACCGCCGTCTGCCCGTCCGCGCTACCGGTGCCGTCGGTCAGGACCCACGAGGAGATGCCGTGGGGGCGGGGCTCAACGGCGAGGTACTGCGCCGCTGCCCGACGCACCGAGCCGTCGGTGATCGCGATCGCAGATCGCAGACCTCCGTCGTATGCCGAGCCTCTGTCGAGCGCGTCGGAGGCGTCCAGGGCGGCACCGTCTGCGGCATCGAGCAGTCGGGCGCGAGCAAGCTGGACGGCGGTCACGTCGACGCCGCCGACGATGAGCATGAGGGCGATGACCGTGAAACCGAGGATGAGCACGCTGATCTGACCCCGCTCAGTCTGAACGTGCGTGGTAGCCAGCCGATGTTCGCCGGCACTGCGCAAGCGACAACATGACCTCAGGCGACGCCGGCTGCCCAGGAGCGTCGCCATCACTGTCCCCCGAACCGGTCGACAGTGGCGAGGTGGGTCGCCGACACCGGTATCCGCATCGGTACGATCCCGGAGAAGAACGCCGGGACCAGCGGCATCGGGACCGAGACCGTCGCCGTGATCCGGACGCGACCGGCGGGACGCAGGCAGGGTGTGCCATCGCACCCGATCTCGATCCTGCCGTCGTTCTCGAAGCCTTGGTCGGCAAAGGCGAGCGCGACCGCCGAATGAGCGCGTGACGGCGCATCAGCGGGCACCGATGCGGTGACATACGCACGGCCCGCCTCGCGGGCGGCTGCACTCACGGCATACGCCCCGGCCTGCAGTCGGGCGAGCACCATGACGAGGTAGAACAGCGGGACCAGCATCAGCACTGCGAGGAAGACGAACTCGATGATGGCGCTGCCCGCCTGCGCATCGCATCCTGCGACCCCAGGCTGTTGCAGGCGAGTCCGAAGGCGGGCGACCAACCGGCGTCCCGGCGACCCCATGGCGATCATTGCCTCTCCGAAAATGCTCGGGCCTGGACCGACAGAACGCGGTCCGGTCCGAGCGGGCCCAGGACCGGCAGTGGCGCCTCGATGCGAAGCCGCACAACCTGGATCCCGTCAACCGTCGTGGTCACGGCGGTCACGTGGTGGGCATATCGATCGGAGAGGCTCGCGCTGATCAGCTGGCTGGCCCGGGCCACTCCGTCCTGCGGTGTGGCGTTGGCACGGGCTGCGTAGCGTGCGCCTTCGGAGGCGCACGCGATCAGGGTGTTGCGGATGTGCAGCGCCAGGCCAAGCTGGAAGACGGCGAGGAACAGCAGGCTGAGCAGGCCGGACACCATGGCAAAGTCGGCCACGGCGGAACCGGATTCGCGATCACCGATCACCGTGCCCCGGGCCCGGTCACGCTGGTCATGGCCGCGCTGAACAGGGTCCTCAGTTGATCGGCGGCCAGCGTCCACAAGATCGTGACCAGACCGGCCGTCATCAGCGTGATGAGCACCCAACCCGGGACATCGCCGCGCTCCCGGTCGCCCGCGCGTCGCTCGAGTCCACCAAGGACGACATGTGTAAAGACGGTGATGCTGGCGGTGACATTGGCGGTGACATTGGCGGTCAGTGACTGGATGAAGTTCATGGGGGGTCCCTTGGGTGGTGGTTCAGAACAGCAACAGGTATGGCTCAGATCGAGAACTTCAGGAAGGCGACGCCGGGATAGATCGCGAAGAGCACGGTGACCGGCAGCACCAGGAAGACCACCGGAACCATCATCGCGATCTCCTTCTTGCCACCCTCCTCCATGACCGCGCGACGACCGGCTTCACGGACGTCCTGGGCCTGCGAGCGCAGGACGTCGGCCAAGGGCGTGCCACGTTCCACCGCGATGACGATGCCGTCGACGAACCGCGCCAGGCTGGCCAGCCCGGTGCGGTCCGCCAGCCCTTGCAGGGCGGTTGGGAGGTTGGCTCCGGCGCGAGCATCGGCGAGGCACTGGCGCAGCTCGGCGGCCAGCTGTCCCTGCGAGAGCCGGCACACGCGCTCAAGCGCCCCGGTGGCACCCTCACCGGCACCAACGGCCAGGGCCAGAAGCTCGGCGATGGTCGGGAACTCGGCGAGCATCTGTCGCTCACGCTTGTTGGCCGACCTCGTCAGCATCTGGTCCCGAGCCACGATGCCGGCGCCGACAGCACAGAAGACGAGCAGCACCAGCGGGACGATGGAGCCGCCGTTCCGCAGCCACATCAGCGTGGCCACCACGAGTCCGAGCACACCACCACCGACGCCCCACACGACCTGCTCGGCGCGGAAGCTCTCGAGGTCAGGACGCCGGCCCGCGCGTTCCATCCTTCGCCGCACGGACGCGGCGCCACCCAACAGATGCTCCACGCCCCGACCAAGGTCGCGGATCACCGGGCGCAGGATCAGCAACAGCCCGGGACCGCCGACGTCACGGCTCACGGCAAGGAGTCGGGACGGCCGGGCTGTGTCGCGCAGGTATGGCGCAAGGCGGGCCTCAAGCCCGGGGCGCCGGTTGACCGGAAGACCCACGAAGACCAGAAGGCAACCTGCACCGAGCATCGCCCCGAGCCCGGCGCCGAGCCAGGACCACCCGCTCCCGATCGGCAGACCCTGCGTGAGCAAGTCAGTCATCGCAGGACCCGCCCCTCTTCAGGCAGGCGGCCGACGCGAACCATGACGCGGTAGGCGACCAGGGACAGTGCCGCGCCGATAGCCAGCACCAGGACACCGGCCGGGCTGCTGTAGGCCTGCAGCGAGTCCGGGCGTGAGGACAACATCGCCAGGACGATCCACGGTGCGGCCACCGCCAACCTGGCGGCGTTGACCGTCCAGCCCTGCCGGGTCTCGAGCTCAGCGCGGGTCCGGGCGTCCTCGCGCAGGAAGGCTGAGAGTGTGCGCAGCAGCCGACCGAGGTCGCTACCGCCGACCTCTCGAGCGATGCGCAGGGACTCGATCAGCCGATCGGCGACAGGATCGCTGAGCCGTTCCTTGAGACGGTCCAGGCACTCCTGGAATCGGCCCGTGGCCCGGTAGTCCTCTGCGAAGGCGGCGAAGGCGGGTCGAAGCTCCTGCGGTCCACGGATCGTCAGCTGGCTCAAGGCCTCGGGCAACGCGAGCCCCGCCCGGACGGCAGAGCCGATGTTGTCGACGACGTCGGGCCACAGGTCGCGCATGACAGCACGTCGTCTGCGAGCACGCATGCGCACCAACAGGATTGGTGCGTAGCCGGCCATCAGCGCAAAGCACACAGCGACCGGCACCACTTTGGTCGTCGCGGCGAAGAGCAGGAAGATCAGGACGAAAGCCATCAGGCACGCACCCAACAGGCTGCGCGGTGTCACCGCGTCGAAACCCGCCTGGGCAAGCTCGTCGGAGAGCCGGCTGACCAGACCAGCCTTGCGGGGCACGGCGGACGACGCGGACTGCTCATCACGTAGCCAGAACGACCACCAGATGCAGAACAGCCCGATGCCCAGAACCAGACCGACGCCGACTCCGGTCACCGCTCAGTCCTCCTGGGCCAGGAGGGCCGCGATGTCGTAGCCGGCGCGCTCGAAGCGGTCCACGTGAGGCGGGAATCCGTCCGCTCGCACCAGCTGACCACCACGAGAGGTGAAGATGTCGGCGATCTCGATCACGTCGCCCTCGACCCGGCCCGGCACGGCCACGATCTCGCGCACGCGGCGTGCGCCGTCCCGTTCGAGCGCAATCTGAATGACCAGGTCGATGGAGCCGGCCACGGTCGGCACCACAAACCGACTTCCGACATTCTCGCCGGCAAGAAGGGGCAGCGTGCACATCTTGGTGACGGCTTCACGAGCACTGTTGGCGTGCAGCGTGCACATCCCCGGCAGGCCGCTGTTGAGCGCGATGAGCAGGTCAAGGCTCTCGGCCTGGCGCACCTCACCGACGATGATGCGGGAGGGGCGCATCCGCAGCGCCTCCTTGACCAAGCGGCGCAAGGGAACCTCACCGGTGCCTTCGAGGCTGGGCTGACGGCACTGCATCGAGGCCACGTCGCGCAAGGGGATCTTCAGCTCGAAGACCTCCTCGCAGGTGACCACTCGTTCCCGCGAGGGGATGGCGGAGGACAGACAGTTGAGCATCGTGGTCTTGCCGGCCTGCGTCCCGCCGGCCACCAGGATGTTCAGGCCGGCGACCACCGAGGCTGCGAGAAATCGCGCGGCGCTGCGGGAAAGGGTCCCGAGGCGCACGAGGTCCTCGAGGTGATCCGCCTTGACCACGAACTTGCGGATGTTGACGTTCCAGTGCTCGCGGGTGATGTCCGGGATCACCACGTGCAGCCGCGAGCCATCCGGCAACGTCGCGTCCACGAACGGCGAGGACAGATCCACCCGCCGACCCGACGACTTCAACATGCGCTCGACCAGGTCGCGCACCTCGTCGGCAGTCAGGATCGTATTGGTCAGCTCGGCCGTGCCACCCCGGGCCACGAAGACCTTGCTGGGCTCGTTGATCCAGATCTCCTCGATGGTGGGGTCATCGAGGTACTGCTGCAGTGGTCCGAACCCCGCGACGGCATCGAGCACGCTCTTGGTCGCCTCGCCCAGGTCCGACAGCGCCGGCAGCCCCCCATGCAGCGAGCGCTCGTCGTAGTCAGCCACCGCGTCGTGAACGAGCTGGCGCATCTCCGGCAGATCACGCGTGGGGTCCAGCCGGGAACGCCGGATCAGCTCGCGCACCTCACCCTCGACGGTGCGTACGGCATCCATCGGCCCACCCCTGCCCTGGTCATCCAACCGACCGACGGTGAGCGCTGCGAACCTGTACGGACAAGTCACGTCAGTCGGAAGATCTGCAAGGAGAATACGGCCTCCCGGGGCCTCTTCCTGCCGTCCATCCACCGGGCTGTGGATAACCGGCGAGGACGGAAACCCACCGCCCCGGCGGAAAACGTTGCCCCCACACAGAACCCGGCTCAGTCAGTCTGAAGCGCCGCAGTCAAACCGCATCGGCGGGCTGGGGCCGGAGGTGGTCGTGAGACTAGAGCTTGGGCCCGCCTGGAGCGCCTGCAGAACGTATTCATCGGCCGCGAAGGTCGTCAGGACCAGGATCCTGGTTGCCACGTGGTCGGAGACCAGGCGGCGGGTGGCCTCGATTCCGTCGACCTCCGGCATCCGGATGTCCATCAGAACCACGTGAGGCTGCAGGCTAATGACGAGTCCGATCGCTTCGGCACCATCGGCGGCGGTGCCCACGACCGCGAAGTCTTTCTCCGAGTCAAGGATCGCGGCCAGCCCATCGCGCACCAGTTCCTGGTCATCGCGACCACGATGCTGATCATGTTGTGCCGTCGGCTGGCAGGACCACTCGGACCCGGAAGCCGCCCTCAGGGCCCGGTCCGGACGTCAATTCCCCGCCGCAGGAGAGAACGCGCTCGCGCATGCCCATCAGCCCGAGACCGCCGGGCGAGGATCCGAGAACGACGTCGCTGCCGGCGTCCCATATGTCGATCAGCAGGCGGTCGTCCATGGGTGCAAGTTGAACGTGGGTCGGGACTTTGCCGGCATGCCGCAGCACGTTTGTCAGGGCCTCCTGAACGACCCTGTATGCCGTGACGGTTGCCTGCGCTGTGAGCGCAGGCAGGTCCGGGCTGAGCTCTGCGACTCTGCGGATCGCCTGACGGGCCCTGTCCTGATCACTTTCCAGGAAGGTGTCGGCGACCTCGGACTGAACACGACCGAGAGACTGTGCGACAAGAGCCACCTTCGTCCTGTAGTCCTCCGTGAAGACGCGACGTCATGGAGCTCTCGCGCTACCTGCACACGAGCCTCCGCTGCGGCAGCCCGTGAGACACGGCGACGCCAGGGAGCCAGGTCTCGCATTCGGCCCCGATCAGCAGGACCGCGGGAACAGCCCAGTCCTGCCAGGACGACGGCCTCCAGGAAACAGCCACGTCTCGGCCCTCATCCGGGTCTGGGCTGGGCTACTCACCGCCTACGCATTGGTCATGGCCTCAGGGATTGTCCAGATCACCTCAGCTGGCCCCCATGAACGCTTCATGTACGCCAGTTCGACAGTCTGGAAGATGCTCTCACTCGGGGCAGTGGCGTTCGTCCTGTGCACAGGAGGCCGGAGCGTCGCCGCGTTCTGGGCGGTCCAGGTCGGGTCGAACAAGCTGCACGGTCCCTTACATATGGTCAGCGCGCGCCGGTGACGATCGTCTGGACCTCGGCGACCTCCACCGCAGCAGTCATCGACGGACCGGTCAGCTCCGTGGGTGCCCCGGGGATCGTCACGGGTGCACCGTTGTCCTCGAACCGCAGCTTCCAGGTCGCCTTTCCGGTCGCCTCGTATGCCGGCGAGCCGTCCAGGGCGCGCACCGGACCACCCACCGAGGAACGCCGGTACGCATACGCGCAGGCATCGGACTTGGCGGTCACCCACGCGCAGGTGAACGGGGCGAACCCATCCCCAGGGGTGACCCGCAGTTGGCCCGGGGTCGCCACCGCGACCAGCCCGAACGCGGACGTACCACGCAGCTCGGCCCCGGTCAGGCCCTGCGCCCAGAACCACGTATCCAGGTTGACGAGCGTCCGCTTCGTCGGGTTGAACGCGAGCGTGGCCGTGGGCAGCACGATCTGACCGAACGCCTCACGGGCCTGGTCGACCAACGGTGGAGGCTGTGGGGCCTGCCCCACCCAGGACCACCGTTGGCTGCCAGCTAAGGGCTCGCGCAATAATTA
>DHJN01000046.1:1496-6536 GCA_002404345.1 Actinobacteria bacterium UBA4719 | reverse complement strand
GCTTGTTCGGCGTCGGCGAGGAGTTGGCGGTAGAGGGCGTCGGAGATCCTGCGCTTGAGGCAGCGCAGCGCTTCGAGCTTGGTCTTGCCGGCCGCTTGCTTGCGCCTGTAGTAGGCCCGGCCGTCGGTGTCGAGGCGGATCTGGCTGACTGCGGCGATGTGGATCATGTGGTTCATCCTGCGGTTCCCGGCTCGGGAGAGGCGGTGGCGGTTCTGCTCGCCCGATGAGGCATCGAGGGGTGCGGTGCCGGTCCAGGATGCGAACCGGTTGCGGTCGGCGAACCTGGCGATGTCGCCGACGTCGGCCAGGGTCCGGGCGGCGACCACGGGTCCGACACCGTGCAGGTCCATCAGCCGTGACCCGCGGGCCTTGACCAGGACCTTGAGCTCGGCGGTGGCCTTCTTCATCTTTGCCTCGACCGTGAGCAGGTCGGCGAGCTCCTCTGCAGCGATCTTGCGCCGGGTCTTGCCGGCGATGTCGCGGGGGCGCACGGTGGCGAGGATTGCCTTGGCCTGCAGGGCGGTGAGGTCCTTCTTGGCCTTGCCGGGGACCAGTTCGGCCAGCAGCCGGTGGAGCCTGTTCACGGTCTGGACCCTGAGTCGGGTGAGCTCCTCGCGGCGGTCGCACAGCATCCGCAGCGCTTCGAGCTCACCGTCGGGGCGCAGGACGCGCAGGGTCTTGGTGCGGACCGCGACGATCGCGATGGAGTGGGCGTCGAGCGCGTCGGTCTTGCGGTTGTGGCCGGTGTCGAAGAGCCGGACCCGGGCGGCGAGCTTGGCCGGGACGTCCACCACGTGCTCGCCGGCCTCGAGCAGACGCTGGGCCAGTGGTCGGCCGGCGCCGTTGCTTCCCTCGATCGCCCAGATCCGCTCGGGCCAGGTCTTCGCGTAGGCCCGCATCGCGGTGTAGCCGGGCTGGTCGGTGCTGAACCGGCCAGAGCCGAGCAGCTTCTCGTGACTGTCGACGACCTCGATGGTGGCCGAGAGCTTGTGGGGATCGACCCCGATGATCACCTTCGCCATAGCGTTCTCCTGCTTCTCCTGGTGCCGATAGGGACGGCGAGGTGGGCAGTGCTACTACGAGCTGGGCAGTCCCCTTTCGAGCCACGCCTCGTCAACGGTGCCCGACGGACTGCAGACCGGAAGAGAGCCACACCGACACTTGGTGGGCAGCCGCGTGGAGAGCCCTCCGCCGGACACCTGGACCGAGTCTGGCCAGACACCGGCCCTGCGAGAAGTCTCTAGTAGCCGCGAAGCGGTCGATGGCCTCTGGGCTCTTTGCCGGATCTGCCGAGGACCGGAAACACCAAAAGGGCCGCTCGTCGATCCCACCAACAGGCAATGGACGCTCGCCCTCACCGTTGTCGTGCTCAGCCGAAGGCTGCGTCCACGTGGTCACGAACCCATTGCCTGTTCATGGTCCCGACCACTCATGGCCGCAGTCTGTCCTGCGGGGCGACGGTCTACCGCCGAGCGCCGGAGCGATAGGAACGTCGCAGCATCCAGATCGAGGTCGCTAGAAGCGCTAGGCCGACTACGAGCAGACCTCCTGCCCCGGTTGTTTGGCATGATGACCCGCTCGGACTTGGCGCGTCGGTACAGGACCCGGAGCGGTAGAAAAGCGCAGGCGCCGTCAGGCCCGACGACACAGCGACGGCCAGCCACCAGACGAGAATACGACTCACGAAGACATCCTCCCTTGCCGCGCGCTCAGGTAAGCCGCGTGAGCTTCAACGCCCAGGCCCGAGCCCTGGCTATCAAGGTGCACGAGGTAGATCTGATGCTCGGTTGGACGCCCTCGATCAACTGGTGGAGGGGCACGCGCTCGATGTAGTCGGCGCTGCAAATCGAGAAGGCTTTGGACTCCGTGGCCGCTACGAAGGTTGGACTCAACTCAATTCCAGCGACCCGCCCACCAGTCTTCATCCCCCGGATCGTGGCACGCCCTGCCGTGTCGCCGGACCGAAGCGCACATCTGGCGCCGAGCGGTCACGCCAACTATGCAGCCGGAACGACGACTTCGATGACTTCGGCGACCCCGGTGAAGATCGCCCTCTACGAGCGTGACGCCCCCACAAGGTATGCCGTGCACGCCGTGACTGACGGACTTACGATTGGGCATGGCCGATGCTGCCACTGAGAGCGTAGGCCTGGGACGAACCCGGGCCACCTTTGCGGCGCTGGTTCGGGCGGTCTGCCCGTCTGATGTCGTGACCGACGGGCTGGTTGACGCGACGGTGGACGAGGCGGCCGCGCTTGTCGCCGTTCTCGCGCCCGCGACGCGGCGTGCTTTGCGGGGTGTGGCCATGGCGTTGGAGCAGAGTTCCCGAGTTCGTGGGGGCCGTCCCTTCTCGGCCCTCGGGGACGAGGAGGCACGCGAGATGCTGGCACTGTGCAGCCGTGGCCCGTTGCGGGTGCCGATCCGGCTGTTGCGCGATCTGGTGGTGGTCGCCTACTACGAGCAGCCGACCGTGCGCGAGCACCTCGGCTATCTGCCGGACGCTTTCGTCGCCGAGAAGGCAGCGGAGCGGTTGGAGCGGTGGTCTGAGGACATCGCCGCCCACACGCAGTTGTTGATGGCGCCTGCGCCGTTGCGTCCGCCGGTGCCGGTGCGCCAGCACCTGGGTCCCGGACGGGTGCGCCCTGGTCTGGAGATGCCCGAGTCCGCGGTCGAGTGCGATGTCGTGATCGTGGGCTCGGGCGCGGGAGGTGGTGTCGTGGCGGCCGAGCTCGCTGAGGCCGGCCTGTCGGTCATCGTGCTCGAGGAGGGCGCGCATCATCGGACCGAGTCGTTCACCTCGTCGACCACCGCGGCCTTGCGTCGGCTGTACCGCGAAGGCGGTGCGACAGCCACGCTGGGACGGACCCCGATCGGCTACGCCGAGGGGCGATGCGTCGGCGGCGGTACCGTCGTCAACGGCGGCATGGCTTTCCGCGCCCCCGAACGCATCTTGGAACGCTGGGCCGCGGCCACCGGGGATCGTTCGTTGCGAGGTGGCGGCCTCGACGACGTCTATGCGCGGGTCGAGCGGTTCTTATCGGTCGGGCCGCCCGATCCCGGATCGGCGGGACGAGACCAGCAGCTGCTCGCTGACGGGGCCCGGCGGTTGGGGTGGCGGGTCGTCGAGGACCAGCGCAACCACCTGCACTGCGGCGGCTGCAACGTGTGCCCGTGGGGGTGTCCGACCGGCGCGAAACAGTCCACGCTCGTGTCCTACCTGCCCCGAGCGATGACCTTCGGGGCGACAGTGTGGTCGGAGTGCCGGGTCGACCGGCTACTGATGAGGGGCAAGCAAGCCGTGGGCGTGCAGGGCCACCTTGTCACCGGTGACGGCCCCGCACGCAGGTTCCAGGTGCGAGCCCGGCGGGTGGTCCTGTGCGCGGGGGCGCTGCAAACCCCCGCACTTCTGCAACGCTCCGGCGTGCGGTCCCCGTCAGCCCAGATCGGCCGCAACCTGGCGGTCCATCCCGGCGCTGGCGTGACGGCGGTGTTCGATGAGCCAGTCACTGGATGGAAGGGCGCCCACCAGTCCCTCCAGGTCCGAGAGTTCGAGGACGAAGGTGCCGTGCTCGCCGCCGTCAACCTGCCACCGTCATTGGTCGCCCGGTCCTTGCCGTTCAATGGCGACGAACTAGCCGACCACATGGCCGCCTACAACCACATGGTGACCGCAGGCGTGCTCGTTGACGACACCACCACTGGCAGGGTCCGGTCGCTGGGCGCCGAAGGTGTCATCGCGACCTACCCCGTCCACGACCGTGACGCCGACCGGGTCGTCCGCTCGATTCTGTTGTTGAGCGAGGCACTTCTCGCGGCGGGCGCACACACCGTGCCCCTTCCGTTCGCCGGCCGGGCCCCGCTCCACAACGGCGACGACCTCCGTCGCGCACGGGCCATCCCGGTCGCCGCCGGTGCCATCGCCCTGTCGACGGTGCACCTCATGGGCACAACCCGTATGGGCGCCGATCCGCAATGGGCCGTCTGTGACCCCTACGGCGCCGTGCACGACACCAAAGGCCTGTCCGTCGCCGATGCCAGCCTGTTCCCCGGCCCCGTCGGGGTGAACCCGATGCTCACCATCATGGCTCTGGCCACGCGCACCGCGGGAAGGATCATCGACACATGGTGAGTTCAGCCGACCAGCCGCATCCGTCAGCGGAGTACCTCGCCCTCGTCCGCACGCCACCAGCACGACTGACAGGTGTCCTACGACGGGGCGACACACCCCATGTGGACGCCCTGGCCGGTTGGGAATGGCGAGGAACGAACATGCCGGCCACGTCACGCCTGCTCGGCCTACGCCGCTTCATCAAGGGCTTCACGCTGGTGGAGGACGGTCGGGCCGCGGGCTACAACGTGTCAGTGCCCGGCGCCGACCTCTCCTCCCCCTGGACCCCAAGGAACCAGTGCGACGGCCGTCGCGAATGGGCCAGCTTCACGATCACCACAGTCGACCCCACAGCAACCGACAACCGCTACCTACACGCCCTGCTCCTCGACTACAGCGCCGTCGCATCGCCCGAGCCGGGTATCGCCGGACGGCTGCGCGACTACCTCGTCCGCGTTGTGCCCGACTCCGACGAACTACTCCTCGGCCACGCCTTCATCGCGGCCGGCCCGGCACGCATCCCCGTCGGCTGGTTCGCCCTGGAACGACTCGCGCCATGCAGTCCCTGATCATCGGCACGTCCCGGCATCCGCAGTAGCGCACATCGTCCCGTTCCTCTCCGCCGCCCGGCGCCTACCCATCCCCCGGACGCGCCGTCAAACGTCCGCAAACTGTGAGTCCTGCTAACTCGGCAACTCGCCCGTGGAGGCCGCGGCGGCATTCCGCCGCGAAAGGGGTAGAAGGCGCTGTTTGTGGTTTGTCCGCTATGCCGCTGTCGGGTGCATCCCATTATGGTATCGTTTTGGTATGAGCACACAGATCGCCGTCCGCCTGCCCGATGACCTGGTCGCCTTCGTTGACGACCTGGTCAGTCATGGCGATGCCACGAGCCGTGCCGCTGTGGTGTCTCGAGCCCTCGAACGGGAGCGTCG
>DHJN01000046.1:0-1198 GCA_002404345.1 Actinobacteria bacterium UBA4719 | reverse complement strand
GCGTCGTCAGCTGCGACAACATCATCACAATGCCCGTCAGTGCGCTCGGACGCCTGCTGGGCTTCTTGCTGTCAGAACAGGAAACCGCACTCACGGAGGCGATCCGGGCCGCGTTCGACCTCGACTGAACGGGCCCACATCGCTCGACTCCGAACGTCCGCATAATGCCGCATACAGCGCGTGTTTGGGCACGGGCGATCCCTCTATTTGAGCCGGACGCGTCTCCAACAAACTCAACAACGCCCTCTGCCCTGTTCCGTCCTTGGGCGCCCCCAACTGACTGCGGACCTGTGCCGGGGCCCCGGTGACCGTTCCCACACGGCACCCCCACCTAGTGGTGTGTCTCGTCATTGACTAACTGTTTGGTTGAGGGCGACGCGGCCGCGGCGGACCTTGGTCAGGATGGATTCTGCGGTGGCGGTCCAGACGAAGGGTCTGGGGCTTTCGTTGTGCACGTCCATGTATTTCTCGATCGAGGCGATCAGGTCGGGCACGCTGTGAAAGACCCCCCGGCGTAGGGCCTTGTCGGTCAGCTCTCGGAACCACCGTTCGACCAGGTTCAACCAGGAGCTTGAGGTTGGGGTGAAGTGCAGGTGGAAGCGTGGATGGTCCGCCATCCACGCCTTCACTGCCGGATGCTTGTGGGTGGCGTAGTTGTCCAGAATCATATGTACCGCAAGGGTTTTAGGCACTTCGCGGTCGATGGTGCGCAGGAACTTCAGAAACTCTTCGTGGCGATGCTTGTCCATGCAGGAACCGATCAAGGACCCGGTGAGTACGTCCAGGGCGGCGAACAGTGTGGTCGTGCCGTGCCTTTTGTAGTCGCTGGTGGTCGTGCCCGCCCGGCCCTTGGTCATCGGCAGCGAGGGCTGGGTGTGGTCCAGTGCCTGGATGGAGGTTTTCTCGTCCATGCACAACACGACCGCATTCTCGGGAGGGTTCAGGTACAGCCCGACAACGTCGATCAGCTTTTCCTCGAACGCAGGGTCGTTGGAGAGCTTGAACGTCTTGACCAGGTGCGGTTTGAGTCCACGCCCGGACCAGATCCGCTGCACGGTGGCTGGGCTGACCCCGACCTGTTTGGCCATCGACCGACAGCTCCAATGCGTTGCCCCGGCAGGCTTTTCCTGCTGGGTCAGGCGCACGATCTCCTCGATCTTCTCGGCCGCGAGCACCGGTTTGCGGCCGCGACCCGCAC
>DHJN01000224.1:38059-44678 GCA_002404345.1 Actinobacteria bacterium UBA4719 | reverse complement strand
CGATGCTGGCCACGACGTTGGCGGCGGCGAAGAGCCGGGCGTCGTCCTCGAGCAGGCGCAGGGTCTCGTAGGAGAACGTGGAGTAGGTGGTCAGCGCGCCGCAGAACCCGGTGCCCAGGGCCAGCTGGACCTGAGGGGAGGCGTTGCCGGCTGTAACGGCCCCGGTGACGACGCCCAGGATCAGCGATCCGAGCACGTTGACCGTGAATGTGCCCCAGGGGAAGACGGTGTCGTGGTGGGACTGAATGGCCCGGTCGCTCAGGTACCGCAGCGGGGCCCCGACGGCTGCGCCTGCGATGACCAGTAACAGGCTCACCGGTCGTGTCCCGGGGTGTCGAGGGGGGCGTGGCCGCCACCGACCCCGTCTGGGTTCTTGCCGACGTACCGGATCACCTCGCAGTCGTCGAGGATGACCAGCCCCTCGGTCACGAGCTCTTCGAGCTGGGGCAGGAAGGCGCCGATGCGGTCGTGGCTGTCGACGATGACGATGACCACGGGTAGGTCCTCGGACAGGCTGAGGATCCGTGAGGTGTGGATCCGGCTGGTGGCGCCGAATCCTTCGACGCCGTGCAGGACTGTTGCGCCCGCCAGGCCGGCTTCGTGGGCGCGGTGGACGATCTCGGTGAACAGCGGCTTGTGGTGCCAGTGGCCGGAGTCCCCGACGATGATCGTGAGCCGTTGTGCGGTGCCGGTGAGTCTCATTGGATCCTCCAGTTGACCAGGCGTCGTGTTGCGGTTGCCGTCGCCCACACGGCCAGGAGCGCGCCGATGGGGGTGAGGGTGAGGTAGAGCAGTGCGGTGTCTACGTGTGCACCGGCAACCAGCCGTTGGATGTCGACCGTGTACGTGGAGAAGGTGGTGAACCCACCTAGGACGCCGGTCCCCAGGAAGGGGCGCAGGAGACGCTGGTTGCTCCACACCTCGGTGATCAGGACCATCAGGACACCGATCAGGGCGCAGCCGAGAAGGTTGATCACCAAGGTGCTGGCCGGAAAGCCCCCCGCAGGCGTCGGCCATGCCTGTCCGGTCAGGTACCGCGCCGCGGCGCCGGTCGCGCCACCGGCGGCGATGGCAGCCAGGATCGTGGCGTCGTCGCGTCCGTGACGGCCCGGTCTGGCCTGGCGCAGGTCGATGTCGGGGTCGACGGGTTCGCGGGCTGCGGCGTTTGTGCCATCTGTGCCGTCTGTGCCGTCTGTGCCTGCGGTGGGGTGCTGGTCGGGCACCGCGCGACCTCCATACCTGGACGGGCTCGCAGGCACATGGCACCGCGAGGGCTTCAGGTAGGGACTGTTGGTCACCCCTGTCGGAGTAACGGTTTGGGTACGGCGAGCCCCACCGCCGGTGCTTTCCGCCGCAGTTTACACACGAGAGCCGTGATGCGTCTTGATACGAGCGAGGTCGGATCCGCGGCCGGGGGGTCGACGGATAGTCAACGGCATCAACCTTTGGGGACCAAAGTCTCTGTGCCAGATCCAACCTCGGCTGGGATACTGTGCCCGGCACTCGGGGTCACCCTTGGGGTCGGAGGAGGAGTGTGATGAAGTCTCGACCACGGGTCGTGATCGTGGGCGGTGGGATAGGCGGGCTGGCGACAGCGCACTTCCTGCACCGTCGTCTCGGCACGCAGGTGCAGCTCACCATTGTCGAGGGTGCGCCGCGGCTGGGCGGCAAAGTTGCGACCCAGCGGTTCAGCGGGCACCTGGTCGACACCGGGCCCGATGCGCTGCTCGTGCGCTCGCCGGCGATGGCTGCCCTGCTCGAGGACCTCGGACTACACCACGAACAGGTGGCCCCGGCGCTCCAGGGGGCACATGTGTGGTCGCGCGGGCGGCTGCGCCCGCTCCCATCGGGCACCCTGTTCGGGATCCCCGACCGGCTCCTGCCGCTGCTGAGGTCGCGCCTGCTCTCCCCGGCGGGGTTGGCCCGTGCGGCGCTGGACCTGGTGCTGCCGCGCCGTCGTATCGTTTCGCCCGACCCGTCGATCGCCGACCTGGTCGTTCCGAGGCTTGGTTCGCAGGTGTTCGATCGCCTGGTCGAGCCGCTGCTCGGCGGGGTGCACGCCGGTCGGGCCGGTGAGCTCAGCGCCCGCAGCACCGTGCCAGATATCGAGGCCCTTGCGCGAAACAACCGCAGCCTGTACCTGGGTCTTCGCCGGCTGCGCCGCCATTCCCCGCCCACATCGGGCGCCCCGATTCTGGTCACCCTTGACGGCGGACTGGTGCGGCTGGTCGAGGCGCTGGCTACGCGGCTGGCGGACCACGACGTGCGGATGGACAGCGCCGCTCGCCTCGTCACGCGGGTCGGCGACCGCTACCGCATCGACATGCTGGACGGGCAGAGCATGGTGGCCGATTCAGTGGTTCTGGCTACCCCGGCGTTCGTCGCTGCCCGGCTGCTCGCCGACCTGGCTCCTGACTCGGCGACGGTGCTCGCCGAGATCCCTTACGCCGATGTCGCCACGGTCTGGTTGGCCTACCCGCGCTCGGCAGCGGATCGTCCCCTGGACGGCACCGGCTTCCTGGTTCCTCCGGAGGAGGGCAGGCTACTGGTGGGCTGCACCTGGTCAAGCGCGAAGTGGCCGCATCTGGCTGACGACAATGTCGTCCTGATTCGGTGCTTGGTCGGTCGTCATGGCGACCGCCGGTGGGTGAGCATGGACGACGACACCCTGGTGGGCCGGGTGCATGAGGAGCTGGTCGAGGCCATGGGCCTGACTGCCGTCCCGGTGCACCAGCGCATCAAGCGCTGGCCCCAGGGGTTGCCCCAGTACCTGGTTGGGCACCAGGACCGGCTGGACGCAGTGGACGAGGCGCTTCGCCACCTGCCCGGGCTGTACCTGACCGGTGCGGCATACCGCGGCATCGGCGTGGCCAGCTGCGTGGTTGACGCCGAGCGCATCGCCCAGGACGTCGCTCAATACATCACGAAGGACGTTGCTCAAGACGTTCCCGAAGCTTCGGCCGGCGTTCGGCCCCTTACCGAGGTGAACTGATGACTGCCATGACGACGGCCAAGCCGCGCGCCCGGCTGGACTTCGCGCAGCGACCGATGCTGGTCTTCTGGGAGGTCACGCGCGCCTGCCAGCTGGCCTGCCGGCATTGCCGGGCCAGCGCCACCGCCCAGGCGTTGCCAGGTGAGCTCACTACCGCGCAGGGTCTCGACCTCATCGACCAGGTCGCCGGCTTCGGGCGCCCCTACCCGATCCTCGTGCTCACCGGTGGTGACTGCCTGCTGCGCCCGGACCTGTTCGACCTGGTCGAGCACGCCACCAGTCTCGGTGTGCCTGTGGCGCTCTCCCCGTCGGTCACGCCGTCCCTGACCCCGCAGATGATCGACCGGATCGTTGCCAGCGGAGTCAAGGCGGTGTCGATCAGCCTGGATGGTGCGGTGCCCGCGACCCATGACGGGGTGCGCGGCATCCCGGGGCACTTCGAGGACACCCTCAAGGCGATCCGGGCGTTGTCCACGGCCGGCCTGACCGTCCAGGTGAACACCACGGTGATGCGGGCGAACGTCGAGGAGCTTGCGGACGTCGCGAATCTGATCTCGCGCGCAGGTGCACACATCTGGGAGGTCTTCTTCCTGGTCCAGGTCGGGCGCGGTGTGGCCACCGACGCGGTCAGCCCGGCCGAGCACGAGGACATCTGTCACTTCCTGTATGACGCCTCGCAGCATGGCTTCATCGTCCGAACGGTCGAGGCACCCTTCTTCCGCCGGGTGGTGGCTCGCCGGCAGGCTGGGGACGCAGCCCCGACCAGCGGCTTGTATCACGCGTTGTCCGGGCGACTCGAGGCGTTGATGGGGCCGGCGACCGGGCGGCCCAGGGCGCACACCGCAGCCACCCGTGACGGCAAGGGGATCGTCTTCATCGCCCATGACGGCGAGGTCAACCCGGCAGGGTTCCTGCCACATCCGCTGGGCAACGTGCGGGACGAGTCGATCGCGGCGATCTACCGGGACGACCCGCTGCTGCGCCGGATCCGGGCCGCCGACTTCACGGGTCGTTGTGGCCGCTGCGAGTACGCCGACATGTGTGGGGGCTCTCGCGCTCGGGCATTCGCCGCCAGCGGTGACGCGCTGGGCGAGGACCCCGCATGCCCTTACCAGCCGGGTGGTACGCCAGAGCCAGCAGCGGGTCGCGGAGCATAGCCTCGGACCACCCTTTCTCGCCTTGCTCAGATGATCGCCTTGCTCAGATGATGCCGTCGAGAACTCGGTGTAGACCCCAGATGTACTGCTTGGTGGAGATGAAGCTGGCCATGGCCGTTGTTGCCGCAGCGGCGCGCGGATATGGGTCGGCGGGTATCGCGGAGAAGGCGAGGTGCCGGGTGGCTATCCGCTCGGACTCCGGTGGCAGCGGGCCGGGCCGCTGCACGTCGGCGACCTCAAGGGCGATCGAGCCGAATACGTAGACGAACAGCAGGTAGGACGCCCGCGCGGCCGTGGTGGGTTTGAGGCCGGCGTCTGCGAGGAGCTCAAGGAGCCGTTCGTTCAGGGCCAGAGCCTGGGGGCCGTCCATGGGCCCGCCAATCACCAGGGGGACGGCGCCGGGATGGGCCGTCAGCTGTGCCCGCAGCTCAAGGGCGAGAGTCTCCATCCGTTGCCGCCACGGTTGGTTGCGGTCGGCGAAAGCTGCGTGGTCGGCCTCACCGAGCAGGCGTTCGACGAGAGCCTTGACCACGGCGGCCTTGTCCGGGAAGTACGTGTACACCGCGTTCGGGGCCACGCCGATCTTCGCGGCGATGCCCCGAACGGATGCCGCGTTCGCCCCGCCGTCGTCGAGCAGGCTCAGTGCGGCGTCCAGGATCTGGTCCTGGGTCAGGGCCCGGCGCGGTCCGGGACGACCTCGCGTGGCGGGTGCTGTCATCGGTTCCGGGACCTCCCTTGAACTTTCTTCTCCTTGACTTTTTTTCTGTACAGTGTACAGATTATATCTGTACACTGTACAGGATTCTTCACAGCGCAACAAGAGATGGGGGACAAGCGATGACATCCACCAGCACGGGCAACGGACTTCGCCGAACGACCGGGGGACTGTTCGTGGTGGGCGCCATCGCGTTCGCCCCAGCGGCGACGGTGTTGTCCTCGACGGTGACGGCATGACCACCTCGGCCCGGCACGTCATCTTCGGGACCGGTGCGATCGGGCTGGCCACCTTCGACGCGCTGCGACGCCGCGGCGAAACCGTCCGGCTCATCAACCGCTCCGGCCACGCCCGCGTGCCCGACGACGTCGAGGTCATCGGCGGTGACGCCCGCGACCCCGACTTCACGGCCGGGGTCGCCCGGGGCGCCCGCGTGCTCTACCAGACGCTCAACCCGGCATACCACGAGTGGACCGTGCAGTTCCCCGCCCTGCAGGCCGGCGTCCTGGCCGCCGCCGAAGCCACCGGGGCTCGCCTGGTCAGCATGGAGAACGTCTACCTGTATGGGCGCCCCGCCGGACGCCCGCTCACCGAAGACCGCGCCCACGCGGCCCACACCAGGAAGGGACAGCTCCGGGGACGGATGGCCCGAGAACTTCTCGCAGCCCACAAGACCGGACGCGTCGAGGTCGCGATCGGTCGCGCCTCGGACTACTTCGGCCCCCGTGGCGGTGCCCAGTCCAATCTTGGCGACCGCGTCTTTCCGGCCGCCCTGGCCGGCAAGACCGCGAACGTGCTTGGGGACCCCGACCAACCGCACACCTACACCTACATCCCCGACATCGGCGAAGGCCTCGCCGTCCTGGGCGAACACCCCGACGCTCCCGGACAGGTGTGGCACCTCCCCAACGACCCCGACACCCGCACCACGCGCCAGCTCGTTGACATCGCCTACCAGCAGGCCGGCCAGCCCCGCGCCAGGCTCCGCAGCATTCCCCCGATCATGCTGCGCGCCCTCGGCCTCGCCAACCCCACCGTCCGTGAGCTCATCGAGATGCAGTACCAGTTCGAGGAGCCGTTCATCGTCGACAGCAGCAAGATCGCGAACAAGCTCGGGGTCAGAGCCACCGCGATCGACCAGGCCATCGCCGACACTCTCAACAGCTACCGAGACAGCTGAGCGTGCGGTTCCGGGCCCGTATCTGTTCGGGGCCCATGCCTTCTGCCGGACAGGAGGGTCAGCGTGCGAGTCGTTGGTACTAGTACCAGTACTAGTACCAACGACTCATTGCGGAGCGCACGCTGCGGCCTCAGGATCAGAGCAGACACTATTGCCCTGGTCCCCGGAGGTCAGCATGACGTGCGGACGGACTGAGCAACGTGGCTTGTCTGACGCCATAGAGAGTCCATCAGCGACGCGCGCCTCGGTCGACCCGAGGTGGACCGGCATCATCGAAGTGCTCGTCTCGGGCCTTGGTGGAGCCGTGCGGTGGGAGCCGGACTCTGTGGTGCTTCAGCTTCCGGACTACCCGCAGACCGGCCGGGTCGGGGATCTCGACGGCCTGGGGCTGTGTCTGGGACGGATCGGGGTGCCGGTGGTCTTCGACACATCGCGCGTGACCCTCCCCGACGCGTCCCTGGCCGAGTTCCTCAGGAAGCTGGCGGAGTCGGGCCTGATGGTTGACGGCCGGCGATCGGCCGCCTAACCGGCACCCGGAACCCGCCCGGCGATCTGTGACGCTGTGACGCTGTGAC
>DHJN01000224.1:26272-37940 GCA_002404345.1 Actinobacteria bacterium UBA4719 | reverse complement strand
GTGTGACCGCGTGACGTGTGTGAAGCCGTGAGGAGAAGCGGCGTCTGTGAGGTCGTGCGGAGAAGTTGACCTCGGGCTAACGCGTGCACCCCCTTGGCGAAACACGGCCTACCTACCTTTCTCGGTATCCCCCGAGAAAGGAATCCTGATGGCCCTCGATGAGCTTGAGAAGAAATACGACACCCCGGACAACAGACCCTCGCGTCGCGCCGGCTCGGTCCGCGACCGTCCCTGGATCGACCATTGGCAGCCCGAGGACCCGGACTTCTGGCAGCGCTTCGGTGCCAAGGTCGCGCGCCGCAACCTGATCTGGTCGATCGCGGCCGAGCACATCGGCTTCTCGGTCTGGCTGCTGTGGAGCGCGGTGGTGATCTACCTGCCCCAGGCGGGCTTCGACTTCAGCATCAACCAGCTGTTCTGGCTCGTGGCCCTGCCCAACCTGGTGGGCGCGACGCTGCGCTTCCCCTACACGTTTGCCGTGCCGCGCTTCGGCGGCCGCAACTGGACCGTCATCAGCGCCCTGCTGTTGATGATCCCGCTGGGCCTGCTGACCGCGTGTGTCGCCAACCCCGGTACGCCGTACTGGATGTTCATGGTCGCCGCTGCGACCGCCGGCCTCGGTGGCGGCAACTTCGCCTCGAGCATGGCCAACATCTCGTTCTTCTACCCCGACAGCCGCAAGGGATTTGCGCTGGGGCTCAACGCCGCCGGCGGCAACATCGGGGTCAGCAGCGTCCAGCTGTTCGTGCCGGCCATTGTCGGCCTGGCCATCTTCGGCTCGGCCTCTGGCCTGCACCTGGAGAACATCGCCCTGCTCTGGGTCCCGCTGTCCCTGGTGGCGGCCCTGGGTGCCTACTTCTTCATGGACAACCTGACTGAGGCCAAGTCCTCCTTCCGGGACCAGGTCGCCGTGGCGCGACAGGGGCAGACTTGGGTGATGGCACTGCTGTATGTCGGCACGTTCGGCTCGTTCATCGGCTACAGCTCCGCGCTGCCCCTGTTGATGAAGACCCAGTTCCCCGCCGTGCACGGCGTGTACTTCGCGTTCCTCGGCGCGCTGGTCGGCTCGGCGTTCCGGCCGGTCGGTGGCCTGCTCGCCGACCGTCTCGGCGGGGCCCGGATCACGGCCGCGGTGTTCGCGGCTATGACATTCGGCGTCGGTGGCGTCATCTGGTCGATCCAGCACCACGCGTTCGGACCGTTCCTTGGTTCCTTCCTCGTGCTCTTCGTCCTCACCGGCCTCGGCAACGGGTCGACCTACCGGATGATCCCCGCGATCTACCGCACGCTGGCCGGTGGCGATGACTGCGGCCCGGTGGCGTTGGCGACCTCGCGCAGGCAGACCGCGGCGGCCCTCGGCTTCATCTCCGCGGTCGGCGCCTACGGTGGCTTCCTCGTGCCTCGGGCATTTGGCGCGTCGGTCAGCAACACCGGTGGCATCGGAGCGGCTCTCGTGGGCTTCGTGGTCTTCTACGCGCTGTGCCTGGGCGTCACCTGGTGGTGTTACATGCGCCGCACCGTCCTGGTGTCGCGGGTGCCCAGCCTGGCTCACGCGAACGTCTGAGTCGGTCACCGCTGTCAATATCATGGAGCCGATATGACCCCGACGAAGTCCACCGAGACGCACTGCCCCTACTGCTCCCTGCAGTGCGGCATGCGGCTCGAGTCGACCCGCAAAGGGGTTCGTGAGCTCAGTGTTGCTGTCTGGCCGGAGTTCCCGACCAATGCCGGCGGTCTATGCCGCAAGGGCTGGACGGCCCCCGCCTTGCTCCGGCATCGCGAACGGCTCACCAGCCCGTTGGTACGGGACCGCGCCACCGGGGAGCTCACGGCGGTCTCGTGGGACGAAGCTCTCGAACGTGTCGCTGCTGGTCTTGTCAAGATCCAGCAGCGGCACGGTCGGGACAGCGTCGGCGTCTTCGGCGGAGGCGGCCTGACCAACGAAAAGGCTTACGCGCTGGGCAAGTTCGCCCGGGTGGCGCTGCGGACAAGTGCGATCGACTACAACGGCAGATGGTGTATGTCGTCGGCCGCCACCGCGGGTCAGCGCGCCTTCGGGCTCGACCGCGGCCTGCCGTTCCCGCTCGCCGACATCGAGGACGCCAGTGTCGTCGTCCTCGTGGGCAGCAACCTGGCCGAGACGGCACCTCCGGCCGCCCGACACCTCGAGGCGTTGCGGGCAAACGGTGGCAGGCTGGTCGTCATCGACCCTCGCGCCACGGCGACCGCAGTCCGGGCCGACATGCACATCCAGCCGGTGCCCGGCACTGACCTGGCGCTTGCGAACGGGGTACTTCATGCGATCGTCTCGGCTGGTCAGGTTGACCAGGACTACGTCGACGCCCGCACGAGCGGGTTCGACCAGGTCGCTGCGCTGGTGGCCGGGTACTGGCCCGAGCGGGTCGAGCGAATCACGGGCGTCTCCGCGCGGGAGATCGTGGGGCTAGCTCAATTGCTGGCACAGGCGGACTCGGTCATCATCCTCACCGCGCGCGGTGCCGAACAGCACGCCTCAGGCACGGACACGGTGCTGGCCTGGATCAACGTCGCGTTGGCACTTGGCCAGCCCGGACGCCCGCACGCCGGGTACGGCTGCATCACCGGCCAGGGCAACGGGCAGGGCGGACGGGAACACGGCCAGAAGGCCGACCAGCTGCCCGGCTACCGCAAGATCGACGACCCCGCTGCCCGGGCGCACGTTGCGCAGGTGTGGGGGATCGAACCGGACGACCTGCCGGGACCCGGCAAGTCGGCATACGAGATGTTGGACGCCATGGGCACCGACGACGGCGTTCGGGCCCTGCTCGTGTTCGGGTCCAACATCGTGGTCTCGGCCCCGAACGCGTCCCACATCGGTGAGCGGCTCGACGCACTCGACCTGCTGGTCGTCGCCGACTTCGTGATGTCCGAGACCGCCGCCCGGGCGGACGTGGTGCTGCCTGTGACCCAGTGGGCCGAGGAGACGGGCACCATGACCAACCTCGAGGGGCGGGTCATCCTGCGCCGCCAGGCGCTCACCCCACCAGATGGCGTGCGCAGCGACCTCGAGGTCATCTCCGGTCTGGCCCAGAGGCTGGGCGTGCCAACGGGATTCGACACCGAGCCGGAGGTGGTCTTCGACGAGCTGCGGCGAGCCAGCGCCGGCGGACCGGCCGACTACTCCGGCATCGACTACGGCCGGATCACCCGTGAGCTCGGCGTCTTCTGGCCGTGCCCGGACACCGGAAACGAAGCTGCGCACCCCGGGACTCCCCGGCTGTTCCTGGACCGGTTCGCCACACCGGACGGCCGGGCCCGCTTCCACCCGGTTGACCATGTGGGTGCGGCCGAGCAGCCCTCGCCCGACTACCCGTTCTACCTGACCACTGGCAGGGTGCTCGCCCAGTACCAGAGCGGCGCTCAGACGCGCAGGGTCCGCGAGCTCGACGCGGCGGCGCCGGGTCCATTCGTCGAGCTGCACCCCATGGTCGCGGACCTGCTCGGGGTCGTGGACGGAGAGCAGGTCCGCGTGGCTACGCGCCGCGGCCAGATGGTTGCGCCGGCAAAGATCTCGACCCGGATCCGCCGCGACACGGTGTTCCTGCCGTTCCACTGGGTCGGCGCCAACCTGCTCACCAACGACGCGCTCGACCCCTCATCCAGGATGCCGGAGTTCAAGGCCTGCGCGGCCTCGCTGGAGCGCGTGGGCGGCGCGGTATGAACGCCGTGGACGCCCCGAATGCCACGAATGCCACGAATGCCGGGCGGCGCGAACACGGTGAGTCTCTGGTCGTCGTGGGAAACGGGATGGCCGCGATCCGCCTCGTCGAGGAGCTGGTCCGCCGCGAGGCGCAGCTGCGGATCACGGTCATCGGCGATGAGCCCGGGACGGCATACAACCGCATCCTGCTTTCGGCGGTGCTCGAGGGCAGTCACCCGGCCACCGAACTGAGGCTCAAGGACGAGGCTTGGTATGCCGAGAACGGCGTGGAGCTGATCAGCGGGACGCGGGTCCGGCTGATCGACCGGGACGCGCGGGTCGTCCGGCTTGCTGATGGACGGACGGTGCCGTACGACCGTCTGGTCCTGGCGATCGGCTCCGCCGCGGCCCTGCCGCCGATCCGTGGGCTGGTGACCTCCGGCGGTGACCTGTCCCCGAATGTGCATGCGTTTCGGTCGATGGCCGACTGCCTCGGCCTGCTGAACGCCCTGCCGGGGGCCCGCCGGGCCGTGGTCATCGGCGGCGGGCTGCTTGGGCTGCAGGTGGCCCGTGCCCTCGGCGTCCGAGGTCTGGAGGTCGATGTGGTGGAGGCCGCGCCGCACCTGCTGGCCTCGCACATCGGCGAGACCGCCGGCGCGGTGCTTCGTCGCAGCGTCGAGGAGCTCGGGTGCGAGGTGCACTCGGAGACCCGGGCGGTCAAGCTCACCGACGAGGGGCTACTGCTGGACACCGGGTACCTGCTGCGCGCCGACCTCTTCGTCCTCACCGCCGGGGCGCGCCCCGCGACGTCGCTGGCCAAGGCGGCGGGGCTGTTCGTGCGGCGGGGCGTCGTGGTGGATCAGACCCTGACCACCGTGACCGACCCGCGCATCCATGCCATCGGGGACTGTGCCGAGTACCGAGGCAGGACAAGCGGTTTCGTCTCTCCGGCGTGGGAGCAGGCCGGGGTCCTCGCCGCCCGTCTGTGCGGTGACCAAGACCGTTACGAAGGATCGCGGGTCGTGGCCAGGCTTCGCGCCTCCGACCTCGAGGTTGCGGTGCTGGGCGACCCCGAACACGCGACCGGCGACGTGGTCGAGGTGGCCAACCCGATCAGGGGCTCCTACCGCAAGCTCGTCGTGCGAGACGGCGTCATCGAGGCGGCGGTGCTGCTGGGCGACCTGTCGCGGATCGGTCTGCTGACCCAGCTGTACGACCGTAGGACGGTCCTGGGCGAGGGCGAGCCCGGGCAGCTCCTGTTCGGCGAGCGACCCGCCGGCGAGGGGTCGGTGCTGCTGCCCGACGACGTCGAGGTGTGCGCCTGCGCAGGAGTGTCGGCCGGGCGCATCCGGGCGTGCGCCGACGTGGCAGAGGTCGTCGGGACGACCCGGGCGACGACCGGCTGCGGCGGATGCGCCGGCACCATCCGGTTGCTGCTGGCCGCGAACAATACCCTCCCCACGCAGGCGGCTACCGCCGGGCAGTGAGTCCGTGCACGGGCAGTGAGTCCGTGCAGAAGAGTTTTCGTGGCCGTAACACAGCGAAAACCAAGGCACAACGTGGGGTCCTTACCGTCAGGGGTACAGGAAAGGAGCACTGCGATGACTCATCTGCGTCAGAGACTCGTGCTTATTGGGCACGGCATGGTCGGCCACCGCTTCGTGCAGGCTGCCATTGAACGGGGACTCACGGAGCGTTGGGACGTCGTCGTGTTCGGGCAGGAGCCGCGGGCCGCCTACGACCGGGTCGCCCTCACGTCCTTCTTCGAGGTCGGTGCCGACGAGCTGTCGCTGCTGCCGGAGGGCGAGTACGACGACCCGCGGGTGCGCCTGGTTCTGGACACTGCCGTGACCACCATCGACCGGGACGCGCGGGAGGTCACCACTGCCTCCGGCGAGGTCGTCCGGTATGACGCGCTGGTCATGGCCACGGGGTCCGTCCCGTTCGTCCCACCACTGCCCGGGCGCGACCTGGCGGGCTGCTTCGTCTACCGCACCATCGAGGATCTCGAGGACATCCGCCAGGCCGCGAAAACGGCCACCACCGGCGTCGTCATCGGCGGCGGCCTGCTCGGCCTGGAGGCGGCCAACGCCGTGCACCAGCTTGGCCTGGCCACGCACGTGGTCGAGATGGCGCCGCGGCTGATGCCGGTCCAGCTCGACCAGGCCGGCGGCGCGGCCCTGGTCCGCCACATCGAAGCGCTCGGGGTCACGGTGCACACCGGCGCGGCCACCGAGGCCATCGAGGGCATCGACGGCAAGGTGACCGCCCTGACCATCGCCGACGCCGAGCCGATCGAAACCGACCTGGTCGTGTTCTCCGTGGGCATCCGCCCCGAGGACGCCTTGGCTCGTGCCTGTGGTATCGAGGTCGCCGAGCGCGGCGGGATCCTGGTCGACGAGACCTGCCGCACCTCCGACAAAGCGATCTACGCCATCGGCGAGTGCGCGGCGCCGGACGGCAAGGTCTATGGCCTCGTGGCCCCGGGCTACGCCATGGCCGAGGTCGTCGTCGACCGGTTGCTTGGCGGAAGCGGCGACTTCACCGGCGCCGACATGGCGACCAAGCTCAAGCTGATGGGCGTGGACGTGGCCAGCTTCGGCGACGTGTTTGCCGCCACCCCAGGCTCGCTCGAGCTCGTCTTCGCCGACGCGGTCACCGGCGTCTACAAGAAGCTCGTCGTCTCGAACGACGCCACCCGCCTGCTGGGCGGCATCCTGGTGGGCGACGCCTCGGCATACGGCGTCCTGCGACCCATGGTCGCCAGCGGCATCCCGCTGCCGGAGAATCCGGAGGAGCTCATCCTGCCGGCTGGCCGCGGCACCGCCCAGGTGGGCATGACCGACGAGACCGTCGTGTGCTCTTGCGAAAACGTCACAAAGGGCACCATCTGCTCGGCCATCGACGGATCCGAGGAGAAGCCCGGCTGCGCCGACGTCGCTTGCATCAAGAGCTGCACCAAGGCCGGGACGGTCTGCGGCAGCTGTGTGCCGACGGTTAAGAACCTCCTCGCCGAGCGGCTCGCGTCGGCCGGTCGCGAGGTCAGCAACGCGCTCTGCGAGCACTTCGCGATGTCGCGGCAGGAGCTCTTCGACCTGGTCGCGGTCAAGGCGATCCGCAGCTTCACCGCTCTGATCGCCGCGCACGGCACCGGTCGCGGCTGTGACATCTGCAAGCCGGCGGTGGCCTCGATCCTGGCCAGCCAGACCAGTGCCCACATCCTCGCCGAGGAGACCGTCGGGCTGCAGGACACCAACGACGCCTTCCTCGGCAACCTTCAGCGCAACGGCACGTACTCCGTCGTTCCGCGGGTGCCCGGCGGCGAGCTCACACCCGATGGGCTGATCGCGATCGGGGAGGTTGCCCGTGACTTCGACCTCTACACCAAGATCACCGGCGGCCAGCGGATCGACCTGTTCGGCGCACGCGTCGAGCAGCTGCCCCTGATCTGGCGCCGCCTCGTCGACGCCGGCTTCGAGTCCGGCCACGCCTACGGCAAGTCGCTGCGCACCGTGAAGTCGTGCGTTGGCCAGACGTGGTGCCGCTACGGCGTGCAGGACTCGACCAAGCTGGCCATCGAGCTCGAGCTCCGATACCGCGGACTGCGTTCGCCCCACAAGCTCAAGGGTGGCGTCAGCGGCTGTGCCCGCGAGTGCGCCGAGGCCCGCGGTAAGGACTTCGGCGTGATCGCCACCGAGAAGGGCTGGAACCTCTACGTCGGCGGCAACGGCGGCTTCCGCCCGGCACACGCCGTGGAGCTGGCGATCGACCTCGACACGGCGACGCTGATCCGCTACCTCGACCGGTTCCTGATGTTCTACATCCGCACCGCCGACCGGCTTCAGCGCACCAGTGCCTGGCTGGAGTCCATCGAGGGCGGGCTAGACTATGTG
Source organism: Actinobacteria bacterium UBA4719 (assembly GCA_002404345.1). Classification (GTDB taxonomy): domain Bacteria; phylum Actinomycetota; class Actinomycetes; order Actinomycetales; family Dermatophilaceae; genus UBA4719. The sequence goes on along the minus strand of DHJN01000224.1, from coordinate 30,368 downwards.
CGGTCGGTCGTCGTCGACGACGTGCTGGGCGTCGCGGCGGACCTGGAGGCGGACATGGCCGGGCACATCGGCGCCTACCAGGACGAGTGGAGCGCCACGCTGGCGGACGAGGAGAAGCTAGCCCGCTTCGTGTCGTTCATCAACGCTCCTGACACGCCCGACCCGAGCATCTCGTTCGTCACCGAACGCGGCCAGATCCGTCCGTCCGCCGCCGAAGGGAGCGCGGAACCGGTGCTGGTTGCGAGCGCTTCGATCCCGGTGGGAGCGCCGCGATGATGGCGGGTACCAAGGTGCGGCAAGAGACGGTGCGCCAAGGGATCTGGGTGTCCGTATGCCGGGTGGACCAGCTCCGGGTCGACGTCGGTGTCGCCGCCCTCGTGGGTGGCGAGCAGGTGGCGCTGTTCCGTCTCGACGCCGAGGAGATCACGGCCATCGGCAACCTCGACCCGTACAGCCGGGCCAATGTCCTTTCCCGGGGCATCGTCGGGTCGCGGGGTGACACGGTCTTCGTCGCCTCGCCGATGTACAAGCAGCCGTTCGACCTGCGCACCGGTTGCTGCCTCGACGACCCAGCGGTGAGCGTGCCGACCTTCGACGTGCGCGTGCTCGACGGCGTGGTCCAGGTCCTGGCACCGCCGGTCAGCGATGGGCCCGACGGATGAGCACCGACCAGGCACTCGCCGGCTACCGGATCGGGATCACCTCCTCGCGCCGCGTCTCCGAGCTGGCCACCATGCTGGAACGTCAGGGCGCGGTCGTCGAGTCCGCGCCCGCTCTCATGATCCTGTCCTGCATCGAGGACGTGCAGCTTCGGGTCGCAACCGTGGCCTGCATCGAGGCGCCGCCCGATTTTCTGATCGCCAATACGGGCGTGGGAATGCGGGGATGGTTCGACGCCGCAGCGGAGTGGGGACTGGGCGCAGAGCTCGTCGCGTCCCTCCAGGGCTGCGAGATCCTGGCCCGTGGCTCCAAGGCCGTCGGTGCGGTCCGGGCGGCCGGGCTGCACGAGTCCTGGGTTTCCAGCAGCGAGAGCTTGGACGACATCCTCGCCCATCTGCGCGACCGCGACCTGACCGGCACCCGGATCGTCCTGCAGGAGCACGGCGTCTCCACATCGGCTGTTGCTGCTGCGCTCGAGCGCCAGGGGGCGGAGGTCACCGTGGTGACGGTCTATCGCTGCCTGCCAGCGGCAGACCAGGCTCCGTTGTTCCGTCTCGTCGACCTCGTGGCCGACCGGGACGTCGACGCGGTGGTCTTCACCGTCGCCGCAGCGGTCAAGGTCCTGATGGACGTTGCCGCGGCTTCGGGTCGCAAGCGGGAGGTAGTGGACGCGCTCCGCGGTCATGTCAGCGCGGCATGCGTGGGCCCGGTGACCGCGGAAGCCTTTGGGCACTGGGGGATTCCCGTGATCCAGCCCGCCCGATCCCGTCTCGGGGCCCTCGCCCGGGAGATCGGGGTCCAGCTGCCGGCGCGTCGGCACGGTATCCGGATCGACGTTGGCGGCCGACAGCTCGTGATGAGCGGAGCGGACGTGGCGATCGACGGCGCCGCGGTGCGGCTCAGCCCCGCCCCGTATGCCGTGCTGAAGGCTCTCGCGCGCGAGCCCGGCAGGATCGTCACCCGCCGAGAGCTTCTCAGCGGGCTGCCCACCGGGCATGCGGCGAGCGAGCACGCCGTCGAGGCCGCCGTCGCCCGGTTGCGCACCGCTGTGGGTGCCGATCTCGTGCGGACGGTCGTCAAGCGTGGGTACCGCCTGGCGGTGGAGAGTCCGGAATGAGGCCTGCGCTCGTGGCGGTCGCCCACGGCACCCGCGACGATGCCGGCCCGGAGGTCGTCGCCGACCTGCTTGCGGACGTGCGGCGACGACTTCCCGGCGTTGACGTGATCACCGCGTGGGTGGAGCTGCTCACACCTGGACTTCGCGAGGTCATGTCCGGGATGGAACGGCCGGCGGTCGTCGTTCCCCTCCTCCTGTCGACCGGCTACCACGTCTCGATCGACCTCCCGGCTGCTGCTGCGCTGTCCCCGGCGCCGGTCCACATAGCTGCGCCGCTGGGGCCCGACCGTCATCTCGCGCGAGCCACCACGGCGCGGCTACGTGAAGCGGGAGCGCTGTGGGGTGATGCCGTGGTCCTGGCGGCTGCGGGCTCCACGGACCCCGCAGGCCTGGCGGCCGTTGAGCGGGCGGCCACCTTGTTGCGCTCCGAGTGGGGGCCGTGGGTCACCTACGCCAGCGTCTCGGAGGCCGGACCGGAGGTGCCCGAGACGGTCGAATACCTGCGGCAGACCGGCTCGAACAGGGTGTGCGTTGCGCCCTACCTCCTCGCGCCCGGACGGTTCTCGCGTCGGGTCACGGACCTGGCGGCCGCTGCCGGTGCGACGACGGTCGCCCCGGTCCTCGGCCGTCACCGGCTGGTGACGGACCTCGTGGTGCTCCGCTACCAGCAGGCACGCCGAGCCCTCGCCGCCACGAAGCGCGGGCGGCCTGACCGCGAACACGACACAGCGCCAATACGACACAGCACGAACAGGACATAGCTCGAACAGAACACAGCTCGAACAGAACACAGCGCCAACAGAGCGCCAACAGGACACAGGGTCGAGCCGCGCTGTCGTTCGCCCCGGTCGAGGTCTTGTTCAGATCGGCCAGAGCGGGGTGGCTTCGGGCGGCCGGGCCTGCTCGTACCACGCAGCCGCGCGCAGGACACCGAGGTCGTCGAACCGTCGACCGGCGATCTGCACGCCGATGGTCTTGCCGTCGTCGGTGAACCCACAGTTGATGGAGCAGGCTGGCTGTCCGGACATGTTGTACGGCGCGGTGAAGCCGATGTGCGCCATCGCGCAGTCCTCTTCGCCGAAGGGCATCGGCCACTCGGCGGGGAAAGCCACCGTCGGTGCCACCGGAGAGAGCACGAGATCGTATGCCGCGGTGGCGGCCACGGTGGCTGCGCTCAGCTCCATGATGCTGTGATAACAGGAGATGGTCCTGGCCCCGGACACCTGCGCTCCACGGCTGCACCAGTTGACGATGAACGGGAGGATGTTGCGCTGGCGCTTCGGTGGCAACGCCGCGAAGTCGTTCCAGAAGCGCACCCGCCAGAAGAGATCCAGGTCCTCCAGCATTGTCGGCGTCATGAACGGAGCGATCTGCTCGACGACCGCGCCGGCGCTCGCGAAGATCGCAGCCACGGCTTCGACGGCCCCTGCCACAGCGGGATCCACCGGCATACCGACGCCGGCGTCGACATGAACGGCCACCCGCGAACCGCGGACATCGAGATCCAGGTCCGACCAGTTGATGTCCGCCGGTGGCAGGCTGGACCAGTCCCGGACGTCCGGTCGGCTGAGCACCTGCATGAGCAGGGCGGCGTCGCGGACGGTGCGCGTCATCGGCCCGGCGCACCGGCCGAGATACGGCGAGTCCATCGGGATCCGACCAAAGCTCGGCTTGAGCGCCACCAGGCCCAGCCACGTGCCGGGGAGGCGGATCGAGCCGCCGATGTCTGTGCCGACGTGCAGGGGACCGTACCCTGCGGCGGCTGCCGCGCCCGCGCCCGAGCTGGAACCGCCGGTGGTCCACGCAGGGTTCCAGGGGCTACGGGTGATGCCGTGCAGGCTGGAGACGCCGGACGACAGCATCCCCCAGTCCGGCATTGTCGTTGACCCGAGCACGACGGCGCCAGACTCCTGGACTCGTGCCGTGACGGGTGCGTCGGCTGCGGCTGGCGGGGCTTGGGTGCCGGCGACGCCCGAGGGCATCGGGATGCCCTTGCGGGCGATGTTCTCCTTGAGCGTCACCGGCACGCCGTCGATCGGTCCGAGCGGCTCGCCCCGCGCCCACCGGGTGGCGCTCGCCGCCGCGGCCGCGTGTGCCGCCCTCGCGTTGCTCACGTAGAAGGCGTTGATCACCGGCTCGCGTTCGGCGATGTGCTCCTGGACCGCGTCGTGGACCTCGACCGGCGAGAGGGTGCGGCTGGCATAGGCGGCCACCATGTCCAAGGCCGACAACGCGGCGACGGTGTTGCTGACGGTCACGGCTTCTCCTGCGTGTCGTGGCGGGCCTCAGTACAGCTAGGGATCTCTGTTCGGAGGGATC
>DHJN01000224.1:0-26221 GCA_002404345.1 Actinobacteria bacterium UBA4719 | reverse complement strand
TGTTCGGAGGGATCTCTGTTCGGCGTCGACCCGGGTGGTGTGGGTAGCCTTGTGTCGGCCAAGGCACGACTACAAAGAGAGTACCGATGACCGTCCTCCAGCCCGGCCTGACCAACAGCCTGACCGATGTGGCCGGCATCCGGGTGGGGCATGCCGATCGCCGCGGCGACGGCTGGCTCTCCGGGACGACGGTTGTCCTTGCTCCAGAGCGCGGTGCCGTTGCTGGGGTTGACGTTCGCGGAGGTGGTCCCGGTACCCGCGAGACGGACGTCCTCGACCCGCGCAACCTGGTCGAGCGGATCCACGCCGTGACGTTGTCCGGCGGGAGCGCGTTCGGGCTCGTGGCCGCCGACGCCGTGATGGGGCGGCTCTTCGACGCCGGTGTCGGCTACCCCGTGGGCGGACCAGGTGAGGTCGTCCCGATCGTGCCTGGCGCCGTCATCTTCGATCTTGGCCGGGGCGGCGACTTCGCCAGTCGCCCGGGAGCCGCGATGGGCGAGGAGGCCTATGACGGCGCACTTTCCAGTGGAGTCGGCCCGGTGCCGATCGGGGTGGTGGGAGCGGGGACAGGCGCCGTCGCCGGGGGGCTCAAGGGCGCGGTGGGCTCGGCCAGTGTGGTGCTCTCGGACGGAACGACAGTGGCCGCGCTGGTGGTCGTCAACTCCTTTGGTTCCTGCGTCGACCCCATGACCGGGGAGCTGTACTCCGCCCGGTTCGGCCTCCCGGGGGAGTTCGCCGAGCTACTGCTCCCCGACGCGGATGAGGTCGCCGCTGCCCGCGCGGCTGCCGTCCCGTGTGGGCCGGGAGGTCGGGGAGCCACCCTCGCGACGACCATCGGTGTCGTGGCCACTGACGCCACCCTGACGAAGGCTCAATGCGCCAAGGTGTCGGGGATCGCCCACGATGGCATGGCGCGCGGCATCCGCCCGGTTCACACGATGTTCGACGGCGACACGGTGTTCACCCTGGCGACAGGGGACCGCGGGGCGCCAGATCCGTTAGCATTCCACGCGTTGCTGGATGCGGCCGGCGACTGTTTCACCCGCGCGATCGGGAGCGCGATGCTGGCGGCGGTGAGCGTTCAGACCCCGGCAGGTCGGTGGCGGTCCTACCGGGACGCCTTTTCCTCAGCCTTCCCCGCGGCACCCCACCGTTGATGGGGCGGTCACTACTCGGGCTGAGCGGGTATGACGACGTTCCAGGGTCGCAGCACATGGTCGGCGCCCACCCCGGCAGCCGTGTACGGATCGCCGTCGACGATCCGTCGAGCCTCGGCCTCGGAGCCCACCTTTAGCACCATCATGGCGCCCGATCCGTCACCGACCGGACCGGCGAGGACGACCTTGCCCTCCTCCAGCAGTGACTGCACATAGGCCAGGTGGTCGGGCCGGACGCGGGCGCGTGCAGCCGGGTCAGCGTAGCGGTACTCCAACACGAAGAAGCTCATGCAAGCCAGCATGTCAGTTTCCTGGCGACGACGTGGCAGCTGTCGCCGGAGCTCTGGCCGAAGCCGGAGCTCACCGCCTTGGCGACCCCGCGTCTGCCGTCAGCGCAGCTGGCCCACCCCTGCCGGCCCCGTTCGGCACGAGGCTGAAGGCGCCCTCCTCTTCCTGCGCGTTGTGCAGCCGGAGCACGGCGTACAGCCCGTAAAGCAGGCGCCGGAGCTCGACGACATCCTCGGCCTGGGTGGTCTCACTGTCGAGTCCCTCGAGAAGCCGCCGCAGCTTTCCGACCTGGTGCTCGATCTCCGCGTGGGTGCGGCTCATGGCCGCAGTAGCATCCGACCCTCCGAGGGCTCGGTCCACCAGCGGAATGAGCTCTGCCTCATCGGCCCGCTCGTGTGGAAGGAGCTCGCCCTCCAACCGGTCCAGCAGCGTGCGTACCGGGCCGAGGTCGCAGTCGCGCTTCGAGAGTGCGTCGGCTACCGATCGGATCTGCTCGATCAGCGGCAGCACAGCGTCGTGCTCGGCCCTTAGCCGCAGCGCGGTGGCCACATCCGCCGGCGGCATCGCGATCGTATGGACCGCCCCGGGCAGCAGGGCCCGCAGGGCGATGCCGATCGCCAGCACGTCGATACCCTCTTGAACGATCGCACCTGCTGCGGGTGGGAGGAGTCCGAGGGCGGCGAAGACCATCGCGACGAGCGAGAGTCCCATGCCGATGAGGACGGACTGCAGCGCGATCCCCTTCGAGCGCCGTGCGATGAGGATCGCGTCGGCCAGGGCGTCGACCCGGTCAACCGTGAGCACGACGTCGGCAGCCTCGGATGATGCCGTCGCTCCGCGCGAGGCAAGCGCCACTCCGACCCCGGCCGCGGCGAGCGCTGGCGCGTCGTTGATGCCGTCGCCGACCATGATCGTCGCACCGAGCGCCGTCTCGCGCTCGATCACGGCGAGCTTGTCCGCGGGGTCGCAGTCGGCCAGCACGGTGTCGACGCCCACGATGCGCCCGACCATGCCCGCGACGTCAGCGCGGTCGCCGGTGACCAGGACGACGCGCGTGACTCCGGCCGCACGCAGCGCGCGCACCATCCGGGGTGCGTCCGGCCGGATCGCGTCCTCGAGGAGGAACGCGCCTGCGGGCTCTTCGTCGACGGCTGCGAAGACTGTCAGGGAGCCGTCCAGGTCGGCCCGGCGGCGCACCTGGCGTACCCACGGCGATGCGACGTCGTCAACGATCCACGAGGCTTTGCCCAGCTTCACCCGGTGGCTGCCCACGGTCCCCTCCAGGCCGTAGCCGGGCACCTCCCGGACATCTTCGGGCATCTCCAGGGCAAGCCCGCGACGGGTGCCGCCGGTGACGATTGCGCTGGCGAGGACATGCGCCGAGACCTGGTCGAGGGAGGCGGCGAGCCTCAGCACCTCGTCCGCATCCATCCGGTCGCCCGCGGTTACGACGTTCGCCAATACGGGATGGCCCGCAGTCAGCGTGCCGGTCTTGTCAAAGAGCACGACGTGCCCAACGGCCAGACGCTCGAGGGCGCTGCCGCCCTTGATGACAACGCCGATGTGCGCGGCGCGGCTCAGGCCGGACATGATCGCGATCGGGGCCGCGAGCAAGAGTGGACAAGGCGTTGCGACGACGAGGACGGCCACGGCGCGGACGGCGTCCCCGCTGAACGCCCACGACGCGCCCGCCAGGGCGAGCGTGAGCGGGACGAAGAGAATGGCAAACCGATCGGCGGTGCGGACGAACGGCGCCGACGAGGCCTGGGCCTGCTGGACGAGGCGCACTATTCCCGCGTAGGTGGACTCCTTGGCCGCCGCTGTCGCGACCAGGTCTATGGGCGGTCCCGCGTTGACCACGCCGCTGCGGGCGTCATCGCCGGCGATCCGTTCGACCGGCAATGGCTCACCGGTGAGCGCCGACTCGTCCAGCGCGGCCGATGACAGGAGCCGCCCGTCCACGGGGACGACCTCGCCGGTGCCCACGACCAGGCGATCACCCAGGACCACGTCGTCCACCGGCACCTCGACCACGCCGCCTTCGATGCGGCGTCGGGCCGTGCGTGGGGCCCGCTCGACAAGCAGGCTCAGCTCGCGCCGCGCCCGCACGGCGGCCCGGGCCTCAAGGACCTGCCCGCTGGCGAGCATCACCGTGATCATGGCGCCGGCAAAGGGCTCATTGACCGCGAGGGCTCCGACGAGGGCGAGCAGCGCGATGACGTCGACGCTCGGCTGGCGGCGCCGGATCGCACCGACGGTCCAGGACACCGAGAAGCCCAGGCCAAGCAGCGTGCCGGCGATCCACAGGACGCGGGCGGGCGTCTGGGCAGACGACAGGTAGGCCGCAGTGCCCGCAAGCAGCAAAACGGTGGAGGATGCGAACAGGAACATCTCCTTGTTCTCGCGGATTCGGGTCACGCCGTCATGCTACGGCGCCCGACCACACCAGCTCCGGGTCGATCCACCAGAAACGCAGAACGCCCCGGGCACGTGGCCCGGGGCGTTCTAGGTACATGCTGAAAGTCAGTCATGCTGAAAATCAGTCATGCTGAAAATCAGTCATGCTGAAAATCAGTCGATATCAGGCGGAGCTGATCGTCGTCTGCTGAACACCACGAGTGACGCGGCGAACGCGCACCACCTGGGCACCCAGCGTCAGCCAGATGGACGCCACGATGGTGAAGAGAACACCGACCAGGACCTTGCCCACGCCAGCCAGTGGCTTGGCTGGGGCCGGATGGTAGGCGGACTTGGCGACCGTCACTTCGACGGTGGTGCCGGACCCGGTTGCCTTCGCGCCAGCGGCGGCGGTGGTGGTGACGAAGAACTCGTGCTTGCCCGTCACTGTTGGCTGGTACGTCAGAGTTGCAACGCCGGTCGTGTCACTGGTGGCCGACCCGATCGGGACGAGATGACCCTGGGCGCCGAACTCCTTGGTGAGAAGCTGGAACGCCACGTTCGCCTTGTCCCGCGGCAGGCCGTTGGGGCTGATGAGCTTGGCAGTTAGCTGTACCGCTCCGCCCGCCTCGGCGCCCGTGAGCGTGATTGCAGGCGCACTCGGGGATGTCGCAGCCTTGGCGGGAGCGGCGGCACTCACGCCGAGCATGCTCAGGAGAGCCACGAGCAGCAGGACGCCGGTCGCGCCAGCCGCTCGATGGGACCTACTCGTTGCGCCGACCAGCTTCTCGTCGTGGCTCGCTGGCTCACTCGGCTCCGTGCGCGGGTGAGCGGCCACGGACTTCTCCAGCCCCTCCATCTCCTCCATCTCGTCGATCTCCTCGATCTCGTCGATGGACAGCAGTGGTACGACCCGGAAGAGCACCATGAGAAGCAGCGGAATCGCAGCAGTCGCGGCCACCGTGATCGCGATCGGGATCCAGGTGAAGTGGTAGGCGCCGAACGCGCCGGTGACCGTGTCATAGGCGCCTGGGGCGGTGACCATGAGGATCCGCTTGAGCCACATCATGGGCACGACAAAAATAGCGGCGGTGACCATGCCCTTGGTGTTCCTCGTCCGTGGTATCGCGACCAGAAGAAGCGGCAGCAGACCTCCGAAGACAGCGAACATCCAGAAATAGAGGGCCAGGTCACCGGTGAGCAGCTTCTGGAACACTGCAGCGGTGCTGGGGTCACCGACGTAGGCGCCGGGGATCAGGTCGGCGAACGTGAAGTAGAGGTAGCCGGCGGAGAACGTCGCCAGGATGAACCCCAGGCGGATGAAGTGCCGCTCGTGGATGAGCCCCTCAAGGTGGTAGCCGCGGCGGAAGCCGGCGACGACGAGAATGACCAACGCCACGCCAGAGTAGAGCGCAGCGACAACGAACTGCGGCGCCCAGATGCTCTCGTGCCACCACGGCCGTGAGGTGGTGGCAAACGCCCATGCAAGGACCGAGTGCACTGACACGGCCAACGGGATGATCATGATCGACACCAGTCCGAGCGCGCCGGCCAGGACTCGCCGCTGTCGCGGTGCCCCTACCCAGCCCTTGGAGACGGTCGCGTACAAGGTGGCCCGGGGTTTGCCGAGACGTTTGGCATGTCCCTTGTGGAGCACGGCCATGTCGGGCACGAGCGGGAGGGCGAAGAACACGATGGAAGCGAACGTGTAGGTCATGACTGCGACGAAGTCCCAGAACACGGGCGCGGACAGGTTGGGCCGAGCCAGCAGCTCCCAGAGCAGGGCGGGGTTACCGATGTGCGGGATGATGAGGGCCGATCCGATGAGCACGGTGACGACGGCTGTGCCCTCGGCCAGTCGCGTCAGCGGTGCGCGCCAGGTGGCGCCCGTCAGCCGCAGGATCGCCGAGACCACGGCACCGCCGTAGCTCACACCGATGAAGGTGATGACGTCGGCGATGTAGATCGCCCAGAAGGCATGGTCGTTGTAGCCGGCCACTCCCATCCCGCTCCGGAGCTGGATGACCCAGGCGGCGATACCGGTGAGGACCACCCCGCTGAGAGCGATGATGGCGAGCCACCAGGTGCGACTGGGCTTCCCGAAGGGGCGTAGCGACGCCTCGCGCGCGGCGGTGGTCATGCCGTACCTCCGAGGTTCTGGCCGTGCCCGAGTATGTAGTAGACGCGCGGGTTGGTCCCGTGCTCTTCCTTGAACCGCACAGCGTCGTTGTTCTTGAGGAACTCAGTGAGCGCCACCGTCTTGCCCAGTCCGTTGACCGCAATGTCGGTGACCAGATCGCCGATGTAGAGCACACCCATCGGGCAGCCTTCCACGCAGGCTGGCAGCTCACCGTGAGGCAGCCGGTCGGCACACAGCACGCACTTGCCAACCGTGCCCAACTTCGCCACCGGCATCTCTGGTGTGTTGGGCATCGGCATCCGCTTGGACTTGGGTGGTTCGGTCCAGTTGAAGTAGCGCGCCTCGTAAGGGCAGGCCGCCATGCAGGCACGGGAGCCGACGCACGCGTCCGTGTCGACGAGGACAAGCCCAGTGTCGGTGCGCTCAGTCGCGCCGACCGGGCAGACGTACATGCAGGGCGGGTCCTCACACATCATGCAGGGCCGCGGCATGGAGAACTTTCCACCAGTGCTGTCGGGCATGTCGTAGACCTTGATCCAGGTCTGCTCTTCCCGGAGGTTGTGGCGCGACTGGCAGGAGATCGTGCAGATTTTGCAGCCGTCGCAGTTGCGCAGGTCGATGACCATGCACCAGGCGTGCTCGGGGGCCGTTGCGGCCTTCGGCGTGATCGCCGCCTGCGCGTCGTCCTGGTAGCTGACCATTGCCAAGGCACTGCCGGTTGCTGCGACACCCAGCGTGGCGAGGAGGTTCCGCCGGGTCAGTCCCTGACGTTCCTCCGGGGCGGCACCCGGAGGAGGACAAACCGACCCGTCCTCCGGGCGCGTCGTATGGCTCTGCATGCCGTTCTCCCTTACAGTCGTTCACGGTCGAGGCTTGGCTGATCATCGCTTGCCATGCCAGAACGGGCCCAGAGTCGAAGGTCCCGTCGCGAGCTGGCTCACGCCCCGCATGGCTCGATGCACCGTCGTCGATACATCGACGACCAGTGGAACGCGTCGTCGTCACTGGCTCGCGGCGTCAGGTACACCGCCCACGAGCGCAGGTAGAATACAGTTTAATTCGGGGCCCCTGACTCACTAGGGCCGAAGGTCCCTGGTTGCAGTCTTCGAGTGATTCACTAGGGTCGAAGGTCCCTCATTCGGGTTATCGGCGGACTTGAGTCCTGTGGTGTTTCGTGAGGTCAAACATCGTGATCGAGGGCACCCAGGGGGAATTGTTGATCGTCGCTTTTGAACATGAGTGCGGGTTGATGACCAGCCAGCCGTTGGCCCGGTTCGCACCCAGGGGCGGTTGGAGCCGTGGGCTCCGGATGTGCTGGCAGCACACACTTTCTCCCTGCGGACCAGTCAGCTGACTCCCCGGAGCAGCAGTACCAAGTCCGTTAAATGGAGTGAATCCAAAGCGAGCCCGAGGTGCATGGAATAGAGGCATCACCAACTACCGCGGCAACTTGAAAACTTGACGTGCCCAGCGGCCCCCGAGGATGCTCCAAAGGTAAACCCCTGCCACTAGGAGGCACCTATGCAACACACGAAACAAAGCCGAATGTTCACGTTCGTCGCTGCAGCGGCCACGGCCGCAGTCGCTGGAGCTCTGGTCGTTGTCGGTGCCCCGATGGCTTCCGCAGCGCCCCGCACCATCGCCGTCAGCGCCGTGATCACCGGCTTCACCCCGAAGACGATCAACGTGAAGGCCGGCGAGGCCGTCAGCATCTGCCTGACGTCCAAGGACACGGATCACGACCTGACCATCTCCGACCTTGGCTTCAAGGTTGCCGCACCGACGGGTCCCGCGGTCTGCAAGACGCTCACCGCACCGGCCGCAGCCGGCTCGCACAAGTTCATCTGCTCCATTCCTGGCCACGAGCAGGCAGGCATGGTCGGCAGCTTGGTCGTCGGCGCAGCCTCTGCTGCCGCAGCACCTGGCGCAGCCGCAGCACCGACCTCCGCAGCACCGACCTCCGCAGCACCGACCTCCGCAGCACAGGTTCCCGCGGTTCCCTCCGGTGGCGTTCAGACCGGTGGCGGTTCGACCGCTGGCTTCGCTCATTCCGGGCTGGTCACGCTTGGTGGTGGCCTGCTTCTGGCCGCCTTCATGAGCGCCATGCTCGGCTGGCGGGTTGCTCGAAGGGACTGAGCGTAAACATATGGGGATAACCCATGCGCTAAGCATCAGTAGCCGCCGTGGCCTTGTTGCCACGGCGGCTGCCGGTGTCTTCGCCATATCCGGTGGCGGTTTCATCTTCTACGCCGTGACCCACCAGCAGCACCCTCCGCAGGCGGAGCTGTCGGCGCCCGCGTCGATCAGCCCCACGGCTACCCCTACGGCTAGCCCTTCTGCTACGCCTTCTGCAGCCCTCACGGCTGGCCCCACGGCTACCCCGACGGTTCGGGCGCCAGTGCCGATCAGTCGTGACAGCAAGCCGAAGGTGGTTGGACCAGTGCTGACGGCTTCCGAACCGGTCTCTCTGTCGATTCCGGCGATCGGCGTGCAGACGCCGCTGTTGCACCTCGGCCAAACCCCTCAGGGATCGCTGGCGGTGCCCGCGCCAGGCCCGGACTACAACAAGGCCGCCTGGTATCAGAACTCGCCACCCCCGGGCTCGCTCGGGCCAGCGGTCCTCGTCGGTCACATCGACTCCGCGGCGGAGGGACCGTCCGTCTTCTTCTATCTCGGCGGCCTGCATCCGCGCGACACAGTGCGGGTCACGCGTGCCGACGGCTCGGTGGCCGTGTTCGCCGTTGACGAGGTGCGTCGCTTCCACAAGAAGGACTTCCCGACACAGCTCGTCTACGGCAACACCGACCACGCGGCGCTGCGGATCATCACCTGCGGCGGGGCATTTGACCGCGACAGCGGCAGCTACGTCGACAACACCATCGTCTTGGCATCGCTGATCCGCTAGCCACAGATCACGACGACAATCGGCCCCGGTAGGCAACATCGCGGGGCCGGTTTCGTGTGTCAGGAATCCTGGCCTTACGGGTTTACCTTGATCGTCCCGACCATCCCGGCCATCTCATGTCCCGGGAGCTTGCAGACGATCTTGAACGTCCCTGTCTTCGTCGGGATCAGGTACAGATCCAGCTGCTTGTGGGCCAGGACCTCGGCCTCTTTCAGCAGCGGGGTCTTGTACTCTCCGGCAGCATCCTGTCCCTTGAAGAAAGCCACCGTGGGGAAGAACTTGTCAGAGGTGTACTCGTGCAAGATGGACCCGACATTGACGAGCTGGATCACATATGGTTTGCCCACCCTCAGGACCAGCTGCTTGGGCTTGAAGTACATCCCTCCGCCGCCCTCGCCGGCTTCGATCTTGACGGTCTTTGCTTTGGCGGCCCAGGTCGGCACGGCCGCGTCGACGAGCTCTGAGCCATTCTGCAGCCAGGGACCTGCCTTCATGCTCTTCAGAACCGGGGCTGGCAAGCCAGTCGCCGTGCCCTGGACAGTGATCGTCCCTTCCATCCCGGCCTCGCGGTGTCCCGGGATCCGGCAGAGCAACTGGAAGGATCCCGGTATGACCGGGATGGCGAAGACCCTGACCGTCTTACCAGGGAGGACCTTGATCTCGGTGAAGAATGGCACCCTCACCTCGGAGCTGCCTGACCGGATCTTGCGGATGGAGGATGATCGGAAGAACTCGGCGGCGGTGAACTCGTGCTCGATCTTGCCCGTGTTGACCAGCTCGAGCACATAGGGAACGCCGGCCCGGAGGCTGAGGTCCTTCGGCTTGAAGAACATCTCCCCAGGCTTCTCGCCGAGCTCGATCTTCAACGTAGGCGCGATCGTCCAGTCGACGGCGCCGATGTAGTCCTAACCGTTCTCCAGGTACTGGTCCTTGCCGAGCGCGACCGAGGCTCCCTTCGCCACGATCCCCTGCGAGGTGGCCCCACCCGCCGAGGTGGCCCCACCCGCAGACGGCTTCGCGGTGGGGCTGCTGCCGCACGCCCCCGGCAAAAGCACTGCCAAGGCGGCACCCAGCACGGTAATTCGGCGCAGCCCCCGCGCTCCTCCGCTGACCCGTCGGTCTCCCGTACTCGTCTTCACGACGCTTTCCTTGATTGGCGTTCTCCCTACGATCGTTCTCGGTCCAACGTCTCGGTCAGGCTTGAATGGACCCAGGGTCGAACGGCACATCGCGAGTTGGCTTACGTCCGTCATGGGCCGAAGGAGCCGAAAACGGTGCACTGGGCAACTTCTGGCGCGGGTTGCCCATGCGCGTTGCCCAGTGCACCGCCGGAGATCTTGCTCTACTTCCTGTGCGTCGTACCTCTCATGACCGGCCGGCCCTTGTTCTCGTTCGGCCGACTGCCGTCCCAGCAGGTCAGGTGACGATCAGGTGGCCCTTCATCCAGGAGTCGGTTGCCATGGAGCCGCCCATTCCGTTGGGGTCGCCGCCGCAGGGGGTGAGGCATCGCCATACGAAATTGCCGGCCTTGTCGGCCTTGAAGGTGACCACCATGGTGGTGACTCCACCCTCGGGGGCCTTTGCCAGCGGTGCGTTGATCCCGAGCTCCGGGACGCTGAAAGTGTGCGCGATGTCGGTGTTGGACACCTTGGTCACGGCCTTGCCGTTGATCTTTTCGGTCCCGCCGGCGACCGTGTTGTACGTCGAGCCGGCTGGCAGCGGGGTGGGCGCGCTGTCGTACTCCTTGATGGTGAGCACGACGGTGTCGCCCTTGGATGCCTTGATGTCGCTGGGGGCCAACGCCGGCCAGTGCTCTTTGCTGGTGAACGTACCGGCCGGACCCTTGTCCGCGTCGATCTTGCCGATCGACGTGATGTTGACGGTCTTCGGCGGGGTGGCGGCGGCAGTCGTCGACGGCGTGCTCGAGGTGGACCCGCACGCAGACGCGGTGGCTGCGACTGCTCCCACGATGAGCCCGGCGGTGATCAGCCGGCGGGAGCGCCCTGTCGACGCGGACTCATGCTGCGCCGCCCCGGTGGTTGAACCGGCCCTGGAATCGATATGGCTCACGGTGTCACTCCTTCTGCCTGGGTTCAGCCGGTCGTACCCGGCGGGAATGGTGACTCGACGATGCGGGCCCTGTTCCGACGTCATCGTAAGAACATCAGAGAGAAGGAGGGACCGCGACATGCCCCATCTGCGAAGCTAGTTCTACGCACGGCCAATGGGTGTTCTCCGCCAAGTTCTGGCTCGCACGGCGCGTAGCCTCGTGACCATGCAGGCGTCAGTGATCCGGGTGGTGGTCGTCGACGACCACGCCCTGCACCGTGACGGCACCCGTCAGATCCTCCAGGCGCACCCCGACCTGGAAGTGGTCGGCGAAGCCGACTCCGGCGAGGTCGCCCTCGCCCTGGTGAACCAGCTTCGCCCCGATGTCGTGCTGCTGGACATCCGGCTGCCGGGAATCAACGGCATCGAGGTCACTCGCCGGCTCACTCGGGACCATCCGAACGTCCGGGTCCTGATGGTGAGCGCGTATGACGAGGACGAGTACGTCCGCGGTTCACTGGAGGCCGGGGCCGCGGGGTACCTGCGCAAGACGGCTCCCGGCAAGGAGCTGGTCCAAGCGGTGCGGGCCGTGGCTGGTGGCGCGAGCGTGTTCCAGTCCGGTCTCGCGGCTCGGCTGCTCGTGTCGTCTCGTGAGCCCGATCGGGGTCCGACCGACTTGAGCGAGCGCGAGCTCGCGGTCCTGAGGCTGCTCATGACCGGCCTGCACAACCGGGAGATTGCGGCACGGCTGGGCATCAGCACGCGCACCGTGGACCGGCACTGCGACAACATCTACGCCAAGCTCGGGGTGGGTTCTCGCACCGAGGCGGTCGTGCGTGCCATCTCCACCAAGCTGCTGACCGTCGGCGATGAGCCCTGACCTGAGGCCCATCTCGGGTGGGTATCGGATCCTCGGGATGGTGCGCAGGCTGCGCCCGCCTTTGCGCGCCGGCCGGTTCTGGCTCGTCCAAGCGGGCGTGCTGCTCGTGGCGCTCTTGGACGAGGTTGTGCTCGATGTCCTGGGTGTCCAACCGCCGTTCGGGATCCCGTCCTCGACCTTCACCGCGCTGCTGCTCGTCCCAGTCATCTACGCGGCGCTGAACTTCGGTGTCGGTGGTGCCGTCGGCACCGCATTGTGGGCGACGGTGATCATGGTCCCGGACTGGCTCTTCATCTCGGGAGTGACGACCGCCAGCGCCTGGGTCGAGATCGGGAACCTGGCTGTCCTCAACGCGGTCGCGGTCATCGTGGGGCAGCGGGTTGAGCGCGAGGGGCAGGCGCGGCTCCGCGCGGAGGAGGCTCTGCGAGCCAGTGAGGTCGCGGAGGCGCGCTATCGCGCCTTGTTCGACGAGCAGCATGCGCCGATGCTCGTCACTGACGCCGCTGGAGTGGTGACCGAGGCCAACTCCGCTGCCACAGTCCTGCTTGGCACTGAAGTGCCTGGACGACTCCTTTCGGACCTCGTCGACATCCCGGTGGCAGCGATCCTGGCCGGGGCAGCACCACGCGTGCCGGTGGGGGACCGCGTATTCGCGCCAACGGCTCGCACCATCGAGGTCGGCTCCGGCGAGCGCCTCGTTCAGATCGTGCTCGTCGAGGTGACCGAGGAGGAGCATCGCGCACGCGAACAACGGGCCTATGCCGCACAGCTGGTCACCGTTCAGGAGGACGAGCGGCGCCGGCTGGCCCAGGACCTGCATGACGACCCGCTGCAGACGCTGACCTATCTCGTGCGCATGCTCGAGCACCTCACGGAGGACCCGAGGCTGCCACCGGAGCTTGCGCCGGTGGTACGTCGGGACGGCGAGCTGGCCACTGTGGTGGTCGAGGCCCTGCGAACTGTGATCCACGGTCTGCGGCCACCGGTGCTCGATGACTTTGGGGCAGTCGCCGCTCTGCGGCAGCTGGTGGACGAGGTGTGTGTCCGGTGCGGGATCTCGATCCGGTTGCGGGTCAGCGGCGACCAGGTGCGGCTGTCGGCCCCGTGCGAGCTCACCGTGTATCGAGTGGCACAGGAGGCCCTGAGCAACGTCGTACGTCACGCCCAGGCCAAAAACGCCCGGGTCGATCTGCATTTCGGTAGGCAGGTCGTGCTCACCGTCACCGACGACGGTTGTGGCATCCCTGAGTCCGGCATCACCTCGGCGAGCTCAGCCGGTCGGCTGGGTTTGATCGGCATGCGCGAGAGGGTCACCCAGCTCGGGGGCAGCCTTGAGGTCCGCGCGCGCAGGCCGCACGGCACGCTCGTGCGGGCCACGGTGCTGAGCGCACCGCCAGGGCCATAACCTTCTGCAGGAACCTTCTGCCGGCGCGCGCGTAGTTGGATACGATCCGCGTTCCTGACCTCTGTATCCCTCTCTGGAGGACTGCCATGACACCGGTTCCTGTCGGACCCCTCGAGCTGCTCGACATCGACCACTTGCTCAGTGACGAGGAACGGGCCGTGCAGCAGAGCGTCCGGCGTCTGGTTGACGACACCATCCGGCCCAACATCGCGCAGTGGTACGAGGTGGGCACGTTCCCTGCGGAGATGGCCCTGACGTTCGGCAAGCTCGGGCTGCTCGGCATGCACCTGCAGGGATATGGGTGCGCCGGCATGAGCGCCGTCGCCTACGGGCTGGCCTGCATGGAGCTGGAGGCCGGGGACTCCGGCGCGCGCAGCTTCGCCTCCGTCCAGGGCTCGTTGGCCATGGTGGCCATCCACCGCTGGGGCTCGGAGGAGCAGAAGCAGCGGTGGCTGCCCCGGATGGCCGAGGGTGAGGTCATCGGTTGCTTCGGCCTCACCGAGCCCGATTTCGGCTCCGACCCGGCCGGTATGCGCACGAGGGCCCGCCGCGACGGCCAGGACTGGGTGCTCGACGGCACGAAGATGTGGATCACCAACGGATCGATCGCCGACCTGGCGGTGGTGTGGGCGCGCACCGACTCCGGCATCCAGGGCTTCCTCGTCCCGACCGACACTCCGGGGTTCACGGCCAACAAGATCACCGGCAAGCTCTCCCTGCGCGCGTCCGTCACCGCCGAGCTAGTGCTCGAGGGCGTTCGACTGCCAGCGGACGCCGTGCTCCCCGGCGTACAGTCCCTGCGCGGCCCGTTGTCATGCCTCGACGAGGCGCGTTTCGGCATCGTCTTCGGCGCCCTGGGTGCTGCCCGTGACTGTCTGGAGGTGGCCCTGGACTACTCCCGAAGCCGGGAGGTGTTCAACCGGCCCATTGGGGGCTACCAGCTGACCCAGCAGAAGCTGGCGGACATGACCCTGGAGCTCCAGAAGGGCTTCCTGCTCGCGTTGCACCTCGGGCGGCTCAAGGACGCCGGGAGGCTCGAGCCGCGCCAG
The DNA here is from genome assembly GCA_002404345.1 of Actinobacteria bacterium UBA4719. GTDB lineage: Bacteria > Actinomycetota > Actinomycetes > Actinomycetales > Dermatophilaceae > UBA4719. Next base: position 11,951 of record DHJN01000224.1, on the reverse strand, counting down.
GTCAGCCTCGGCAAGCTCAACAACGCCCGGGAGGCGATAGCCATCGCGCGGGAGTGCCGCACCATCCTCGGGGCCAACGGCATCACGTTGGACTACTCAGTGCTGCGGCATGCCAACAACCTCGAGTCGGTGCTGACCTACGAGGGCACCTCAGAGATGCACACCCTCGTCATCGGCCAGGCGCTGACCGGGCTGAGCGCCTTCACCTGAGCGCCTTCACCTGAGCGCCTTCAGCTGAGCGTCGCCTCAGCCGCCCGAGCACCGCTTCCCGGGCTGACGGGGTTCGCAAACACCTCGCTCGGCTGAGGGCTCAGCAGGAGGAGGTGGACTTCGCTGCCTTCGTGCGTGCGCCCTTGGGTGGGGCACGCAAAGGCGTGGCACTCAAAGCTCTGAACTTGTTGCCAAGGACGAAGTCGACCGTGTCGTCCGTGCGTTTGTCCTGCACGACGTTGGCCCCCGACAGCCTCGTCGCCGCGAGGCTGGCAGCGGCAGCGCCGGTCTGTCCGCGGCGTATCTCGCCGACACCCTTGATCGACCTGCCCAGCGGGTCATTGCCGATGGTGTCGACCTTGAAACCCTGTGTTTGCAGTGACCCTGCCACGGACGCCGCCAATCCATCGCGGCTCGTCGCGTTGTAGACGTTGAGCGTCACGACGCTCGGCGTAACGGGCTGGGTCGACGGGGCCGCATGACAGGTCGCACTGGTCCCGGGCTTGGCGGCCGTGGTGCCGACCCAGCCCTGGACGAAGGCCACGGCATACCCGAAGGTCCCGAACAGCAACACGGTAAAGAACGTCAAGGTGACGGCTGCGCGTCGGCGCCGACGTCGGCGATGGATCGAGGCTCCGGACTCCTGCAGGTACTCCATCGCTCACCTCCTGATCGGACAGTCGTCCACCGATCATGACGCCTCAACGCTTCTAGTCAAGTATCAGCACGCGTGCGTGCAGGGCTGGACGTTGCTGAAGGGCGGCGCGCAGGGCACGGTGCAGGCCGTCCTCGAGATATAGCCTGCCCTCCCACTGGACGACGTGGGCGAACAGGTCGCCGTAGAAGGTGGAGTCCTCGGACAACAAGGCCCCCAGGTCGAGGTTGCGTTTGGTGGTGATCAGCTCGTCGAGCCGAACCATGCGCGGCGGGACGTCGGCCCAGTCCCGAGCCGTCTCCAGTCCGTGTGTGGGATAGGGGCGCCCTTCGCCCACGGATCTGAAGATCATCGCGCCAGTTTAAGCATGCGGGGCCAGCGCACCATGCGGAAACGCTGAGCGCACTGGCGGAGGGCCGAGCTCATTGCGGAGGGCCGAGCTCATTGGCGGAGGATAGGGGATTTGAACCCCTGAGAGCTTTCACTCAACACGCTTTCCAAGCGTGCGCACTAGGCCACTATGCGAATCCTCCGTCGAGGAGGCTACCTGAGGGGGTGCCACACTCCACAATCGGCCGTCCCCACCGGTCTCAATCGGCCGTCCCCACCGGTTCTTGGCTGCGTGATCACTCGGCTAGAGTGTGGCCCAGGCCCCCCGTGTGGTGGTACCTCACCGAATTCCCCCAGGGCCGGAAGGCAGCAAGGGCAGGCGAGCTCTTCCAGGTACGCGGGGGGTCCCCTCATGCGCCCACGCACTCAGCATCCGCGTGAGTCAGCGTCCGTGTGAGTCGGGGGGCAGGGAGTCAGGCGAGCCGACTAGATTGGGCGCGTGAGCACCGCGTTGTATCGCCGTTACCGGCCCGAGTCCTTTGCCGACGTCATCGGCCAGGACCACGTGACCGAGCCCTTGATGCAGGCGCTGCGGACCGGTCGGGTCAGCCACGCCTATCTGTTCAGCGGGCCTCGCGGCTGTGGAAAGACGACTTCGGCCCGGATCCTGGCCCGTTGTCTGAACTGCGAGCAGGGGCCGACGCCGATCCCGTGCGGGGTGTGCGACTCCTGCATCGCGCTGGCTCGTGGAGGCTCGGGCAGCGTCGATGTCATCGAGATCGACGCGGCCAGCCACGGAGGAGTCGAGGACGCGCGCGACCTGCGCGAGCGGGCGTCATACGGGCCGGCGCAGTCGCGCTACAAGATCTACATCATCGACGAGGCCCACATGGTCACGACGCAGGGCTTTAATGCACTGCTCAAGATCGTCGAGGAGCCCCCTGAGCACGTGAAGTTCATCTTCGCCACGACCCAGCCCGACAAGGTCATCGGCACGATCCGCTCGCGCACCCACCACTATCCGTTCCGGCTGGTGCCCCCGCTGAGGTTGCAGGACTACCTGGGTGAGCTGTGCACTGCGGAAAAGGTCGCGGTCGCCCCCGGTGTCCTCTCGTTCGTCGTTCGTGCCGGAGGCGGCTCGGTTCGAGACTCGTTGTCCGTGCTCGACCAGCTGATCGCCGGGTCGGGCGACGAAGGCCTGACCTATGAGGGTGCGGCTGCGCTGCTCGGGTTCACCGATGGCGAGCTGCTCGACGCGACGATTGACGGACTCGCGGCCGGTGACGGCGGCGCTGTGTTCCGCCAGATCGACAAGGTCATCGAGACCGGCCATGACCCCAGGCGCTTTGTCGAGGACCTGCTCGAACGCCTGCGAGACCTGATCGTGGTTGCCGCTGTCCCGGACGGTGCCTCCTCCATCTTGCGCGGTACCCCCGAGGACCAGCTCGAGCGGATACGTCAGCAGTCCGGGGCATTTGGACCCGGCGCGCTGTCCCGCTCGGCGGACATCGTCAACGCCGGCCTGACCGAGATGACCGGCGCCACTGCGCCTCGACTGCAGCTCGAGCTGATCTGCGCCCGGGTCCTCCTGCCGGGCGCCTCCGGCGAGAGCGGGTATGCCGCGCGCCTGGACCGCCTCGAACGTCGCCTGGAGATGAATGGCGCCTCAGCGCCTGCCGGACCGCGAGGGGTGGCGCCCGTCGCCGCGCCCGCACCAGGACCTCAGGTGTCTCAGCCGCCATTGACGGCAGCGCCTTCTGCGAGTGCGCCGGTACACGAGACAGCGTCCGTCGGCGCGGTGGCTGCTGAGTCGCAGCTCGTGCGGCCCGTTGCGCCACCCGCTGCCGAGCCGCCGCCGGTTGAGCCACGTCGTGCAGCGCTGGTGCCCGGCGGCATGGACACGGATGCGATCCGCCGGTCCTGGCCCGACATCCTGGCCAAGATCTTTTCCATCCGTCGCACCACCTGGACCTTTCTGTCGGAGCACACCCAGGTGCTGGACTACGACGGCAAGCGTCTGCTGCTCGGAATACAGACCGAGGGACTCGCCACGACGTTCCGACGAGGGCAGCACGCCGAGCTGGTGCGTCAGGCACTGAGCGAGGTGCTGGGGGTCGAAGCGGTCGTCGAGGGCATCCCGACCGCAGAGGCAGCCCGGCGGGTTCCACCCAGTCGCGCTCCTGCTCCCTCATCGTCTCCTCCGTCGCCACCTGCTTCTGCATCGTCGGCTCCGTCGCCAGCTGCTCATGCTCCGGTTCCTCCCGCTCCGGTTCCTCCTGCCGCCGCACCGGACCGGTCCAGCACGCCGATGCAGCGAGCGAGGGCAGCGGTCGCCCAGGAGGCGAGCACACGGCATACGAGCTCCTCCTCATCGGTTGCCGACGACGACTTGGTCAGCGCTGACGACGAGAACATCGAGAAGGCAGCCGTGGGCCAGCCGGTCATCGCGCGCGTCCTGGGAGGCACCGTGATCGGCGAGCTCAACACGTAGCGGCGACCGCTTCCGACTTGGCGGTCCGTCCCTCCCTACGGGGCGGTTCGTCCCCAGCAGGTACGCGGTCAGGTTTGTGGTCGCGCGGTCACTTTCTTTTTCGGACTAGTCTCACGGGTGTGTATGAAGGCGTGGTCCAGGACCTGATCGACGAGCTCGGCCGGTTGCCCGGCGTCGGTCCCAAGAGCGCACAGCGCATCGCGTTCCATCTGCTGCAGGCTGACGCGGTCGATGTGAGACGACTGGTCAGCGCACTGGTGGAGGTCAAGGATAAGGTCCGCTTCTGCAGCGTCTGCGGCAATGTCGCCGAGGCCGAGCAGTGCCGTATCTGCCTGGACCCTCGTCGCGACCTGACCTACATCTGCGTCGTCGAGGAGCCCAAGGACGTCGTGGCCGTCGAGCGGACGCGCGAGTTCCGTGGGCGGTACCACGTGCTCGGCGGGGCGATCAGCCCGATCGAGGGCGTGGGGCCGGACGACCTGCGGATCAAGGAGCTGTTGATCCGGCTGGCCGATGGCGATGTCAGCGAGGTCATCATCGCGACCGACCCCAACCTCGAGGGCGAGGCAACGGCGACCTATCTGGCCCGTCTGCTGCGCCCGATGGATCTGAAGGTCACCAGACTGGCGTCCGGGCTGCCGGTCGGAGGAGACTTGGAGTACGCCGACGAGGTCACCCTTGGTCGGGCCTTCGAGGGGAGGAGAGTGCTCGATGTCTGATGAGCTGACGAACTTGGGCGAGGACTCTGCGCGCGACGCCCGCGCCTATCTGACTGCGGTCGCCGAGGTTGCCTCCGGCGCCTCGCCCGATACCGCCATTCCTGTTCTGCTGCTTGCGGTTTCGCAGGTCCTGGTCGCTGGCGCCCGCCTTGGCGCCATCACCGACGTGGTGCCCGATGAGCGTTTTGAGGCCGACCCCGGGCCCGACGTCGACGTCGACCCCGTGCGTCAGGGCCTGGTCAGCCTGTTCGAAGGTCTGGACGAGTACGTCCACGTCGTCGACCCTCTGGTGAGTGCCGAGGTGGCCAGGGGCTCCTTGTCGAACGATCTTGCCGAAGTGGCCGCCGCGCTGACCCACGGCTTGCAGCACTTCGAGGGCGGACGGGTCAGCGAGGCCCTGTGGTGGTGGCAGTTCAGCTACCTGTCGTCCTGGGGTGACAGCGCCACGCGGGCCTTGCGGGTCCTGCAGGCGGTGCTCGGCCACATCCGGCTCGACGCCGACGCTGACGCCGTTGCCGAGGCAGAGTTCGACGCCCTGCACCCCTGACGGCCTGCACCGCTGAGGTCTGGACTGTTCGGCGGTCTGGACTGTTCGGCTGGGTGCAGGTCAGGCGATGCGGGTGCCGCGGGGCAGTCTGCGGATCGGGGTGCGTAGTCGGCGCACCGCTACCCAGATCGTGCCGGCTCCGATGAGACCGAGGAACCCGAAACCGTAGGGCCAGACCGCGGGCACCTTGTTGAGGCGTTCTCTCTGGATGTTCTGGACCAGTTGTTCCTGCTGGACTTGCTGGTCCTGCTGTTTCTGGTCCTGCAGCTGCTGGTCCTGCAGCGGTGCCGACCTGCCGGCCACGACCGCGGTCGGCTGGGTCTCGGGCCAGCACTCATTGAGTGAATCCGGCGTGGTGCCCATCCGCGCTGTCCTGGCGCCGTCGCTGATCATCTGCAGCGGCTCGAAACCGAGGTACTTCAACGGTTTGTGTGACGGGGCGGCATCGGCGACGACGACGAACGGGTTGAGCGCCAGCAGCCACCAGGTGCGCTCGGTGTGCAAGATCGTCTGGTCCCGGTTGACGTACACACAGTCCGCTGCCGTCGGCTCGGCGCTGAGCTTGCCCTCGGGGATGGCCGGCTGGGTCTGTGAGGGGATGCCCGGCTGGGTCTGTGAGGCGATGCCCGGCTGGGTCTGTTGGTAAAACGCGTCCGAGACGACCTTGACGCGCACGCTTTGCTGGGTCGCCATGATCGGCATCGAGATGAGGAACGCGATCACGGTGCCGAAGGTGAAGGCGGCCACCGACAGGTAGGTCAGGACCGCTGATGAGATCGTCCGCGCGGTGAGCGCGGAGAACATCAGCCCCAGGGCGCAGATCACGGCCAGGACGAAGGCGAGCACGGTCACTGCCAGCAGCATCCGGCCGACCTCGACCCCGCCGGCGATCCAGGCCCATACCAGGAACGGTGAGGCGGCGAGCAGGAACGCGAGCGAGATCGCCCACGCCGCAAGGAGCTTGCCGACCACGATGTCCGCCGAGGTCAGCAGTGTGGTCTGCAGCGTGGCCAGCACGCCCTGCTCCCGATCGCCGTTGATGGAGGTGGCCGTCAGCGATGGGACCACCAACATGCCAAGTCCGAGCACGAAGAAGAGCACGACGTCATACAGCGTCGTGCCGCGGTCGCCGGCTTGGTCGTGCACGGCCCACCAGGTGAGCCCCGCGACGGCACCGATGATCAGGAACCAGATGCCGAGGACGACGGGCCAGCGCGACGTCCGCATCCGCTGTCTCAGCTCCAGGACAGCGATCGTCCTGATTCCGTGCAGACTCACTGTCGGTCCTCCGTAGCAGCCAGGTATGCGGTCTCCAGCGCCCCATAGCTCGGGGCGAAGGCGGTGATAGGTATGCCGTCGCCGACCAGCACAGCGAGCAGCTCCGATGCGGCGACGTCCCCGGCGACCTCGACGTCAACGGCGTCGGTCAGCGGCTGGGTGGCGACACCGTGGTGGACGAGTGCCGCCATCAGTCGAGGCGGGTCGAGCGAGGTGATCCGCCAGTGCGAGACCCGCTGACGCGATCCCTGGTCAGAGCTTGCGGAGCTGAGGTCCTGCATCGCTACGCTGCGGCCGCGGGCGACGATCACGGCGCGGTCGGCGATCTCCTGCAGCTCGGTGAGGATGTGGCTGGAGACCAGCAGCGTCGCACCGGACGCGGCCAGCTGGCGCAGGATGTCCCGCAGCTCGATCCGGCTGCGCGGGTCCAGCCCGGACGCAGGTTCGTCCAGCAGCAGGATGCTGGGTTTGTGGACCAGTGCCCGGGCCAGACCCAGGCGTTGTTTCTGCCCACGGGAGAGCACCCGGGCAGGTCGGTCAGCCAGGTCGCCGAGGTGGACCAGCTCGAGCAGCTCGCCGGCCCGGGCGCGTGCCGCGGTGGGTGCGATGCGGTATGCCGCCCCGACGGTCTCCAGGACCTCGCGCACCGTGAGCGCGTCCCAGGTGCCGAACCCGTCCGGCATCCAGCCCATCGTGGCCCGGACCTCGCGGGGCGCTGCAACGGGGTCGATCCCGGCGATGCGGATCGAGCCGTTGTCGGGGGCGAGGAGGGTGCCCAGCATGAGCAGAAGCGTGGTCTTGCCGGCGCCGTTGGGGCCGACGAGCGCGGTCACCTCGCCTGGTCGGGCCTGCAGGTCGATGTGGTCGACGGCGAGCACCGACCCGAAGGCGCGCCTGACTCCCGTGACCTCAATCCCGGCAGCTGCATCCATGGCCCGGCCCCCTCATCACGTCGGCAGGTGCCGAAGCGTCGAATAACGTTGTGGCGTAAGGCGTCGAAAACGTTGCGGCACAACCGTATCGGCGGGGTCCTGTCGTCGGACGTCGGGGGCCACGGACTGGACACGTAGGATGAGGTGACCGCCGCGTGGCGGTCGGACGAGGCAACGCAGCGAGGTGGTCCCAGGTGGGACGGCGGCACGGTAGGACCCGATGAGCACGACGAGCACAGTTCCGGCGACGGGGCGCACGGTAGTTCCCGAGTCGGTTGGACAGGCCAGGCGGCGCCGGTCATTCGCGGTCATCAGTCACCCTGACGCAGGCAAGTCGACCATCACGGAGGCGCTCGCCCTGCATGCCAAGGTCCTGAACCGGGCCGGAGCGGTGCATGGCAAGGACGGTCGCGGCGGCACGGTGTCGGACTGGATGGACATCGAACGCGAGCGCGGCATCTCGATCACGTCGGCGGCGCTGCAGTTCACCTATCGCGACGCGGTGATCAATCTGGTCGACACCCCGGGGCACGCCGACTTCTCCGAGGACACCTACCGGGTGCTGTCCGCGGTCGATGCGGCCGTCATGCTCGTGGACGCCGCCAAGGGCCTCGAGGTCCAGACCATGAAGCTCTTCGAGGTCTGCAAGCACCGCAACATCCCGATCATCACGGTCATCAACAAGTGGGACCGCCCGGGCAAGGAAGCCCTCGACCTGATGGATGAGATCCACGAGCGGACGGGGTTGCAGCCCGCTCCGCTGAACTGGCCCGTGGGCGTCGCCGGTGACTTCCGTGGTGTGCTGGACATGGCGACGGGGGACTACCTCAAGTTCACCCGAACCGACGGGGGCGCAACCGTGGCTCCCGAGGATCACCTCAGCGCCGAGGAAGCCGAAGGCCTCGAGGGTGGGGCCTGGCTGCGGGCTGTCGAGGAGAGCGACCTGATCGTGGCCACCGGCGCCGGTCACGATCCCGAGGGGTTCCTGGCGGCCACGAGTACCCCGGTGATGTTCGGCTCGGCCGTCCTCAACTTCGGTGTCAGGTTTCTGCTCGACACCCTGGTCGACCTGGCGCCGGCTCCGGGCGCCCGGCCCGACGCCGACGGCCGTCCGCGTGAGATCGACTCTCCTTTCAGCGCTTTCGTCTTCAAGGTGCAGGCAGGCATGGATGTCGCCCACCGTGACCGCCTTGCGTTCGTGCGCGTCTGCTCGGGCACCTTCGAGCGCGGCATGGTCGTCACCCACTCCGGGACCAACCGCCCGTTCGCCACGAAGTACGCCCAGCAGGTCATGGGACGCGAGCGCACGAGCATCGACCGGGCCTTTCCCGGCGACGTCGTCGGTCTGGTCAACGCGAACGCCCTGCGGGTGGGTGACACGCTCTACGTCGAGCGGCCGGTCACCTTCCCGCCGATCCCCTCCTTCTCACCCGAGCACTTCGCCGTGGCGCGGGCCAAGGACTCCAGCCGTTACAAGCAGTTCCGGCGCGGTATCGAACAGCTTGACCACGAGGGCGTCGTACAGGTGCTGCGTTCGGACCTGCGAGGTGACCAGGCGCCGGTCCTGGCCGCGGTCGGTCCCATGCAGTTCGAGGTCGCCGAGCACCGGATGGCGGGTGAGTTCAACTCGCCGATATCGCTCGACCGGCTGGGGTACTCCCTGGCCCGACGCACCGACGCCGACGGCAGGGACCGACTGCGCGGGCAGCGTGCGGTCGAGGTGCTCTCGCGCAGCGACGGCGTGCTGCTGGCCGTCTTCAGCGACCGGTGGCGGTTGCAGTCCGTGGAGCGCGGCCTGGCAGACATTCTGCTGGCCCCGCTCGTGGTCTCCATGTGATTCACGCGCAGATTCGTGGTTCACACTCAGATTCGTGCGTAAGGAGACGTCTCGGCATACGGCCGATCCGTTCGGGTTGGCGAGCACCCGTAAACTGGCCCCTTCCGCCGCCCACCTCAACCCGGAGCCTCATGTGAGCCTGGTCGTCCAGAAGTACGGTGGGTCTTCGCTGACTGACGCCGACAGCATCAAGCGCGTTGCTCGGCGGATCGTCGAGACACGCAAGGCGGGCAACGAGGTCTGCGTCGTGGTCTCCGCCATGGGCGACACGACCGACCAGCTGCTCGATCTGGCTCAACAGGTGAGCCCGTTGCCGCCCGCCCGCGAGATGGACATGCTGTTGACCGCAGGCGAGCGTATGTCGATGGCTCTGGTGGCCATGGCGATCGCCAACCTTGGACACACCGCACGGTCGTTCACCGGATCCCAGGCCGGGGTCATCACCGACTCCGCGCATGGCAAGGCGCGCATCATCGACGTCACGCCGGGGCGGATCAGGGGCGCGCTGGACAACGGTGACATCGCGATCGTGGCCGGCTTCCAGGGCGTCAGCGCGGACAGCAAGGACATCACGACGCTGGGCCGGGGTGGCTCGGACACGACCGCGGTGGCCCTCGCTGCTGCACTTCACGCAGATGTCTGCGAGATCTACACCGACGTCGATGGCGTCTTCACCGCCGATCCGAGGATCGTCCCCAACGCCCGAAAGATCGCCCGGCTCTCCAACGAGGAGATGTTGGAGCTGGCCGCCTGCGGGGCAAAGATCCTGCATCTGAGATGCGTCGAGTACGCCCGGCGGTTCGACATGCCGATCCATGTGCGGTCCTCGTTCTCCTACCGCGAGGGCACCCTGATCGTCACCCAATCTGCACGCGAAAAAGGAGACAGTGTGGAAGCCCCGATCATTGCCGGCGTCGCGCACGACCGCAGCGAAGCCAAGATCACCGTCGTCGGCGTGCCGGATCACCCCGGCAAGGCGGCCGAGATCTTCCAGGCCTGCGCCGTCGCCGAGATCAACATCGACATGATCGTCCAGAACGTCTCCGCCGTGGAGACCGGTCTGACGGACATCTCCTTTACGCTGCCCAAGACCGACGGCCAGGTCGGCGTCCAGGCGCTCAAGCGCATCCAGTCCTCGGTGGGTTTCGCTTCGATTCTGTATGACGACCACATCGGCAAGCTCTCGCTCGTCGGTGCCGGCATGCGCGCGCACCCTGGCGTCTCCGCCACGTTCTTCAAGGCCCTCGCCGATGCGGGAGTCAACATTGAGATGATCTCCACCTCGGAGATCCGCGTCTCGGTCATCACCCGGGACGACCAGCTCGACGACGCCGTGCGCTCTGTGCACACCGCGTTTGGCCTTGACTCTGCCGATGGCGAGGCCGTGGTCTACGGAGGTACCGGACGATGAGCGCTCGCAAACCCACCTTGGCCGTCGTAGGCGCGACCGGCGCCGTCGGCACCGTCATGCTCAGCATCCTGAGCCAGCGCGAGAACGTCTGGGGCGAGATCCGCCTCGTCGCCTCCGCGAGTTCTGCCGGCAAGGTCCTCACGGTCCGGGGCGAGGACGTCGTGGTCCAGGCGCTGGCCCCCGAGGTCTTCGACGGCGTCGACGTCGCGATGTTCGACGTGCCCGACGAGATCTCGGCGATGTGGGCCCCGATCGCGGTGTCGCGCGGGGCTGTCGTGGTCGATAACTCCAGTGCCTTCCGGATGGACCCCGAGGTGCCGCTGGTGGTGCCCGAAGTCAACCCCGCCCAGGTTCGCAACCGCCCCAAGGGCATCGTCAGCAACCCCAACTGCACGACACTGACCATGATGGACGCGCTCGGTGCCCTCCATGCCGGGTGGGGTCTCAAGGAGCTCGTCGTGGCCTCCTACCAGGCCGCCTCGGGCGCGGGCAAACCCGGCATCGACCGTCTTTATGACGAGATCGCCGTGCTCTCCGGCAACCGCGAGGCCGGCCAGCACGCGGGCGATGTGCGCGCCGCAGTCAGCGACAAGCTCGGCGAGGACTCCCCGTTCCCCGCGCCGCTGGCTCTCAACGTGGTGCCATGGGCAGGCTCGCTCCAGGACGGCGGCTGGAGCTCGGAGGAGCTCAAGGTCCGCAACGAGTCCCGCAAGATCCTGGCCATCCCCGACCTCAAGGTCTCGGCGACCTGCGTGCGAGTGCCGGTCATCACGACCCACTCGCTCGCGGTGCATGCCGTCTTCGAGAAGCCGCTGACCGCCGATGCCGCTCGTCAGGCACTGATCGAGGCGCCGTCCGTCGTGGTCCTGGACGACCCTGCCGCCGGCGAGTGGCCAACCCCTGCCGATGTCGTCGGGTCCGATCCGACCTTCGTTGGACGTATCCGTCAGGCGCTGGACTTCCCCAACACCATCGACCTGTTCGTCTGTGGTGACAACCTGCGCAAGGGTGCGGCCCTCAACACCGCCCAGATCGCCGAGCTGCTGGCCAAGGAGTTCACGAGCTAGGGATGCTGTCGGTCAGACCCGCCAAACCTAGGGACGGTGCCGGTGAGACCCGCCAAACCTAGGGATGGTGTCGCCGAGTGGGGCACAGACCTCGGGATCCTGCTCGCCCGAGTCGGTGGGTTCCAAAATGCGGGCTGCACGGTTCCTAGGTTTGGGTGCCCGCGGGCTGCACGGTCCCTAGTCCCCGTTGCCCCTTCCGGGCCGCCCGTTCCGGGCTGAAAATGGGGTTGTGGTTGCCCGCCGATGTCGTCAACCCTTGGTTCGTGAGGCCGTTCCCTAGTCGGGCACCGGGAGCTGCGTTTGTGGGCCCTTCAGTGTTGCTTCGAGCACGCGAGTCAGCTTCGTTACCGTCCCTGTAGCTCCTGCGGGCAACCACTTTCGGTTACTGAACACCGCGAGGAAGGGGAAGTTCGTGTTGGAAAAGTTGCAGGACGAACAGGAGATTATCGCCCGGGTCGCGGCCCTGGATATCGG
>DHJN01000010.1:8403-15634 GCA_002404345.1 Actinobacteria bacterium UBA4719 | reverse complement strand
CACAGTTATGACAGGAGAGCCAAAGAATGCAGTGGCCAACACCAAATGTACGCAAAATCGACGCAAGTCGACGCCATCGGCGGTAACGCTCAGGCAGTTTTCACCACGGTGTTGGTGTGAGGGTCACACACAGGTCTTGTTTTGGTGGTGAGATGCTCAACCGTGCCACTATAAGGGTGCTTCGGAACGCAACTTCGCGATATCGGGGCTTACCTCGATAGGACGCTAGCAAAGCGCCCCAAAAGCAAAGGAAGCACCATGAAGATGATCGCCCGGGTAATCGAGTCCATGCTCACCAAGGACGCCACCCAGCAGTGGACCGGCCAGACCTCCGCAGTGCCGTCGAACAACACCTGGCACTGGAACCCCATCGCGGACGCGCCGCGCAGCACCTGGCACTGGAACCCCTGAACCGCTGAACCCTGAACCGCGGATGAGATCGGTCGTCTTCTGACTTCCCCGGGTTTTCGTCTGACCCCGCAGGTAGGTTTGGTCGGGTGAACGACACGGTCTCGAAGGGACGCCCACAGTCCGTGGGCGTCCCTTCGCATGCCGTGGGCACCTATATCGCCGCCGTCCTGCTCATGGCACTGGGCCTGGCAGTTCTGGGCTGGCGAATGCGCTCGTTGAACTACGACGTCGTCGCCCTGGTGGTGCTGTGCGTGATGGGTGTGCTGGGCTCGTCCTCGCAGGAGCGCAATATCGGGGGGCGCATCAGCTTCTCCTTCACCAGCATCATCCTGCTCGCGGCGGTGGCCATCCTCGGTCCGTTCGGGGCCGCGGTCGTCGGCGCGGCGACCCACCTGCTGCTGGTCAACAAGGATCGGCTCCAGGTGCGTGCCTTCAACATGGGCATGACCTCAGCCATCGGAGCTGCCGGCGGCTTCGTCTACCTCATGGCCGGTGGTACGACGGAGCTGACCGATGCCGGCGCCGGCGGCGTCTGGTCGCTGGTGCTGCACGTGGGTCTGCCGTTGATGTTGGCCGACGTCGTGATCTGTCTGTCCAACGCCGTGATCCTGTCGGGAATAGTGCGGCTGACCCAGGGCACTCCGATCCGCCGGTTCGTCCTGGGAATGCTGGGCACCTCCGGTCCGACCTATATCGGCTACGGCATCATCGGGTTCCTGTTCGTGATCCTCTGGGTGCCGGCCGGGGTCGGACCCGCGAGCGCCGTGCTGATTCTGGCGCCGCTTTTCGTCGCGCGCTGGGCTTTCGTGCAGTACGGCGACGAGCAGCGCGCGCACGAGCGCACCCTCAGCGCCTTGGCCGCGGCAGTGGAGACCAAGGACCTGTATACGCGGGGCCACAGTGAGCGAGTGGCTCTCCTGTGCGATCTGATGGCCGGATCCCTGGCGCTGAGCCATCAGGACACCGAGGCCCTGCGCTTCGCCGGGATGCTGCACGACATTGGCAAGCTCGCCATCCCGACCCGCGTTCTGCGCAAGGCCGACAGGCTCTCCGACGCGGACCTCGCCAGCATCGCCACCCACGCCGAGCGCGGTGTCGAGATGGTCGGTGACATCGAGTTCCTCCAGGGTTCGATGGAAGCGATCCTGCACCATCACGAACGGATGGACGGGCGCGGTTATCCGGCAGGCCTCAGCGGCGAGGACATTCCGCTGCTCGCGCGGATCATCGCGGTGGCAGACGCCTTCGACTCCCTGACCACGTCGCGGTTTCACCGTGACGCCCACACCGTTAAGGAGGCGGTCGCCGAGCTGCACGAACGTGCCGGGATCCAGTTCGACCCGTGGATCGTCTCTGCCCTGGAGCGGGGCCTGGTCCGCCACATCTGGGAGCCCACCCGGCTCGAGCCGATGCTGATGGCCACCGCCGGCCGCGCCTTCGACCACGACGACCCGGCGGCGTCCGACCTCATGGCCGGGCTCGCAGGTCATGAGCTGGTCAGTCGGGCGTACCACGTGGTGGGCTCGGGCGCCGCCCGTGAGAAGGCCGCCCGCGACAGGGCCGCCCGCGAAAAGGCGGTCCGTGAGGACGCGGCCCGGGAAAAGGCCGCCAGGGAGCGGGCCGCCCGGGAGCGGGCCGCGAGGGAGAAGGTGGCCCGCGACAAGGCCTCCCGGGAGCAGGCCGGCAGGGAGAGGGCGCCGTGAGAAACCGCTTGAGGGCCCTGCCGATCGTGTTCTTCATCGAGGTCCTCATCGGCGGCTTGGGGGCACTCGTGACGTTGGGTGCCATAGCGGTTGCCGTGGTCCGCTTCCGGGACCCGACGTTGTTCCCGATCCTGCCGAGCCTGCCGAGCCTCGTGGTCTTCTTCGTCGCGATCGTCATCGGCGAGATGTTCCGGGTCACGCTGTCGGGCAGTCGTCACACGGCGCCGCTGGCGACCGCGGCGGCACTGGCGTTCGCGATGACAGTGAACTCCCCGCACACGACGTCTGCGGGCTACAAGGGTGCGATGGTCGTCGCCGTCACTGCTGTCGCGATGGCGGTTGGGTTGCTTCCCAAACTGATTCGCGGGCAACCGATCCACTTGCCAGACCTGACCGACGGCCTCATCGGTATCTCGGTCGCGGCGCTGCTCTTTCGCGAGGTCCAGATCTCGCACGGCCGCACCGTGCTCGACCTGCAGGCGACCTGGCCGCCATACTTCCTGGCTCTGGTCATGGTGCTCGTCTCGGCGTTCGCGCTCACGGTCGAGGTGTTCTTGATGGCCATGCTGCGGGCGGCCCGATCGCACGCGCCGTTCCTGCGGACCTTTGAGGACGAGTTCCGGGCGGCGGCCGGCCTGACCGCCGCACTCAGCGCCACCGGCGCACTCGTCGCCCTGGCTGAGCGGCCGTTGGGCCTCCTGGCCGTCCCGTTGTTCCTGTTCCCGCTTGGGCTGACGCAGTTCGCCGTGCGACGGCAGAGCGCGATCCGCCGGACGTATGGACAGACGATCCGGACCCTGTCGCGGATGACCGAGCTCGGCGGCTACACCCAGCCTGGGCACGCCTCACGGGTAGCCGAGCTGTCCCTGGCCATGGGCCACGAGCTGGGCATGTCCGAGCGCGACGTGCTCGATCTGGAGTATGCCGCCCTGCTCCACGATATCGGTCAGGTCTCCTTGACCGAGCCGATCCCCGGCGGTGCGACCTTGTTGGCGGCACCGGCGGACCAACGTCGGATTGCGCACGACGGCGCGGAGATCGTCCGCCAGACGGGTGTGCTCGACAACGTTGCGGTCATTCTGGAGGCACAGACCACGCCATACCGTCAGGTGCGCGAGTTTGGCGAGGACCTGCCCATGTCGAGCCGAATCATCAAGGTCTGCAACGCTTTTGACGACATGGCGGGGGGCAGCCCCACCGCCGCTCGGCGCAGCGCGGCGATGGAGCGGATCCACCTGGGACTGGGCTACGAGTACGACCCTCACGTGGTCGATGCCCTGGTCCGGGTCCTGATCCGAGGCCAGAGCTAGGCCGAGGGGCCGACCAGGTGAATGCCCTCGTCCAGCGGCCGGACGCGCGGGTCACCCTCATCGGCGAAGTAGTCGCCCTTGATCGTGGCGTCGGTGCCGACGGGCGTCTTGAGGGCCTGGAGCCCGAAGGTCAGCACCACGCCCACGATCACGTTGATCACGAACGCAGTCAGGGCGATGTAGCCCATCTGTGCCAGAACGGGAATCAGTGCCAGGGACCCGCCGAAGTGCTGCCCGGTGGCCGGGCTCAAGACGTTGTATGCCGCGATCGTGCCGTAGACCATGCCCACGGCCCAGCCGGCCAGCAGAGCCCAGCGGTGGAACCATCTGGTGTAGAGCCCGAAGACGATCGCGGGGAAGGTCTGCAGGATCCAGATACCGCCGAGCAGCTGGAAGTTGATGGCGTTCTGCTTGTCCATCGTCAGGACGAACACGAGCGCCACCAGCTTGACGATGAGGGAGACGCGCTTGCCGACCTTGGCCTCCTCAGCCGGTGTCGCGGACGGCTTGAACCACTCGCGATAGATGTTGCGGGTGAACAGGTTTGCCGCCGCGATCGCCATGATGGCCGCAGGCACCAGGGCGCCGATCGCGATGGCCGCAAAGGCGACGCCTGCGAACCAGGACGGGAACATGTCCTCGAACAGCTGGGGGACGACCAGCTGCGGGTTGGCAGTGCCGTCCAGACCGATCGGCTTGGTGCCGGCCGCTATCGCGACCCACCCCAGCAGCGCGAGCAGCCCGAGCAGGAAGCTGTATGCCGGCAGGATGGCCGCATTGCGACGGATCGTGTTGCGCGACTTGGAGGACAAGGTCGCGGTGATCGAGTGCGGGTACATGAACAGCGCCAAGGCCGATCCCAGGGCGAGGGTGGCATAGGCCCAGTACTGCTGGGACCCCGGGATGAAGGCGCCGGTCGGTTTGGCCGGATTGGCCTTGCTCGGTGACGCCATCTTGTCCTGGGCCGCGGAGAAGATGTGGTCCCAGCCGCCGACCTTGCTCGGCAGATAGACCACGGCCACGATGATGACCAGGTAGATCAGCCCGTCCTTGACGAAGGCGATGATTGCCGGGGCGCGCAGACCGGACGAATACGTATATGCCGCGAGGACTGCGAACGCGATGAACAGCGGCAGGTCCTTGGCGATGACGCTGCCGGAGCCACCGAGGCCGGTGACTTCAAGGACAGCCTGGATGCCCACCAGCTGCAGCGCGATGTACGGCATGGTGGCCAGGATGCCGGTGACCGCGATGGCCAGGGACAGGCCGCGCGAGCCGTAGCGGCTGCCGACGAAGTCCGCGGTCGTGACGAACCCGTGCCGGTGGCTGACCGACCACAGACGCGACATGAAGATGAAGATGATCGGATAGAGCACGATCGTGTAGGGGACTGCGAAGAACCCGTTGACCGCACCGAGCGCGAACATCGCCGCCGGGACGGCAATGAACGTGTATGCCGTGTAGAGGTCACCTCCGAGCAGGAACCAGGTGACCCAGGTGCCGAAGGTGCGACCGCCGAGACCCCATTCGTCCAGACTCTCCATGTCGACCTTGCGCCACTTCGAGGCCATGAAGCCCATCACCGTGACGAGCAGGAACAGGGCGATCAGGACGCCCAAGGCGACCCCGTTGACACCCGTGTGGGTGTCGGCTGCGGTGAGGGCGATGGTGTTCATCGGCCGGCCTCCTCTTCCTTGGGGGCGTCGGAGGTCATCGGTCGGTGCGGGCGCGCCTTGACGACGAGCCGGTATGCGGAGTAAGTGCATGCGGAGCAGAGGAAGACCCACAGGAACTGGTACCAGATGAAGAACGGGGAACCCTGCCAGCTTCGGCTCGATCTTGGCGAAGCTGCCAACCCACATCAGGGCAACGATCGGCAGGAACAACAGGACGCCGGCGATTGTCAGCAGGCTCCTGTTGGCCGGGGGAGTGGTGTCGTGATCAAGGTCGTCCGGTGTGTCGTGATCTTGGTTGTCAGGCACCGCGCACCTCCGCATGTGACGTGGGCCACACGGTTGTCGCCCATTCGGGAGACTACTCGCCCTGCGCACGCACGTGTCGGCAAAAGCTGGGTGGTCTTGTCCCGTAGCCCAGCTGTCGCAACAGGTCTTCGCGTTTCTTCTCGGCAACGAGCGCCTCCCTGCCCTGAGCGCCCTCGTACTTCACGGCGCCGTCGAACTCGACGACGAGCACCCCACGGACCATGAGGTCGACCCGGGCCACGACCCGCCGGCCGTCAGTGACCCTGGTCTGTGTCTCGACCTCGGTGTATCCGAGTCCGGTGAGGATGACCCTCGTTCGTGACTCGCCGGGGGACTCGGAGCGGGCGTCGGCGATCCGGACTGCCTGACGTGCCCGAACCAGCATCGGGCGACCGCTCAGTCGTTCGATCCAGAGCGCGAGCTCTTCCGGGGTGGTCTTGGCCCTGGACAGCGCCGCGTCCGCTGCGACGACTCCCGATTCGATGCCGCATGCCATGGCGGTGCCGATAACCGCGAGTGCCGGCACCACCGAGAGGGTTCCGCCGACGGTGCACAGGGCGTCGGGACCGTAGGTGCGATGCACGGCCAGGGTGCCGCGCCTACGGGACTGCTGGCCGGCCGCCCGCACGACGTGGGTCGTTGACAGGGACGCTCCGAAGATGGGCAGGTTCATCAGCGCGAGGGCAGAGTAGTGGCTTGCCGCTGAACGCCCGTCAAAGGACCGGACGATCGAGCGCGCCGCGAGCGCATGCTGTTGCTGCGGTGTCGATCGTCGGTGCAGTCGGCCGTCAACGTATGCGCGGGGCCCGACTCTGACGATGTCACCGCTTTTCAGCAGCCGACTCAGGCTCAGCGAGTCATGTCCGCAGGCGTTGGCATCGGCGGTGGTGAAGGTGCCGCACTGGCCGCCCATCCGGGCGCTGAGCAGGTCGTTCATGGTGCCGACAGGATGCCCGAAATGCGCTGGTCTTACCGGGGCCCTGTGGATAACCGGCTTGTGCCCCACCCATGTGGACAACAGTCAAGACCACCCAGCCTGAGTCACTCGCTCGGGGGAGGTCTTACTCCTCCGGCTTGTCCTCCGGCACGGCCTCGTGCGGGACCGTCCGCTCCATGCCGGACAGCTGCGAGTAGAGCCGCCACCGCTCGTCGGCATCCGCCTGGGCGAGGGCGAGCAGGTGATCGCTGCGCCCCTTGTCGCTGCGGGCCAGCATCGAGAACCGGGTCTCGGCGAGGGCGAACTCGCTGATCGGAACGGTCGGCTTCTTCGAGTCGAGCTTGAACGGGTGGCCGTCGGCCTCCTCGCTCGGGCGGAAGCGGAAGAGCGGCCAGTAGCCGCTGGCCACTGCGGTCTTCTGGTGCGTCATCGAGGTCGACATCTCGATGCCGTGGGCGATGCAGGTGCCGTAGGCGATAACCACCGAGACTCCGGGGTAGGCCTGCGCCTCGAGCATGGCCCGCACCGACTGCTGCTCATTCGCACCGATGGCGATCTGGGCGACGTAGACGTCGCCGTAGACCTGCGCGATCGCGCCGAGGTCCTTCTTCGCCGAGGACTTGCCCGATGCCGCGAACTTGGCCGACGCCCCACGCGGGGTCGCCTTCGAGGCCTGGCCGCCGGTGTTGGAGTAGACCTCCGTGTCCAGGATCAGGATGTTCACGTTCCGGCCCGAGCCGAGCACGTGGTCGAGGCCGCCGTAGCCGATGTCGTAGGCCCAGCCGTCACCGCCGACGATCCACACCGTCTTGTCGACCAGCTCGTCGGCCAGACTGCGCAGGTGCCGGATCGCGGACGCCTGATCGCTCACCTGGCCGTTGCTCACCT
>DHJN01000010.1:8036-8337 GCA_002404345.1 Actinobacteria bacterium UBA4719 | reverse complement strand
TCACCTGGCCGTTGCTCACCGCGTGGGTCACCGCTTCGTCCGGCAGCAGGTTGTCCAGCAGCGTCTTCAGTAGCTCGACCCGACCTCGCTGGGCAGCGATCCCGGCTTCGTCGCCCTGCTCGGCGGTCAGCAGGGCCTGCGCCAGGTCGGCGCCGATCAGCTGGTCGAGCTCGGCGACGTACCGGCGGGCCTCGCCGTTCTGCTGCTCCCAGCCCAGGCGCAGCCCCAGACCGAACTCCGCGTTGTCCTCGAACAACGAGTTCGCCCAGGCCGGACCTCGGCCGTCGGCATTGCGGGTGTA
>DHJN01000010.1:0-7922 GCA_002404345.1 Actinobacteria bacterium UBA4719 | reverse complement strand
CACACCCTTGACCGTGTCGTGGCGCACCTTGGTCCGGTCGATCTCCGGAATGGTCAGGAAGTGCTCGAAGTTCGTCCGCAGCTCGTCACGATGGTCCAGGGCGGCGACGAGGTCGAGCGACCTGTGGGTCGGGTCGGTTTTGGAGACCGCCGGGCAGACATCGACGCAGATCCCGCAGCCGGTGCAGTCGTCGGCGGCGATGGTGATGCTGAGCAGGTGGTCGGGCAGGTCGCGTGACTTGAAGGGCTTGGACTGGAAGCCTTCAGGTGCTCCCTCGAGCTGCTCGCTGGGGAAGATCTTGATCCGCAGCGCGGTGTGCGGACAGGTCACGGCGCACTTGCCGCAGTCGATGCAGAGATCCGGGTCCCAGATCGGCAGGTCCTGGGCGATCGACCGCTTCTCCCACTTGGCAGTGTCGGTGGGCCAGGTGCCGTCCGCCGGCATGGCGCTGACCGGCAGCAGGTCACCCTCACCACGCATCAGCGGCGCGATGACCCGGGTGACGAAGTCTGGGGCGGTGCTCGGCAGCGGCGGCATCCGATGCAGTGTGCTCGTCGCCTCGGCGGGCACCTTGACCTGGCTCAGCTCGCTGAGGGCGCGGTCGACGGCGGCGAAGTTGCGTTCGACGACGCCTCGCCCACGCTTGCCGTACTCCTTCTCGATCGAGTTCTTGATCCGCGGAATGACCTCATCGACGGGCAGCACGCCGGAGAGGTGGAAGAAGCACGGCTGCATGATCGTGTTGATCCGCGCTCCGAGACCGACCTCCTTGGCCACCCGGTGCGCGTCGATGACGAACAGCTTCAGGTCCTTGTCGATCAGCTGCTGCTGCACCTCGACCGGCAGCTGATCGAACACCTGGTCTGCTGGATACGGCGAGTTCAGCAGGAGCGTGCCGCCGGGCTTGGCCAGCTCAAGCACCTTCATCGTGCGCAGGAGCGAGAACTGGTGGACGCCGATCACGTCGGCCGACTCGATCAGATAGGTCGAGCGGATCTCATCGTCGCCGAATCTCAGGTGCGAGACGGTCACTCCACCGGACTTCTTCGAGTCGAGCACGAAGTAGCCCTGGACGAACTGGTCCGTGCCGTTCCCGATGATCTTGATCGAGTTCTTGTTCGCACCAACAGTGCCGTCGGAGCCCAGGCCGAAGAACACCGCAGTGACCGCTGTATGCGGCACGGCGAAGTCAGGGTCGGGGTCCAGCGAGAGGTGGGTGACGTCGTCCACGATGCCGACGGTGAAGCGGCGCTTCGGCTTGTCGCGATCGAGCTCGGCGAAGACCCCTGCCACCATCGGCGGCGTGAACTCCTTGCTCGACAGCCCGTAGCGGCCGCCGATGAGGGTCTGCACGGTGCGGCCCCCGTCGAACATGACGCTGTCCATCAGGGTGGTGGCCACGTCGAGGTGCAGCGGTTCGGCCGGCGCGCCCGGTTCCTTGCAGCGGTCGAGGACGGCGATGTGTTGCGCGGTGGCGGGGAGCGCGGCGAGGAAGGCCTCGACCGGGAACGGCCGGTACAGCCGCACGTTGAGGTAGCCGACCTTCTCACCGCGGGCGATGAGGGTGTCCACGGTCTCGCGCACCGCGCCCGCCCCTGAGCCCATGATCACGATGACCCGCTCCGCGTCCGGGGCGCCGTGGTAGTCGACGAGGTTGTACTGCCGTCCGGTGCGCTCGGCGAACTCGTTCATGGACTGTTGCACGATCCCGGGCACCGCGTCGTGGAACGGGTTGCTGGCCTCGCGGCCTTGGAAGAAGGCGTCGGGGTTCTGGGCGGTACCGCGAAGGGTCGGGGCGTCGGGGGTGAGCCCGCGCATCCGGTGCTCCAGCACCAGGTCGTCCGGAACCATGGCGCGCATGACGTCCTCGCCGACGACCCGGATCTTGTTGATCTCGTGCGAGGTGCGGAACCCGTCAAAGAAGTGCATGAACGGCACCCGCGAGTGCAGCGTGGCGGCGTGGGAGACCAGGGCGAAGTCCTGCGCCTCCTGGACGGACGAGGAGCAGAGCATCGCCCAGCCGGTCATCCGGGCGCTCATCACGTCGGAGTGGTCGCCGAAGATCGACAGGGCGTGCGTCGCCAGCGTGCGGGCGGCGACGTGGATCACGCACGGCGTCAGCTCGCCGGCGATCTTATACATGTTGGGCAGCATCAGGAGCAGGCCCTGGGAGGACGTGAAGGTCGTGCCGAGCGCGCCCTTCAGCAGGGCGCCATGCAGGGCGCCGGCCGCACCGGCCTCGGACTGCATCTCGACGACCTCGGGGACCGAACCCCAGAGGTTGCGCACTCCGGCGGCGCTCCAGGCATCGGCGTGCTCGCCCATGGTCGAGGCGGGGGTGATCGGATAGATCGCGATGACCTCGCTGCAGGCATGAGCGACCCTGGCGGCCGCCTCGTTGCCGTCGACACATGCCCAGGTCACGTCTGGTTCTCCCGACACCGGAGCTTCTGGTCCTTCGCTCGCCGTAACAGCCTCTGGTAATCCAACAGCCACTTCAGCCTCCGAGATCCGCACGGGTTCTACTTCTGGCCACACCTACCAGCCAAAATACGGCTCCCCGCGTCTGTCGCGAAGGGAACAAGGTCCCGACCTCTTGCTGCTCGGCACGGTGGACACATCGACTCGGCACACCTTGGGTGGTCTTGGCACACCCCGTCTCCTGTGCCGAGAACACCCAGCCTTTGCCAAGGCGTTGGGGCAAGACTCGCGGGGTTCGTGAGCAGGTATGAAGGGGCCGAGCTGCGCACGCAACCCGGCCCCTTCATACGTCACGTTGTTAAGACGTGCCAGGCTTAGGCGGCCTTCTTGGTCTCCTACTAGGCATGCGTGACTGAGGATTGTTGATGGTTGTTGGCATAAGGGGTCTGACCTGCACATATGCTGGTTGCGATGGTTGACGCTTGATGGTGGTAGATGAACCTACCAAGGACTTTTCAAGGACTCACAAGGTTGACTTGTGCCGGAGCAGTCCTTGAGACGTTGAAGTGGAATCTGTCTCCCATGGTGGAGGTTCGTTGGCAGTTGTGGGCCCCGCTCCTTCAGGGATGACCTGCGGAAACGTCGTTGATGGTGGTTGGCAGATGACAGCGGTTTGTGAACTTCTTGCGGACTGTGTGCGGACCGCTCGCAGTCGCCCGCCGTCAGGCGACGGAGTCGAAGTGGAGCTTGAGCCCGAGAGCCCTGGCGACCTTCATGATGGTCGCGAAGCTTGGGTTGCCGTCGGCAGATAGTGCCTTGTAGAGCCCTTCGCGACTCATGCCGATCCGGCGGGCGAGCTCGCTGACGTTGCCGGAGCGCGCGATGGTGCCGAGCGCTTGGGCGATGACTGCGGAGTCGTCCCCGGCCTCGTCAAGGGCCGCCTCCAGGTACGCAGCAGCCGTCTCGACATCGACGAGGTAATCGGCGCTGTCGTAAGGGCTGAACGTCTCAGTCGTCTTGGTCATCGTTCCTCCACTCCTCGGCGATCTTGTGCGCTTGCTCGACGTCGCGGTCCTGACCGGACTTGTCGCCACCACACAGCAACACGATCAGCCGCTGGCCCTCTTGCAGGTAATAGACCCGGTAGCCCGGGCCGTAGTCGATCCGCAGCTCCGAGATCCCGCTACCGACCGGCTTCACATCGCCGGGGTTGCCCGCGGCAAGGCGATCGATCCTCACCAAGACTCGTGCAGCGGCCCGCCGATCCTTCAGTTTGCGCAGCCAACGGTCGAAGGTCGCACTCTTGACGATCTCGATCATGTGTTAACTGTAGTTCACAGTCTTGCCGGTGCCAAGTCCGACAACGTGGTCAGCCACCGGGGCGTGTGCGGCTCCGGAAACCGGAAGCATGATTACGCCCATTCTGGCGGCCGGCTCCGCTATTGCGCAGACGCAGGGAAGAGGGTTCACGACCTGAAGCCGGGAACTCGACCCACACGGGGCCTCGAACATGGACACGCGTTGTCTCAACCGTTGGTGTCTCACCACGAAGGAAGTCAGACAAATGGCGTCACCGCTGGACGCCCCATCACCGGACGCACCTCCGGACGGCCTATACGGACACCGCCCCCCGCGGCACCACCGCTGGCCTGCGGCATCACCGTAGGCCGTTCCCCATCGGGACGGCGGACACCGACAAAGCAGTACCGGAATCTAGCCGACGCCAGGACGCCTTAGGCCCTGTCATTTTGCCGGGGTGGGGTGAACGGCTGCCTCTTGCACGGTTACGCGGGGCAAGCGCTTCGTGGATGTAGACTTCGTGCAAGCATGTGGCGCTTGAGCGGTGACGCACGATCCTGTTGGTTTCGGTCCCGCGCTGCGGCGAGCCGCCGACCCGGCGGCGTAAGCCGAGGGACGCCAAGAGATGTTTGACCAGCGGTTGTTCATGAAGACGTTGTCACGGTTCTCCGTGGTTCTGCCGGAGCACCACGACCTTGACGCCGCGGCGTTGGCTGAGCTGACCAAGAGCGTCACTGCAGTGTTGGGCCTGGGCGGCAGCGGGGTCACCATGGCCGAGGAGGGGCAGTTGCAGTTCGTGACGGCGGTGACCCCGGATTCCAAAGAGTTGGAGCGCAGCCAGGCGGAGCATCAGGAAGGCCCGTGTCGGGACGCCTACGAAACTGGCGAGGTGGTCCGGGTTACCGATGTGCGCCAGGAGTCAGCCCGATGGCCGCACTACTCGGCCACCGCCACTGGCCTGGGACTGGCCGGCGTGGCTGGGATCCCGATGCGCGATGGTGACGAGGTCATCGGCGCCCTGAACATCTATTCACGTGAGCCACGGGACTGGTCGGATGAGGATATCGCGGTGGCCGTGGTCTTGGCCGACGTGGCGACCGGTTACGTGCTCAACGCCGCCAAGCTGCACGACCAGGAGCAGCTGGGCGAGCAGCTGCAGCAGGCCCTGGACTCACGGGTCGTCATCGAACAGGCCAAGGGGATCACCGCCCAAAGGAAATCGGTCACGGTCGATCACGCCTACCAGCTCATGCGCGGCCACGCCCGCAACAACCACGCCAGCCTGCGCATGGTCGCTGAGGCGATCGTTGGCGTGGGCCTCAAGGTCTGAGCCGGGCAGCTATGCCTGATGACTCTGGGATATTGCCCTTAGCCCAGTGTCGAAGCGTCCTATCCCGGGCGCCCTGGAAATGGCTCAGTGCCTGGGCCACGGCGGGCGTCACGGCGGGCGTCACGTGAGGCCGCGGTGGCTGCCTTCAGCTCGTTGTCGGGCGCTTCCTCCAAGGTGATCAGCGTGTTGTCAGCTGATGGCGAAGATCGAAGGATCTCATCGAGCTTGCGCTGGGTGGCCGCCTGCGCACGGGACTGCGTGTGTTGGATGACAAAGACCATCGCCAGCGTCGTCGCGGCTGCAAGTGTCTGGAACACGCTCTCCAGCCTTGCGGGGAACCCGAACGCCGCACTGAAGAGAACCCACAGCACGACGGCTGCGACCAGGCCGAGCGCAAGCGTCGGTCTTGCGGCCCACCGGTCCAGAACGTGTAGGACGCGACTGCCCGGGTGGCGCTGACCGGTCCTCTCAAGGGATGTCTCTGGCACTGGCTGACTTCCTGGCACCGTTGCGATCAAAGGTCATCCCCGTCCTCACTCTCAATCCCTTCCGCATGCCAGGCTCCGCAAGAGTCCGTGCGACATGTTGCGTTGGATGGAACCTCAGTCCTTCTTGAAGGCGTCCTTGACCTTTTCGCCAGCCTGCTTGAGGTTGCTCACCGTCTGGTCGTTCTTGCCGTCTCGTTCCATCTGCTCGTCGGCCGTCGCCTTGCCGACCTTCTCCTTGGCGGCGCCCTTGGCCTCGTCCTTCTTGTTCTTCAGCTTGTCGTCCCAGCCCATCGTCGGGCTCCTTTCGGGTGTTCTGAGTCCGTGACGTGTTGTCGCGGGTTGGACCTATCGTGCCAATGCTGGGAGATCTCTGTTCAGTAGTAGTGCTTGCGTCCGCCTACGGCGCGGCCCATGGCACCCAGGATCCACAGGATCACACCAACGACCACCAACAGGAAGCCGATTGTCTCCAGGATGGGGATGCCGGCCACCAATCCCACGACAACAAGCACAACTCCGAGAATGATCAACTAAGGTCCCTTCAATCGTGCATGGACAACCCTGTACGGGCTTGGCCAGCGATGATGCCATCAATACGGCGGCACAACCAATTCCCGCCCCACAGTCAGCCTGGATCTGGCAACTGCCGGGAAGGCGGTTGGCCTGCGGCGGCACGGGCGCCCCTTACCTGGGTAACCGCGAGGTGTACACGAACCTGAATGAAGGTGTCCGGCTGATGAGAATCGGTCTAGTTTGGTATTGATCGCGATCGGCGCGACTTGAATTTCGGCTGGGCGCCTTGACGACCGCCTTGGTAAGGCGATCGCGCGGAAGCCCCCAGACTGGTCAGCATGGCTGACCACGAAAACGGAACCGAGATCGACATCACCGACCTGATCCTCGACGAGCATGGGGATTTCCGCCGCCGGTTCGTGCAGTTGTGGGACTTGCGCCACTCCGGTGATACAGGCGCGGTCGCAGCGGCCTGGCAGCCGCTTGCCGACCTGCTGGAGGTCCACGCGAGGGCCGAGGAGGAGATCTTCTACCCGGTCCTGCTCAAGAGAGGGAGCGAAGAGGCGGCCGAGGAGACCAATGACGCGGTCGGCGACCACAACGAGCTCCGT
The DNA here is from genome assembly GCA_002404345.1 of Actinobacteria bacterium UBA4719. GTDB lineage: Bacteria > Actinomycetota > Actinomycetes > Actinomycetales > Dermatophilaceae > UBA4719. The sequence continues at coordinate 1,260 of DHJN01000010.1, read as the reverse complement.
GACGCGATCCGAGCAGCCTGCCGTTTCGAAACCGGTTCCGACCCTTGGTGGCGTGCGGTGCTCGAATGCCGCAAGGCCAATGATGAGCATCTGGCCGAAGAGGAACGCGACGTTATCCCTGACTTCCGCGAGCACAGTGACCAGGCGCTCAGATCGCGCCTTGGAACAAGGTGGGTCGCCTTTCACGCGGAGCACCGCGCAGCCCGTGGGATCTCCGGGGAGGACATCGACCCGGGGGAGTACATCGACCAGAACTCCTGAGCTGACAGAGAATCGCAAGGGGTTGATGGACTGGATGTTTACTGGTAAGGCGCCGCCTTGAAAGTACGTGCTCGGTGGTTGCCTCGATGCCTTGTTGTCGACTGTTTGTCAAAAGGGGCACTCGGCAACCCGCAGACTGGTCGCTATGGCTGACAACAACGACCGCGTTGAGTTCGAGATCACCGAACCGATCCTGGAGGAGCACCTGGACGTCCGCCGCCGGTTCGTAGAGTTGTGGAACGAGCGCACCTCCGCCGATGCAGGCGCCGTCGCCCTAGCCGCAGCTTGGCAGCCGGTCGCTAGCTTGCTGGAGGACCACGCGACCGCCCAGGATGTGGTCGCAGACCCGGGCTTGCTCAGGGAAGGCCGCGACGAGCCCGAGGGAACCAACGACTCCCATCCGGCTGAAGACGAACGCGACGTCATCCCTGACTTCCCCGCGCACAGCGACGAAGCGCCCTTGTCGCCCGCCGGTGAACAGTGAGTCGCATCCACCCGGGGGCACAGTCCGGGCGGCGGGACCGCCGGGCGGACATCGACCCACAGGATGCGCCGTTGAAATCTCCTGAGCAGAGGGAGAATCGCTTCGGGTTCGTGAACTGGATGTTCCGCAGCCGGACGACCGGCCGGATCACGCTGGTCCAGCTCCCCAACTGGCCGCTCGCCGCGTGGGTGCTGGCGTCGGTGGTGATGTGGCTTGGGAACCCCCAAGGGTGGGTGCATGCCGTCCTGGTCGTCCTGGCCCCGGTAGCCCTCGCACTGTGGGCCGGAGACGAGGTGCTGCGTGGAGTGAACCCCTTCCGTCGCCTCTTGGGGGTCGTTGTGGTCACCTATCTCGGCTTCTCCCTATGAATCCCTATAAAGACTTTGGCTGACAACCTGAGCTGCCGGAATCAGCGGTCACGGACCCGAGCCAGAGGTTGGAGATAGCAGCCGTAACGTTAGGTGCCTCACCGCTGTGAGACGGCGATCCTCCTGCGGTGCGAGCGGTGGGATCGT
>DHJN01000152.1 GCA_002404345.1 Actinobacteria bacterium UBA4719 | reverse complement strand
CCGGCCTTCTGCATCTCGTAGAGGCGGTGGACACCGGTGGTGGTCTCTTCGGTGACGCCCTTGATGCCGTCCGCGATGGTGGTCCACTTCATCGGGTCGGCGGCCATCGTGTTGCGTACCGTCTCGAGGATGACGTGCCACTCCTCGGGGTCGTCCTCCTGCGCCGAGGGCACGACGCCGGCAGCCTCCCACGCCTTGCCGTTGTGGACCAGCAGGGTGGCGTCGCCGCCGTCGTCGAGGATCATGTTGGGGCCGGTTGACCCGGAGTCGTCGGCGGGCCAGGTCAGAATCTGCTCGGTGCACCACCAGTACTCCGGCAGCGTCTCGCCCTTCCAGGCGAACACGGGGACACCCTGCAGGTCATCCGGGGTGCCGTGCGGGCCAACGACAGCGGCAGCCGCCGCTTCGTCCTGGGTCGAGTAGATGTTGCACGAGGCCCAGCGGACCTGCGCGCCGAGCACGGTGAGGGTCTCGATGAGAACGGCGGTCTGCACGGTCATGTGCAGCGAGCCGGCGATCCTGGCGCCCTTGAGGGGCTGGCTCGCAGCAAACTCAGCGCGTAGGGACATCAGACCGGGCATCTCGTGCTCGGCCAGGCGCAACTGGTGGCGGCCGGCCTCGGCGAGGCCCAGGTCGCGAACCTTATAGTCAAAAAGCATAAAGGAAGCACTCCATGTCATGTGTGAGTCATCGGTTTGACTGACCCGGCGTAGCCCATCTGGGCACATCGCGGGTCATCACCCACGCCGACAGTGGGACATAGTCTACGACGAAACCCGCGGATGTCCCGCGGAACAGTGTTCCCGATGACCTGTCCGCACGTGGCATACCGGCCCTGTCGGAGGTTGGCCCCGCCCTGTCGGAGGTTGGCCCGGCCCCGTCGGAAGGTGGCCCGGATCAGTCGCTCGCGTGCTGCCAGGAGACGGGGTCGGAGGGGCCGCGGTCGATGTCGGGTTCGAGGTACATCACCAGGTGCAGCCCGGGCACGGACTCGCGGGCTCGCTGCTCGGCGGCGTCGATAGCTACGGCGATCTGGTGCCCGTAGTCCAGACGGCCCACCGCCAGCTTCGCGCCGACCAGCAGCTCCTCCGGCCCAAGGTGCAGCGTTCGCAGGTGGATCACGCGCTCGACCGCCGACTCCTCGTCGCCCTCAAGGGCCGCCTCGATGGCCCGGATCTGGTCAATGGTGGCTGACTCGCCAAGTAGTAGCGACTTCATCTCGATGGAGAGGACGATCGCGACGAGCACCAGGAGCGTGCCGATCAGGGCCGTGCCGACGGCGTCCCAGGTCCCGTTGGAGGTGGCCAGGGTCATGCTGACACCGAACAGCGCGAAGACCAGACCGAGCAGGGCGGCCAGGTCCTCCAGCAGGATGACGGGCAGCTCGGGCGCTTTGGCGGTGCGGATGAACGCCGGCCACGAACGGTCACCGCGGACCTGGTTGCTCTCCGTGATGGCAGTGTGGAAGGAGAACCCCTCCAGCGCGATCGCGATGACCAGGACGGCGACCGGCACCCACCACCACGTTCCGGTGATCGGCTCGGGGTCCTGGAACTTGTGCCACGCCTCGTAGAGCGCAAAGAGCCCACCGACGGTGAACAGCACGATCGAGACGATGAAGGCGTAGAAGTACCGCTCACGGCCGTAGCCGAACGGGTGCTTCGGCGTGGCCGCCCGCCGGCTCCGCTTGCCCCCGACCAGCAACAGACCCTGGTTGCCGGAGTCGGCCAGGGAGTGCACCGACTCGGCCAGCATCGAGCTCGATCCGGTCAACAGGAAGGCGATGAGCTTGGTGATCGCGATCCCGGTGTTGGCCATCAGCGCCGCGACGATTGCCTTGGTCCCACCCTCAACTGACATGCGCGCCAGCCTAATGCGGACCGAGCTCGAGGCTTATCGGGGCAAGCTCGAGGCCGAGCAGGGCGTTCTCCACCACCTCGCTGAGCGCCGGGTGGATCCAGTACTGACCGCGCGCCAGGTCCGCAACGGTCTGCCCGAACGACATGCCCTGGATCAGCGGCTGGATCAGGTTGGACGCCTGGTAGCCCATCAGGTGCGCGCCGAGAAGCTCACCCGTGGCCGGGTCCGCGATCACCTTGCAGACACCGGTGGTGTCCTCCATCGCCCAGCCGTACGCCGTGTCGCCGTACTCCTGCGACTTCGTGACGTAGCTGCGGCCCTGGGCCTTGAGCTGCTCCTCGGTCAGCCCGACGCCGGCGATCTGTGGAGAGGTGAAGACCGCCGAGGGAACATTGCGGTGGTCGAAGCTGCGCAGATCGTCGGGGTGGGCCAGGTTGTGGGCGACAACCCGGGCCTCATGGTTGGCGACGTGCTTGAGCTGATGCGCGCTGGACACGTCACCCAGGGCCCAGACGCCGTTGATGTTGGTGCGACCATGTGCGTCGACCGTGACCCCGCCGTCCTCATGGGTGGCAACGCCTGCGACGTCCAGGCCGAGATCGGCGGTGTTGGGCACCCGGCCCGTGGCCACGAGCAGGACGTCGCCGACGGCATACGACCCGTCTGCGAAGTCCAGGCGCACCTCACTGTCATCGCCATTCTCGTGGCCATTCTCATGGCGATTCTGATGGCCATTCCTGTTGCCACTGACCTTGGTCACCTCAGTGTTCAGGCGAACGTCCCACTGCTCCTGGGCGACCACGGTGAAGCGCGCGGAGATCTCGGTGTCGAGCTGGCGCAGCAGCGCGTTGCTCCGCGCGACGACGGTGACCCGGCTGCCAAGAGCTGAGAAGACATGGGCGAACTCCGCTGCAATGAAACCGGATCCAAGGATGACCAGCCGCTTGGGCAGCTCGTCCAGACGCATCACCGTGTCGGACGTGTGGAACGGCACCCCGGAGTCGGTGACCGCGACGGGAACGGTCGGGCGGGCGCCGGTAGCGATCACGATCTGGTCAGCGGTGATCTCGACACCGTTGACCTCGTGGTCGGCAGTGATCCGAAGCCGCCTGGGACCGGTGAAGGTGGCATGGCCGAGGAATGTCGTGGTGTTCGGGCCGTTGGTGCGGTATTCCTTGCCACCCGCCGAGATCGGGTCGATCCGGCCGAAGACGCGGTCGCGGATATCCGTCCAGCGAACGCCGTCCAGCGTGGCGTCGACGCCGTACCTGGCCGCGTGGGTCACGGTGTTGGCAACATCTGCAGCGTAGACGTACATCTTGGTGGGGATGCAGCCGACGTTCAGGCAGGTGCCCCCGAACGTCCCGGACTCGATGATCGCGACGCGCTTGCCGTCGAAGTCCGGGGTGACCAGGGAGTTGCCCGAGCCGGTGCCGATGATTGCCAGATCAAAATGCGTCACGCAAGAAGGCTAACCGCCACGGATTCCTCTTCCTGCACAACAGCATCCGTCCGCGTACAGACTCCCGAGGTTTGCCGCTGCCAGTCCGCAAACCTAGGGAGCCTGTCCGGATCTGAGCGCAAACCTAGGGAGTTTGTCCGGGTCTGAGCGCAAACCTAGGGAGTT
>DHJN01000229.1:458-8447 GCA_002404345.1 Actinobacteria bacterium UBA4719 | reverse complement strand
ATGGAGATCGTGTTCCAGCGCGGAAGCTCCTTGTGGCAGTAGGAGAAGATGTCGCTGATCAGGCGCAGCGACTCCTTCGGCGGATAGATGTACGTGCCACGGGCGATGTACTCCTTGAGCACGTCGTTCTGGATCGTGCCGGTCAGCTGCTTGCCGGCGATGCCCTCCTCGGCCGCCACCAGCTGGTACATCAGCAGCAGGGTCGAGGCGGGCGCGTTGATCGTCATCGACGTGCTCACCTTGTCCAGCGGCAGTCCGTGGAACAGCGTGCGCATGTCATCGAGGGAGTCGATCGCGACCCCGACCTTGCCGACCTCACCGTGAGCGATCGCCTCGTCGGAGTCATAACCCATCTGGGTGGGCAGGTCGAAGGCCACGGAGAGGCCACCGGTGCCGGCCTTGACCAGCTGGTGGTAACGCTCGTTGGACCCGGCGGCCGTGCCGAACCCGGCGTACTGGCGCATCGTCCACGGCTTGCCCGTGTACATCGACGGGTACACGCCGCGGGTGAACGGGAACTTCCCCGGCGCCCCGAGGCGCTCCTGTGCATCGAAGCCGTCAAGCACCGACTGGTCATAGACCTGGGCGATGGGCAGGTCGGACTCGCTCAACGCGACAGGGATCTCAGGCATGGCTGCGAGCCTAGTGATGCACATGTCCTGGATTTGCGTCGGGTGGTCAGAACGCACGGAATACAGGGCCTTGGGGCACCCCTTGATATCCTGCGCGTCCGGGGGTTGACGCGACCGCACCTTTGGTTGAGCACAAAGTGGAGGAAAACCTACGTGAACCTACCCACCGAGTCGGTTCAGGGGATTGGCTCGGTGACCTACACGATTCACACAATCCACACAGCAGGCACGTCCGGCTTTGCCTCTATCACCGGCTGCCTTGACCAGTCGAAGCTCGCCTTGGGCGGCCAGACGACTCCGGTCACGGTCAGCGCTAAGTGGACCGCGACGTGGGCGATCAACGGGAAGAACCAGGGATCCATTCCTACCCAACCGCCCCCGGTTACGGACATTAAGAAGATCCGGGTGGATGAGGTCCAGACCCTGGTCACCGGGGCCCGCTAAACCAGTCCGAAACAGTTCCGTCGCAGTCCTGCCGGACTCCTGGGCCGAAGGCATCACCCCGGATCCCGATGACTACGAACGCATCCGCCGGCTGCTGTACGACCCGACCCGCATCCTCGTGGCCGCCGACGACATCCACGCCCTGGCCATGACGCTGCGGCTGAGGGAATGACCAACCTCCGACCCTCCCTTGCCAACGGTTACACGCTGATCCTGCCCCCCGGCTGGATACGACTGGACGCCCGCTCCGAGCATGGCACCGAGGAGCTCGACCGCGAGCTCGACCGAATCCTGTCCACCGTGCCCCGTGACTCCTACGGCCCGCTCGTGGGACTTTTCGATGCGATCATGCTCACCTGGCGCTGGCATCCCGGACTCGTCATCTGACCCACCCGGGTCAATTGGAACAGGTGCGTCATGACCCTCGGGCGCCACTCAGGTGAGGTCGGCGCGCCCGGTTGCCTTGAGCAGATCGACGAGTGCCTTGACGTCCTGGGCGCGAGCGCGGGTGGTGACCAGCACAGCATCCGGGGTGTCGACCACCACGATGTCGTCCAGACCGAGCACGGCGACGGTCCGGCCGGAGCCGGGGATCACCACGCCCGTCGCGTCCTTGGCCAGCACCAGGTCGACCTCACCCAGGACTTTCAGCCCAGGGACGGGCGCGGCGTCGGAAAGCAACGAAGCCAGCGAGGCGAAGTCGCCCACGTCATCCCAGGTGAACCGGCCCGGCACCACGGCCACGCGGCCCTGCGCAGCGGCAGGTTCGGCCACGGCGTGGTCGATGGAGATCTTGGTCAGCCCCGGCCACACCTCCGCCAGCCGGGCTGGCTGCGCTGCGATGTCGCGCAGACCGGCCGCCAGCTCGGGATGGAACTCGGCCAGCAGATCGAGCAGGACCGACGCCTTGACGACGAACATCCCTGCGTTCCAGTGGTATTCGCCGGCGTCCAGGAATCCCCGCGCTGTCATCGCGTCAGGCTTCTCCACGAAGGACCGGACCTGACGACCATTCGGAGCACCAGCAATCACCAGGGCGTCCCCAACGTGGATGTAGCCGAAACCAGTTGCCGGACGGGTCGGTTCGATGCCGATCGTGACGACGTAGCCAGTCCGCGCGACCACGACCGCCTCACGTACGCATTCGGCGAAAACCTCAGGCTCGCCGATGACGTGGTCCGCCGCGAACGAGCCGATGACGGCATCGGGGTCACGGCGTTCGAGCAGTGCGGCGGCCAGCCCGATGGCCGCCATGGAGTCGCGCGGCTGGGGCTCGGCCACCAGGTTGGCCGGGGACAGTCCCGGCAGCTGGGCTCGCACGGTCGCCTCGTGCAGGACGCCGGTCACCACCATGATGCGGTCACCACACAGGGGCTCGAGCCGGTTCCACGTCGCCTGCAGCAGCGAGCACCCAGTACCGGTCAGATCGTGCAGGAACTTCGGCGACGACGACCGCGACAGGGGCCATAGTCGCGTCCCCGCGCCTCCCGCAGGGATCACCGCCCAAAACCCATGCATGTCGTCCGCGATCCGTCTCCGATCGCCCGCGGCCTGTGTCATTGCTCGTCCGCTGCCGGGGTCATTGCTCGTCCGCGGCCGGTGTCATTGCGCCAAGGTCCTTAACCATGCCGCTGACGCTACAGGCGGCGCCCGCCTAGCATGTCGTCACGAAAGGGTTGACCATCCCGATCCGTTAGGATCCTCGTCAGATGACAGCAGTCCGGTATGCCGTACGCGCCCTCGCGCTGAGCCTCTCGCTCACCGCCGCGGGCGCGTCCTGCGTCGTCGGCGCCGCCTCCCCTGCGCTCGCCACCGCCGGCAACCACGTCGGCGGCCGACAACTTGCCGCACCAGGGGTCATCGTGAACCTTAGGCCCGGGGTTCCGCCCCCGCCCGCCATGCCCGGCGCGTCCTTCCTGATCGCAGACATGGGCACGGGGAAGATCCTGGCCGCGAGGGCACCACACGCACGCCATCTGCCGGCCAGCACCCTGAAGACACTCACCGCCTTGACCCTGATCCCCCTCCTCGATGCGAGCGCGAAGATCGCGGTGAAACCGGAGGACGTGCGCGTCGACGGTAGCCACCTCGGCATCCTTCCCGGCAGGGCATACAGCGTCCGGACGCTGTTGCAGGGCTTGCTGATGGTCTCGGGCAACGATGCGGCCTACGCCCTCGCGCGAGGAAACCACAGCGTGGCCGTGACCTTGAAAGCGATGAACGCGACCGCGGCAGATCTCAACGCCACCGACACCGTGGCCAAGGACCCCAGCGGCCTGGACAAGGCCGGACAGACCACCAGCGCCTACGACCTGGCGCTGATCGGTCGCGCCGGGATGAAGCTTCCCGACTTCCGCCGCTACGTCATCGAAAAGCAGTCCGTCGTGCCCGGCGGCAGGTCCGTCGACGGCAAGGTGAAACCTGCCTTCAAGATCGGCAGTCACAACAAGCTGCTCTACAACTACCGGGGCGCGGTCGGCATCAAGACCGGATACACGATCGCCGCCAAGCACACCATTGTCGGCGCGGCCACCCGGGGGGGCAGGACCTACATCGTGACCCAGATGGCCAGCCCCAACGGCAGCTGGCGTCCGGTCGCGGCGCTGCTGGACTGGGCCTTTGCCCACGGCACCTCGGTCACCCCGATCGGCGAGCTGGTCAAGCCCGGCGCCGCGACCACACCGCGGCTGACCTCGGCGGCACATGGCCGCCCCGTGTCCCAGATGGCCGAATCACCTCGCGAATCGCCTCGCCCACCCGCGCTCCCGCGCTGGGTCGGCAGGTCTGGCCTGATCAGCGGGCTGGCGGTGGTCGGCGCACTGGCGGTGGTCGGCACCCGGGCAAGACGAAAGAGCTCCCGCAAGCGCAGCTGAGCCTGCTGCGGGGATCGCAGTGCGTAGCGAGGCTGAGTACCGAGCGGACCTGCCAAAGTCAGCGCCTGGCAAGACCGACCACTGACCGGATGCCGTGGGCCAGCGCTTGCGTGGCCACCACCGCCGCGGCACCGAGCACGGCACCGGCCACCACAGACGTACGTTCGCCGGACGGTGCGCCGAAGGTCGGCAGCGAGCCGCCCCGAGCGGACGTCGTCCCAGGTACGGCCACGGGGTCGTGGTCATCGGTCCGGGCCTGGAGCAGGGCATGAGCCTGGCCGCCATGGATCTCGACGTCGTTGGCTGCCCACGCCGCAGAGATCAGGGTCAGTCGGGCGATGAGGTTCAGCCAGAACAACAAACCGACCACGATCGCGATCGAGGCGAACAACGGGTTGGCGGTCACCCGCGGCAGCAACGTGGCGGCAGAGAGCTTCAGGACACTGAACCCGACCCCGCCCACCAGCGCCCCCTGGTACAGGTCGCGCCAGGGCACGGGCACCCCGGAGAGCACCCGCAGCAGGACCATCATCAGCCCCGTGTCGGTCAGGACGCTCACGGTGAACCCCGCGAGCAGGAGGACCCAGCCCTGACCGGACAACCCGATCCGCTCGGCGATCCAGCCGGCAGCGGCGCCGACCACGCTGGTCAGCATCGCGGAGAGCGCGATACCCAGACCCAGCGTGAAGAGCACGCCCAGGTCGCGAATCTTGTTGGTGATCAGGGTGCCCGCGGACCCCCGCGCCCCGAAGACAGCACGTATGCCCTCACGGGCGGCCCCCAGCCAGCCCAGCCCGGCCAGCACCAGGCTGACGAAGGCGACGACACCGGTGAACGTCAACGTGGCGACCTGCGGGGGTCGAATCGGAATGAGTCCTTCGGGGTGCTGCGCATCCCTGACGAAGCCCGGCAGGTTCTGGTTCAGGTGATCAGCGATGGAGCCCAACAGCTCGGGGTGCCCACGGAGGACGAACCCGAACACCGTGAATGCCAGCGCGACGGCGGGGAAGATCGAGAAGAAGGCAAAATAGCCGACACCGGCGGCCAGCACATTGCCCCGTGCGTCTCCGTAGCGCTGCCAGGCCCGCCACGGCCGACCCGCCCGAAACCGCGCGAGCAGAGGCCTCACGGCATCCGGCCTGAGTGGGTGCTCACTCCCCCATTAAAGTCGAAGGTACGCACCGAGTGCCACACCAGATCGGCGCCATGCTCGTACATGTCAAAGGCCCCGACCTCGAATGAGCATTCGTAGGAAGCCAGCTCGTTGAACGCCCGGTCCATCGCCGCGTCATCGAGGTGATGGGCGACCGTGACGTGCGGGTGGTAATAGAACTCCACGTCCCGCTTCAACGGGCCCGTGCGGATGGCCTGCTCGATCCGCTCACACTCACTGATGCCGCCGGCCACCTGTACGAAAACCACCGGAGAGACCGGTCGGAACGTGCCGGTGCTGCGCAAGTGCATGGTGAACGGCCGCTCAGAGGCAGCGACCCGTTCGAGATGCTCGTGGATCTCGGGAACCTGGTCATCTGCGATCTCGGTCGGCGACAGCAGCGTGACGTGGGTCGGTATCGACTCGGCCGACGGATCACCGAAGGACGCACGCAGCCGCTGAAGCTCACCGGCAAACGGCGCAGGGATCGCGATGGACACGCTGATCATGTTCACGCGGGCGGCTATCGCTTGCTCGGCAGGAAGCCGACACGGTCATAAACCCTGGCCAGGGTGATACTGGCCACACCCCTGGCGCGCTCGGCGCCTTCGGCCAGTATCCGGTCGAGCTCGGCCGGATCAGCCAGCAGCGCAAGGGTGCGATCGCGATACGGCGTGGCGGTGTCGACGACGATCTCGGCGATGTCCTTCTTGAGGTCGCCGTAGCCCTTGCCGTCGTAGTCGGCCTCGAGCGCCTCGATCGACCTTCCCGACAGAGCGCCGAAGATGCGCAGCAAGTTGGAGACTCCGGGCTTCTGGGCCTCGTCGAAACGGATCTCACGCCCCGTGTCGGTGACCGCGGATTTGATCCGCTTGGCGATGGTCCTGGGATCCTCGAGCAGGTCGATCACCCCGCTCTGGCTGATCGAGGACTTGCTCATCTTGGCCGACGGGTCCTGCAGGTCGTAGATCTTGGCGGTCGCCTTGACGATGTGCGGTTCGGGGACGGTGAAGGTCTTGCCGTAGCGGCTGTTGAAACGCCCGGCGAGGTCGCGGGTCAGTTCGAGGTGCTGACGCTGATCCTCGCCGACGGGGACCTGGTCCGCGTCATACAGCAGGATGTCCGCCGCCATGAGCACCGGATAGGTGAACAGGCCCACGGTCGTGCCCTCGGCGCCGTGCTTGCCGGACTTGTCCTTGAACTGCGTCATCCGACTGGCTTCACCAAAGCCAGTGAGGCAGGACAGGACCCAGGCCAGCTGGGCGTGCTCGCCGACGTGGCTCTGCACGAATACGGTGGATCGAGCGGGGTCCACCCCAGCTGCGAGGAACTGCGCAGCTGTACGACGGGTGCGCTCGCGCAAGGTGGCCGGCGCGACCTCGACCGTGAGCGCGTGCAGGTCCACCACCGTGTAGAACGCGTCATGCGTCTCCTGCATCTCCACCCAGTTGACCAACGCGCCGAGGTAGTTGCCCAGGTGCAACGAGTCGTGGGTCGGCTGCGTACCGGACAGCAGACGCGGCTTGCGGGTGGTTTGCGGGGTCTCGTGCGCGGGCATGAGCGTTATTCTGTCTCGTCCTTCTGTCAGGTGACCGTCTGGGGTGCTCGCAAGGTCACGCTTCTCAACTTAATTCAACAAAAACATGGCAGAATGCCCGGCAGACCAGGCTAAACAGACCGGGCCAAACAGACCGGGCCAAACAGACAGGGTCGACAAAGGAGGGCAACGGCGTGCTGGCACGACAACGACAAGAGGCCATCCTGGAGGAGGTCGACCGCAACGGCGGTGCACGCGTCTCCGAGCTGGTCGACATCCTCGGCGTCTCCGATATGACGGTGCGTCGGGACATCGAGGCGCTGGCGGCCAAGGGACTGGTGATGAAGGTCCATGGCGGCGCCACGGCCGTCGGTGGACGCAGCGCGGACGAGCCCGGCTTCCGGGTGAAGTCCGAGATGAACCCCGTGCAGAAGTCCGCGATCGCTCACGCTGCGGCTGGCCTGATCTCTCCGGGCACCTCGATCGCCATCTCGGCCGGCACGACGACCTACGCCGTGGCATATGAGCTGCTCAACGTCCCCAACCTGACCGTGGTGACGAACTCGCCCCGCGTGGCCGACCTGCTGCACAACTCCCAGCGGGACGACCTGACGGTCGTTCTGACCGGCGGTGTCCGCACTCCCTCGGACGCGCTGGCCGGGCCGGTGGCGGACGCCACGTTGCGCTCGATGCACGTCGACACGCTCATCCTTGGGGTGCACGGAATCGACCAGATTGCGGGCCTGACGACACCGAACCTCATCGAGGCCGCCACCAACCGGGCGCTCATCGCAACCGCCCGACGGGTCATCGTGGTGGCCGACAACAGCAAATGGGGCGTCATCGGACTGTCAAAGATCGCCACCCTCGACCAGGTCGATGTGCTGGTGACGGACGCTGAGCTCGACACCGAGGCCCGACGAATGGTCAGTGAGCAGGTGGGTCAGCTCATCGTGGCCCAGCCGTTCGATGACGAGGAGGACAACGGGCCACGGACTGCCGCAAGCCCATGACCGGGCACCCTGCCGGCAGCGTGCTCGGTCAAGAGCTCGTGGCCGAGCACCCTGCCGGCAGTGCGACGTGTCGCTCGACAGTGATCTGCCGGCGCGGAGATCTGCGTCAGGAGCGGGTGAAGTCCGCGGCGACGACCCACTGGCCGCGCGTGTAGACGGCAGCCACGCCGATCCGGGTCAGCCGGCCGTCCAGGATGTTGGCCCTGTGCCCTGGCGAGGCCATCCACATGTTCACGAACGTGTCGGCGCTGACCCCTCCACGAGCCAGGTTCTCGGCCGCCACGGTGGCCCTGCAGCCCGAGAGGATCGTGTACATCGACTGGTGGTAGAAGGTCCA
>DHJN01000229.1:0-369 GCA_002404345.1 Actinobacteria bacterium UBA4719 | reverse complement strand
CCGGGCAGGACGACGCCGCAAGCCTGCTGCGGCCGTACCTCGACCGCTTGTAGTTGATCAGGGCGATGACCCGGGCCTCGTACACCGCGACCGTGTAGGCGCTGGGAGTGTACGCCTCGGCCGAGGGTGCGGTCACGATGAGCGCCGGGCCCAGGACCAGAAGCATCACCACCACGCCACCGAGACGACGGACAAGAGCTCTTGGAGATGTCATACATCAAGCGTCGTGACGACCACTCGAACGCGTGGTTGCTTTCAGCCCTGGTCGACCATTTGGTCACCAAAGCTAACCGAATGGCCGACGCAAATCGGCCTTGAATGACCCAGAAGCGGGTCGTACCCCAGGGGTACGACCCCCCGCCGGGTCCA
>DHJN01000271.1 GCA_002404345.1 Actinobacteria bacterium UBA4719 | reverse complement strand
AGTTGGGCTGGTCCTCGTATGCCAGTGAGGATGTACCTGGCACCGCCCGCTGGGTCTGACCCTCCGTATGCCTGACGTGAATCTGCTGTCCTTGGCGGGATCCGTCGGCCCGGTGGGTGGTGTCGTTTCGCACGCGCGCGGCCGGGTGGCGTGACCTCATAGGAGCCTGCGGAAGAGGCGCCCATCACTGGCTTGTCCACCTGGCCCGACCGCCGCGTGCCGACCTATCCGGACAAACGGAAGAAGGACGGCAATGACCAGCATGACCACCACAGCGGCGGATGTCACCGGCGGTGTCGATACCCACGGCCAGACCCACCACGCAGCGGCGCTCGACTCCGTGGGTCGCCAGCTCGGCGATCGAGAGTTTCCCACGACCCCGGCCGGCTACCGGGCATTGTTGAGCTGGCTGCAAGGGTATGGCCATCTTGAGCGGGTCGGCGTGGAGGGGACCGGGACCTACGGAGCGGGTCTGACCCGGCAGCTACGCGCCGCAGGGGTCACCGTGGTCGAGGTTGACCGCCCCGACCGTAAGGCTCGCCGAGCCCAAGGAAAGTCCGACCCGCTGGATGCCTACTCGGCAGCGCGGGCCGCGTTGGCCGGTACAGCCACCGGCGTCCCCAAGGCCCGAGACGGCCGCGTCGAGGCAATCCGTTCGCTGCGTGTGGCCCGTAGCAGTGCGGTCAAGGCCCGCAGCCAGGCCACCAACCAGCTCAAGGCTCTGATCGTCACAGCGCCGGTCGATCTGCGCGAGCAGCTACGCCACCTCACCACGACCACGCTCGTCGCGGCCTGCGCCCGACTACGACCAACTGGCGACATCGCCGATCCCGAGCAGGCCACCAAGACCGCCCTGCGCCGCCTGGCCCGCCGCCACCAGCACCTGTCCGAAGAGATCACCGGGGCCGATACCGACCTTCGCACATTGGTGGCCGCGGCCGCTGCACGCCTACTGGCACTGCCTGGCGTCGGCACCGAAGTCGCCGGACAGATACTCGTCACTGCCGGTGACAACCCCGACCGACTGCGCTCCGAAGCTGCATTCGCCCACCTATGCGGGGTCGCCCCGATCCCTGCCAATAGCGGGCGCACCCACCGCCACCGGCTCAACCGTGGGGGCGACCGTGGTGCGAACAATGCCCTCTACATCGTCGTGCTCGGACGCCTACGTTACGACTCCCGCACCCGGGCCTACGCCCAAAGACGCACCACCGAGGGGCTGTCGAAGCCCGAGATCATCAGATGCCTCAAGCGCTACGTCGCCCGCGAGATCTTCACCGCCCTCACGTCCCGCACAGCCGACAATCAATCCCGTCGGGTCGCCGCGACTTCAACGGCGGCTTGACATGACCACCGGGCCAGCCCGCTGTCACTACGCCCTGCTACATGCCGCGCGACAACGCTTCATGAGGGGCCTTGACATCCATAGGAGCATCCCGCCCGCAGTATTCACCGGGACAGACATCCCATGGTCTTAGATGTCAAGCCGCTGCTTGTTGGGGTGTGCTGGTTCCAGGCAGTGGTCTCGTCGTATGGGGTGGGCTTTTTGTGGCACCCATGCTGGGTGCGAAGCGCTGCTGTGCGCCTTGACGTGACACGCCGAGTTGGGCTCCGATCACCGACCAGGTTGCTCCGCCCTGGCGGGCTCTGGTGACGGCGGCGGCCAGGGTCGCCTCGGCGGCGCCCGCCTGCTGGTGGGCGGTGGCAACCCAACCCAGGACGTCGAACGCCGGACCGGCTGGTAGCGGGACCGGGGCTTGGCCCTTACCGACGGTCGAGCGGGCCGCGTTGCAGGACGCGCACAGCGCTACGGCGCCGTACCGGAGGGTCGCGGTCAGGGTGCACCGCGGCCGGAGGGCGGGGTCTTCGGCGTAGTGGCAGCGCCGCGGGCTTTCAACAGGTCGTTGACGCCCGGGGCTGGCCGCGATGTGCCCTGCTGGGTCGTTCTTTGACGTCATGCTGCTAGTCGTTGGGTGTGCTGGCTCCAAGCAACCGACTCGTCGTAGCGGGTGCGGGTTTTGAGGCAGCCGTGCAGGATGCCGACGAGGCGGTTGCCGAGCTGGCGCAGGGCCGCGTTGTGGCCGATGTCGCGGCCCCTGAGTTCGTCGTAGTAGGCCCGGGCTCCCGGTGATCCGCTCAGGGCGCAGAACGCCTGCTGGTGCAAGGCATCGGTCAGGCGGTTGTTACGCACGTAACGGGCCAGGACGACTTTCTTCTTGCCCGAGGCCCGGGTGATGGGACTGGTGCCGGCGTAGTTCTTACGGGAACGGGCGCCTTCGTAGCGGGTCGGGTCGTCGCCGAACTCTGCGAGCACCCGGGCGCCCAGGATGGGCCCCAGTCCGGGCTGGCTGAGGTAGATCTCAGCGTCCGGGTGCTGACCAAAACAGGCCTCGACCGGCCCTTCCAAGGCGGTGATCTGCTCGTTGGAGGTCGAGATCAAGGCAGCCAGGGCCCGGACCGTCGCACCGTAGGCCGCCGCGATAGGCGGCGGCTGGGTGAGGTGCTCAGTACGCAGTGCGGCCATGATCGCGGTGGTCTTGGTGTCCCGGTCGTGCCGACGGGCCCGCTTCAGGACGGCGGTGATCTGCGCACGAGTCAACCGGGCCGCGCTGGCGGGCTCGGGGGCCTTGGTCAGCAACTCCAGGACGTCAGGGGAATCGAGGTCCTCGTAGGCCTCTAGCGCAGCGGGGAAGAACTCCCGCAGGCTGGAGCGCAACCGCAGCACCAGGCGGGTGCGGTCCCAGATCAGCGTCTGGTGCATCCGGGTCAGGACCTTCACCGCGCCAGCCTGCTCGCTGTCCCCGGCGACGGTGCGCAGCTGGTGGGAATGAGTGCGGACCAGGTCGGCCAGGACATGAGCGTCACCGGCGTCGCTCTTGGCTCCCGAAACCCCGCTGCCCTGGCGGGCACGAGCGGACTGCAGCGGGTTGACCGCGTACACCTGGTACCCCGAGGCCACCAGTGCGCCGACCCACGGGCCACGGTCGGTCTCGATGCCGATCTTCACCTCGGCCGCGTCGCTGTCCTCAGCTCGGAACCTCCCAACCAGGGCGTGCAGCTTGGCTATCCCTGAAATACCTTCCGGCAGGCGGGCTTTGGCAAGTCGCCGCCCGGTCTCGTCCTGAACCTCCACATCATGATGGTCCTCAGCCCAGTCATCTCCGACGAACAGCAATCTGATGTCCTCCACTTCGCTCGACTACCGGCCAGCAGCCTGCAGGAAAACCCGCGACCTAATGGTCAAGTGCTCACGCCAAGAGCGGGCACGACATCCCATCAGCGGTTCGTCTTCCTGACCACCGATAGAGGCACTGTCTACCCATAGGACTCGAGGTCCAGGTGTGGAAGAGTGCTCATCCATCGGCGGCTACCAGGCACCGAGCCTGTCACGATGTCGGCCCGGTAACCCCCATTAGGGGCGGCGGAATCTAGTAGTCGTTGCAACGCTCGAGTTGTTTTGGACGTCTGTCCAGCGATTTGAAGGCTACCGTCGGCGGCCTGTTTTCCGCGTGCAGTGCTTGCTTTGGGGTGAGATAACCGAGAAGTTTCCTGGGCCGGGTGTTGAGCTCTTCCATGACATGGGCGACCCGGGTGTGGGAGTGGATCGACAGGTCGGTGCCCTTCGGAAAGTACTGGCGGAGCAGTCCGTTGAAGTTCTCGTTGGCGCCGCGCTGCCAGGGGCTGGAGCGTTCGGCGAAGTAGATGTCGATGCCGGTGGCAGCGGCCAGTTCAAGGTGTCGGGCCATCTCGGTGCC
>DHJN01000075.1:6065-8845 GCA_002404345.1 Actinobacteria bacterium UBA4719 | reverse complement strand
GGCCCGTCTCGTGGCCCGTCTCGAAGCCCGGCTCGTGGCTGCTGCCGCTGTCGTTGCCACCGACGTCGTTGCGGGGCTTGACATGGCGGGGGGGCTTTGACATCACGACATGGCTCATGACAGCGCTTTCTTGGGAAGTCCCGCTGTGAAGGACAGCCACACCTTGGGGGATATGTCCCTGCGGCTGTTCTTGGGGGCCAGATAATCTGACCAACCCGCTGCGCCCGAATCTCGGGCCGTGTCATAAATGCTGGCACCGGCTCCGGCGCCCCACCGTTGGTTTAACCCGCAGGGGGCCAAACAGCGCTCGTCTTCAGCCAAACAACGCGCCTCGTCAGGCCAAACGGACTAGGTAAAAAGTCGCCAACGGACGAGATAAGAGGCGGTTTATGCCTCCGTGAGGCATTTCGCCTCGGCGCTTGACTCGTCCGTCTCGGCCACGTCACCGTCACCGTTTCCGTCACCGTTACCGTCGAGCGTTAGCGACCTGACGACAAAGGAGCGCCGTCCCGGCTCAGCTCCTGCAGGCCCCGACGCGGTAGATGACTGCGCTGACGCCATGGCCGATGGGCGTCAGGCCCGGCGTGTTGTACAGGTCGACCAGCCCCGCATAGTGTGCCCGTGATTCATCGGTCACCCGGAACTGGTCGAGGTCGTCGACGACCGCTCCCACCTTGAGTCGCTTGAGCGCGGCGCACACATGGGGGTCGGTCGTGAAGGACTTGAACCTGAGAGAAACCAGGCGGACGTCGGGGATGGGGTTCGAGGTGGTGTGCGGGATCACGACCTCATGCCCTGACCAGATGGTGGAGAACTGAGCCCCCGTGGCGGGACTGCCCAGAACCGTTTCGCCAGCAGGGATCTGGGTGGCGAGCTTCTCGTAGAGCACCTGTTCGTCAGATGTGACCATGAGGTGGTGGAAGTTCTGGTCGGTGTAGCGATCCTGAAGGACTGCCGCCCCCTGGGCGATGCCTTGGTCGGGAAAGACGACGACAGGAACCACTAGCATCCCGAGGGCAGCGATGCCCAGGGCCTGGCGCGAGGAGAGCGTGCGACCAAGGACGTCCGACGAGACCCGGCCGACAAGACGGCCCAGCGCATCGGCCCCGCTGGTGATACCGAGTGCGGCCAGCGGCACCGCGGTCATCGGGATCAACGCCGCGACCCGTTGGGCATCGTTGAACCAGAACCCGGTCAGCTCACGTGCCAACCAGCTCGACGAGCCGGCAGCGAGCATGTAAAGAAAGATCAGGAAGACGTGGCTCACGAGCAGCCAGCGCAGCCGGGGAACCTTGAGCAGCCGGTAGAAACCCCACACCGTCGCAGCGCCCAAGGCCCAGTGCGCCCTGGTGATCACCGTCGAAAGGGTCAGCGCCTGCCCCAGCGCCTGGTTCATCGTCATGATCTCGGCCCAGTTGAAGTCGCGCACGGCGTTCAAGGCTGGGACCAGGTTCATGGCTGCCCATAGGCCGAGAGCAACCGACCAGCCCAGGAGGAGCAACAACAACGAGCGCCGGAGCTGGCGCAGACCCCGCGCCCGGCTCCAGACAACCAACCGCGCCGAAAGCATGACTGCGCCGATCACGACCCAGATGCCCAGGGCGAACAGCGCGCCGGGGTGGGCGAAGAACATCCCCAGGCACCCCACGAATCCCACGAACAGAACCGTCCACCAGCTCAGTCCTGGCCCGACCGCCGCACCACGGCGGACCGCTGCAGCCTCGACCTCATCGAGGGTTGCGCCATCGGCGGCAACGCCTGCAGAGTTGATGTCGTCCTGCGCATGGGGGGACCGCGGCATGAGGTGCAGCACCATCAACGTCAACCCCGTCGCGGTCGGCAGGGCCGCCAGCGACAGCACGTTCGGCCACAAGACGCCGAAGCTCAGCATGATGTACGGGAACAACGTGATCGCCCCGCAGCACAGGCCCAGCGCCATCGTGGTGAGAAGCCGAGCATGGGGCAGGATGCGCGAACACAGCCACACCATCGACAACGGCCACACGACCCCACCGATGGCCCAACCGACCGCGTTGGCACCGACCACGACGTTGACGCCCGTCAGGGAGCTGGCCAGCGCGGTCAGGTCGTGCCACAGCGGCGGGTACCACGCCGTGGCGGCCGCGCCGGAAGCCGCACCGACGTGACTCCCGTCGGGGAAGCCGGAGCGGATGACCGACAGCACCGCGTTGTAGTGGAATCCGGCGTCGATCGTCTGCGATGGCAGGCCCGGGTCGCGCACTCCGAGCACGAAGTTTGCGGCGACGATTCCGGCGGCCAAACCCACAGACGCCAGCCACCAGATCGTTCGGCGCCGGGGCATCCACCGCTGCGCCATCCACCGCTGCGAGATCCACAGACGTATGGACAGGTTGGGTCGGTGGGGGGACGTGTCACCCGTTCGCCACGCGATGATGATGCGCCCCAGCACGGCGACCGCGGTAAGGAGCGCAAGCGAGACCGAGACCGCTGCAAGGCTCCAGCGACCTACGACGACGGGCACCAGCAGCGTCGCGATCGCGAGCACACCCAAAGAGGTCAACGGTGCCAGGCCCAACGCATCGAAACCTCGTGCGCCCAGACCAAGGTTGACGATGAGTCCGGGCACCACCAGCAGCAGCGCCGCCACCAGGGCGGGTGCGAGTGCGAGGCCCCAGGTAAAGATCACGAGCTGGGGCTCACTCGTCGACCCCGCCACTCTCGAGGCGCATCCCCCTGGCGAAGTGGGGCGTCAGCTTGTTGTCGACCATGCTCAGCGCGGCGCCGATCGCCATGTGCAT